>NZ_ML133651.1:0-379018 GCF_003985135.1 Rhizobium fabae
CAGAACACAAACCAGCAATCGCCAATCCGCTTGAGTTTCTTTAGAACGAAAGACTTCGTCGCCAGCAGCGCCGCCGCCCTCGTTCAGTGAGTGGGCTTATAGAACTAACCCTCCCAAACAGTCAACACACCAAAACAAAGTTTTTTGACATTTTTGTAACAGGTTGATTCGGCAAGGATTTTTGGCGCTCGCCGTTATCCACAGGCTGCCTTTTCGGGTCGGAGTCCCGAAAATTCCTTTATCAGCCGGTCAAAAATTCATCGAAACCGCATCCTCAGCGGCCGAAAGGTGCCTAAAAAACAGCGCCTTGAGCGAATTTATGGTTAATGAAGGATTAAATCGCTTCCGACCGGCGCGCTTTAAATTTCCGTCACAAATCAACGGCCCGCATTTCGGAACCTATCACCGTTTGAGGTGTTGTCTCTCCCATTGAAGAAAGGAGACCGACATGGCCGCCAATACCGAAGACATCAGAGCATCTGTGAGCAAGGACATTGCCGCGCTTCAGCAGGAAGTATCGCGCCTGCAGAAGATGATTTCCGCTCAGGGCGCCGAAGCCTATTACGAGGTGCGCGGCCGCGCCGGCAAGGCTTACGAGGATGCCCTGCCCCGCGCAAAAAACGCCGTCGCCCAGATCAAGGCCGAAGGGGCTGCCGCCGCGGGTGCTGCCCGCGAGCACGCGGCAGCGACGACGACTGCGCTGGCGCTTGCAGGCGCGATCGGGTTCCTCGCCGGATATCTGCTTTCCGGCGCTTCGCAGCCCCAGCCCCGCCATTGGTGGCGCTAAACGCCAAATCCATCCAGAACGAGCTTTTTTACGCACCCGCCGATCCATTTTTCGGCAGGGTGCGTAAATGCTTATGTCTCAGAAAAACCAATTTTTAATGCAAGTGGTGGGAATATAAAAAACGAAGGGAGGACTACAATGGATAACAAGAGGGCCAACTGCATCATTGAAGTCAGCGTCGACGGCGCCAACGGCCGTTACGCGGTCGGTATCATGAATATGCGTCAGGCACTCGAACTGCCGGAAATGCCGAGCCTGTCTTATACACATCCCGACCCCGACAAGGCCGCTGCCGGTATCGTCGTCAGCCGCAAGGAACTGGCCGGCTTCATGGCCTGCCGCTAAGGCAGGGCAACCTCCATCATGTCTGACAGCGCTTTTCCTCGAAGCGCTGACGTTTCGTTGCGGCATCCGCTATCCCCCCGGTTTTTTCTTACCTTGCTGGAATCCTCGCGCTGTTCGTGCCAAGAGATGGCATCGAGACAGGACAGGGACGGCAGATGAGAGAGCGGCGGCCACCGCACAAAACGCGCGCGCGGACAAAGTCCGCTGACGATGCCGCGGCTAAGCGGGTCACCCTTCCCCGCGCCCTTTCCAAGCTCGGCTATTGCTCCCGCACTCAGGCCGAACGGCTGATCGCCGAAAGCCGCGTCGCCGTTGACGGCCGCACCGTCAGCGATGTCTCCGCATGGGTCGATCTTGCCACCGCAAAGATCAGCGTCGACGGGCTGGTCATCGCCGCCGAGACGAAAATATACCTGATGCTCAACAAGCCGCGTGGTCTCGTCACCACGCGCCACGATCCCGAAGGCCGGCCAACGGTCTATGATTGCCTCAGGGAATTCGACATTCCGCATCTCTCCCCGGTCGGCCGGCTCGACAAGGCAAGCGAGGGCCTGCTGCTTTTCACCAACGACACGGAATTTGCCCAAATCCTGCTCGATCCGGTCACGCATGTGACGAAGACCTATCATGTCCAGATCGACCGCATCATGGACGACGAGGCGTTTGCCGCCATGATGTCAGGCATCCGCCACGACGGCGAATTGCTGACGGCAACCGCCGCGCGGCGCCTGCGCCAAGGCGACAGGAACTCATGGATCGAGGTCGAGCTCGACGAAGGCCGCAACCGCCAGATCCGCCGCATGCTGGAGGCGCTCGGCACCGAGTGCCTTCGCCTCGTGCGCGTCGCGATCGGCGAGTTGGAACTCGGCGAACTGCCGAAAGGCGCCGTCCGCGCGCTAAGCGAAGCGGAATTGCAGGCGCTGCGCCGCCGAGCCGGCATGGAGAGGATGAGGCGCAATTGACCGGCGTCCCGGACATCGCGCCGCACGACTTCTGGCAGGAGATTCACCCGCCCGGCAGCTTTGTCGACGCGGGAGAGTTCACCTCCTTCTATGTCGCCGCGCTGGAAGACGGCCGCCAGCTTCGCCTGCCGATCCGGGTGCTTGATGATGGCGATCATGCCCTCGCCTCGCTGATCGTCAATCAGGCGAGCTTCGACGTCCTCGATGCACTGGCGGAAAGCCTCGCCGAAAAGATCAGGCCGATGAACGTCGATATCGTCGCAGGCCTGCCGACACTCGGCCTGACGCTCGCCGCCGCCCTTGCGCAGAAGCTTGGCCACGGCCGCTACATCCCGCTCGGCACCTCGCGCAAATTCTGGTACCGCGACGAACTCTCCGTCGCTTTGTCCTCGATCACCACGCCGACGCAACAGAAGCGCCTCTATATCGATCCGCGCATGCTGCCGCTGCTTGAGGGACGGCGCGTCGCGCTGATCGACGACGTCATTTCCAGCGGCGCCTCGATCGTTGCAGGCCTTGATCTTCTGGCGGCTTGCGGTATCGAACCGGTCGTCATCGGCGCCGCCATGTTGCAATCGGAGCGCTGGCGCGAAAGGCTGGCGGCCGCCGGGCCGCAATGGATGGCACGCACGGTCGGCGTCTTCGCAACGCCCATGCTGGAGCGGAATGCCGCAGGCCGGTGGCAGGCGCAACGAAGTTCAAGCAGGACGTGAGGACTGTTCCATCTTTGCGGACCGGCGCCCTGTACAGCGGATAAAGAACGGCTACAGTCCGCGTGATCGATGAACCACCGGATCCGCCCATGTCGCTCGAGCAAGCATCCCTGCTGATCCTTCTGCTGGCGATGCTCATCCTCTTTTCGCTCGAACGTTTCCGCATCGAGATCGTCTCGATCGCCGGCCTGCTTGCCGGCCACGCGCTCGGTCTTTATCCGGCCGACCAGATTTTCACGGGCTTCGCCAGTCCCGTCGTCATCACCGTCGTCGAGATCCTGCTGATCGTCCAGGTGCTGGCGCGCGCCAGGCTCTTCGACAGTCTGGCGGCCCGTTTCGCGGCCGCAAGGCTCTCGGACTTCAAGGTCATATCAGGCACGTCCTTGCTTGCCGGCTTCATTTCGATCTTCATGAACAATATCGGCGCCTTCGCGATCACCCTGCCGGTGGCTCTGCGGCTCGGGTCAGCGCTCATGATCCCCCGCCGCCAGCTCGTTATGCCCGTCTCGTTCGCGGCCCTGCTCGGCGGCCTCGTCTCGCTGATCGGCACGCCGGCCAATCTGCTCGTCAGCGATGCTCTCGCCAAGGCGACCGGTGCAGGCTTTCACTTTTTCGATTTCGCCTATGTCGGCCTGCCGGTCGCAATCGCCGGCATTCTGCTCGTCACTCTTCGCATACAACGTCTGTTTCCGGAACCGGACGAAGCCCCTCCAACGGTTTCATCGGCTGTGCGCCGCATCGTCGTCGAGCGTCGCGTCCCTCATGTCTCGCCGCTGATCGGTGTTCGGCTTTCCGAGTGTCCGTCGCGTTTCGGGGTCAAGCCGCACGCGCTGATCCGCAGCGACAATTTTGTTTTCGGTCCGCTCGACCAGTCGGCGATCGAACCGGGAGACGTGCTGCTTGCCGAAGGCGCGGACGCGGTCTTCGCCGGCCTTGCCGCCGCGCAGGCGCTGATTGCCGATGACCATCCGCATGGCCTGCATCCGGATTTTACCCGTGTCGAAAGCGTCGTCATGCCGGAAAGCACGCTTGTGGGTTCACGCATCCGCTCGCTCGAGGTCTTTCATAACCGCGGCGTCTTGGTCACCGCTCTTTCCATGCGCGCGCCGCGCATCGAGGGCCGCTTTATCGATCTGCAGCTGTCGATCGGCGATATATTGACGCTGGAAGGCCCCCGCATAGCGATTGCCGAAGCGCTAGAGGAAAGCGAGTGCCTGCCGCTTGCTCCGACAGTCCCGGCCGAACCGGCCTTCTTCTCATGGCAGCCTTTCGCACTCTTCGCCTGCGGCGTCGCCGCCTCCGCGGCCGGATTGCGTCCCGATATCGCCTTTGCCTGCGTCGTGCTCGTGCTCGCCTTGCTCAATCATCTGAATATCCGCCAGGCAATGGCCGATCTCAATTGGCCGATCATCATCATGCTCGCGGCGATGATTCCGATCGGCCAGGCGGTGGCGACCACCGGAGCGGCCGAAACCATTGCCGGCTGGCTGAGCTTGGTCGTGCCGATCGCCCACCCACTCATCGGCATCGCCCTCATCCTCTTCCTCGCGATGGCGCTGACGCCCTTCGTCAACAACGCGACGGTCGCGATCGTGCTGACCCCGATCGCGCTGGAATTCGCAAGAGCCGGCCAGCATGCGCCGAACGCCTATCTGATTGCCGTCGCCGCCGGCGCCTCGCTCGATTTCCTGACACCCTTCGGTCATCACAACAACACGCTGGCGATGGGCATCGGCGGCTACCGCTTCGCTGACTTCCTGCGCGCCGGCTGGCCGCTTGCCGTTACAAGTTATGGTCTCGCTCTGTTTCTCCTGGCTCTCTTCTGGCTGTGATGCGATATTCGGGGCTCTGCTTGACTTCGCCGGCAATGGAACTAGAGCAGGAAACCTTCACCCAATCATAAGGACAGTCGAGCGTCGTGCGAATCCTCTCCGAAGCCCATTTCCCGGAATTGCCGAACTACTATCGCGGCAAGGTGCGCGAGAATTACGACCTTCCGGACGGGAGCCGCATCATCATCAGCACCGACCGGCTGAGCGCTTTCGACCGTATCCTCACCTGCATTCCCTATAAGGGCCAGGTGCTGACACAGACGGCACGCTACTGGTTCGAGGCGACGAAGGATATCTGCCCGAACCACGTTCTGGGTTATCCCGATGCGAATGTCGTCATCGGAAAGCGGCTCGACATCCTGCCGGTTGAGATCGTCGTGCGCGGTTATCTCGCCGGCACCACCGGCACCTCGATCCTGACGCTCTACAAGAAGGGTGAGCGGGAGATGTACGGCATGCGCCTGCCCGACGGCATGCGCGACAACCAGATCCTGCCCGAACCCGTCATCACACCGACGAGCAAGGAATTCGACGGCGGTCATGACGAGCCGCTGACGCCTGCCGAAATCGTCACGCGCGGCCTTCTGACCAGGCAGCAATGGGAGACCCTGTCGCGATACGCGCTTGCCCTTTTTGCCCGCGGCCAGGAGATGGCGGCGAAGCAGGGCCTGATCCTCGTCGACACCAAGTATGAATTCGGCACCGATGGCGACGGCAATATCATCCTTGCCGACGAGATCCACACGCCCGACAGCAGCCGCTACTGGCTTGCCGAAAGCTATCCGGCAAGCTTTGCCGCCGGCAAACGCCCGGAAAGTTTCGACAAGGATTTCGTCCGCGCCTGGGTGGCGGAGCGCTGCGATCCCTATAAGGACGAAATCCCCGAGATCCCCGTCGAACTGATCGAGCAGACCTCGGCCGTCTATATCAGGGCTTACGAGGCGATCACCGGCACCCGGTTTGTTCCCGACGACAGCGGCGAGACGCCGCTAGCCCGTATCCGAAACAATCTCGCTCGCTACTTCCCTGATGGCGATGCATGAAGGCGCCGAGCCGATCACCGGCTTGCAGCGTTTCGCCCAATCGCAATAGAGCGCCGCGCGTCCGGCAGACGCGCTAGGACGCTCTATCACTTTGAATTGGCGCATAATCCCTTCCGAAAATCGATTCCGGTTTTCGGGCTTATGCGCTAGCATCGGCCGAAAAGGGATCGGGCTCGGCCCGGCGGGGGACAGATGGCGAGAAGGCCGAGACGCAAGGCCGAGGAAACGCGGGAAGACATTCTCTCCATGGCGGAGATGCTGTTTCGCGAGCGCGGTTTCGTTGCGGTTTCGATCGCCGATGTCGCCGCAGCGCTCCACATGTCGCCCGCCAACGTTTTCAAGCATTTCCGTTCCAAGGTCGCACTGGTCGATGCGATCGCCGGGCGCCATCTCGACAACGCCACCGAACGTTTCGCCGCTTTCGACCAGGACCTGCCGCCCAAGGAGCAGTTGCTCCGCTTCGTCCTGCGTCTGCTGGAAAGCCATCTGCAGGACATCCAGAAGAACCCTTACCTCTTTGAAATGGTGCTTTCGACCATCGAGGCCAAACTCGAGGCCGGCAATCGCTATCGCGCCCGAATCGAGGAGAAGCTCGGCGAGATCATCCGCACGGGTATGGCGGAGGGATGTTATCATTGCCGCAATCCAGAGCGCGCGGCACATACCGTTGCCGACGTGCTCGCCTGCGTGCTGCATCCCATCCTCATTGCCCGCGACGACAAGGACACGCTCGTGCACCGCGCCGAAGAAATCGTGTGTCTGGTGGATGCCGCACTGCAAAATAAAGCTTGCTAAGTGACGGTTGCTGACTTACGTCACTTCGTAAAGCTTTTCTTAAATTCGGATCGTGGCATTTGAGGCCAAATCAATCCTGACGCTTATATAAGCCTGCGCTCGGCCCTGCCGAGCCCGTGGATCGAACGGCGATTGCCAACGCACAGGGATTTCAGAATGATACGGCGTGCCCTCCTCATCTCCTCGGCCCTGGTGGTCGGCGCATTGCTTGCCGCCTGCAGCGACAACGCCGGCAAGCCTGCCGGCAGTGCCGGCGCGGGCGCGGCGCAGCAGGCGGCCCCGGTCGGCGTGATCACGCTGAAGAAGGGTAATTTCCCGATCACCACGATCCTTCCCGGCCGCGCCGAAACCTTCCAGACGGCCGACATCCGGCCGCAGGTGAGCGGCCTCATCCGCGAGATCGCCTTTAAGGAAGGCGGCGAGATCAAGAAAGGCGACCTTCTCTATCAGATCGAGGATGCGCCCTATATCGCTGCCGTCGAGCAGGCCAAGGCGGCAATCTCCAAGGCCGAGGCGAGCGTGCCGAGCGCTGAAAGCAATCTCGAACGATATCAGCGCCTCGTCGGCAGCGGCGCGACCCAGATCGAATTCGAAACGGCCAAGACGACGCTGCTTCAGGCCAAGGCCGAAGTCGAATCGACAAAGGCAGCGCTTTCCGCCGCACAGATCGACCTCGACCATACGAGGATCATCGCCCCCTTCGACGGCGTCATCGACCAGACCGTCTATAATGTCGGCAACGTCGTCTCGGCCAACCAGTCGACGGCGCTGACGACGATCCGCCAGCTCGATCCGATCTATATCTCGCTGACCGAATCGAGCACCAATCTCCTCAAGCTGCGCGATGCGATGACCGCAGGCAACATCAAGGGCGCAGACAATGTCCCCTTCCACCTGATCCTGGAAGACGGCAAGGAATACAACCAGCAGGGCAAGCTCGACATGTCGAAGCAGGTGGTCAGTGAGACCACAGGCACCTTCATCATCCGCGTGCTCTTTCCCAATCCGGACCGTATCGTCCTGCCCGGCATGTACGTCCGCGCAACGGTCGAGCTTGGCGCTGAAGTCGGCTATGCGTTGCCGCAGCTGGCGACGAGCCGCGATGCCAACGGCCGGCTGACGGCGCAATTCGTGTCCGCCGACGGCAAGGTCGAAACCCGCGCCTTCGAGAACAGCTCGCCCTCCAACAATTCCTGGCTCGTGACCGAAGGCATCAAGGACGGCGATCAGCTGATCGTCAGCGGCCTGCAGTCGATCACATCAGGCATGCCGGTGAAGCCGGTTCCGATGAAGATCAATGACAACGGCGTGGTCGTGCCTGCCGAGCAGCCCGCGGCCGGTGACGCTGGGAAGCCCGCAGCGAAGTAATCGCTGAAAGCCCCGCATCGTCACCGTCTCAGCCGCACAGGAACAACCGATGGCCAAGTTTTTCATCCGACGTCCGATTTTCGCCTGGGTCATTGCGATCACCATCATGCTCGCTGGGCTCTTGGCGATCTTCACGCTGTCGATCTCGCAATATCCCGACATCGCGCCGACGACGGTCCGCATCAATGCCACCTATCGCGGCGCCAGCGCCGAAACCGTCGAGAAATCGGTCACGACGATCATCGAGGACGGCATGACCGGCCTTGACGACCTCACCTACATGACCTCGACCTCGTCAACCGGTTCAGCCAGCATCCAGCTCACCTTCGGAACGAGCGTCGATCCCGACATCGCCCAGGTGCAGGTGCAGAACAAGCTGCAGCTGGTACAGTCGCAGCTTCCGGGCGACGTCATCGATGCCGGCATCAGCGTGACGCGCTCGACCTCGAGCATCCTTCTCGTCGGCTCGCTCGTTTCAACCGACGGCAAGCGCAATTCGGTCGACCTCGGCAACATCATGTCGACCTCGATCGAGGATCAGATCCAGCGCCTGGAAGGCGTCGGCAGCATCAACGTCTTCGGCTCGGGATATGCCATGCGCGTCTGGCTCGATCCCTACAAGCTCCTGAAATACCAGCTGACGCCAAGCGACGTCACATCGGCGATCCAGGCGCAGAACACCCAGGTCTCCGTCGGCTCGCTCGGTGGCCAGCCGACGATTCCCGGCCAGCAGATCAACGTCACCATCACCGCGCAAAGCCAGCTGACCACCGTCGCCGACTTCGAGCACATCATTCTGAAGGTCGAAAAAGACGGTGCGACAGTCCGCCTGAGCGACGTCTCGCGCATCGAGATCGGCCAGGAAAGCTACGGCGGCAGTTCACGCTACAACAGCCAGCCATCGACCGGCTTCGCAGTCAATCTGGCGATCGGCGCCAACGCCATCGATACAGCCACCCGCGTGCGCTCCGCGCTTGAAGTCATCGGCCGCGGCCTGCCGGCGGGCGTGGAGATCACCTATCCCTACGACACGACGCCGTTCGTGGAACTGTCGATCGAGAAGGTCGTACATACGCTGATCGAGGCGATCGTCCTCGTCTTCGTCGTGCTGCTCGTCTTCCTGCAGAATCTGCGCGCAACGCTGATCCCGACGATCGCCGTTCCCGTGGTGCTGCTCGGCACTTTCGGGGTGCTCGCCATCACCGGCTACTCGATCAATACGTTGACGATGTTCGCCATGGTGCTGGCAATCGGCCTTCTCGTCGACGACGCGATCGTCGTCGTCGAAAACGTCGAGCGCATCATGTCCGAGGAAAAGCTCTCGCCGCTCGAGGCGACGGAAAAATCGATGGGCGAAATCACCGGCGCGATCGTCGGGATCGCGCTCGTGCTGACCGCCGTCTTCATTCCGATGGCTTTCTTCGGCGGCTCGACCGGAATCATCTATCGCCAGTTCTCGATCACTATCGTCTCGGCGATGCTGCTGTCGGCGCTCGTCGCCATCGTGCTGACGCCCGCACTTTGCGCCAGCATGCTGAAACCGGTCGGCGAACACAGGAAGCATCGCGTCGGCGACTGGTTCAACCGCAACTTCACGCGCTCGACCAAGGGCTATGTCAGGGCCATCGGTTATCTGCTGAAGCGTCCCATCCGCGTCATGCTGGTCTTCCTCCTCGTCGGTGCCGGCTGTGCCTATCTCTTCACCCGCCTGCCGAGCTCCTTCCTGCCGCAGGAAGACCAGGGCGTGCTGCTGACCATCGTCACCACGCCGCCGGGCTCGACCACGCAGCAGACCCAGGCGGTCGTCGAGAAAGTGGAGAAATACTATCGCGAGAATGAAAAGGACGCGGTCGAGTCCGTGTTCGGCGCGCTGGGCTTCGGCTTCAACGGTTCCGGCCAGAACAGCGCCATCGTCTTCACCAAGCTCAAGGATTTCTCGAAGCGCACCGATCCGCAGCTGAGCGCCCAATCGGTCGTCAACCGCGCGCTGCGCAGCTTCTTTGCGATGCGCGAAGCGCAGGTCTTCGCGCTCCTGCCGCCAGCGATCCAGGGTCTCGGCGTGTCGAGCGGCTTCTCCATGTATCTCGTCGATACCGGCGGCCATGGCAACGATGCGCTGACGGCAGCTTCCAAGCGGCTGATCCAGATGGGCAATACCTCAGGCAAGATCGTGGCGCTACGCAGCAGCAGCAAGGAAGTCGAGCCGCAGATGCGCATCGTGCTCGACCAGGAAAAGATCGGCGCCATGGGCGTCGATATCGCCTCGGTGAATTCGATGCTGTCGATCATCTTCACCGGCCGCGACGTCAACGACTTCACGCTGAACGGCGAGATCAAGCCGGTCTACGTCCAGGGCGATGCGCCCTTCCGCATGCAGCCTGATGATCTCGACCACTGGTATGCCCGCAACACAACCGGCGAAATGGTGCCCTTCTCCGCCTTCACCAAAACCGAATGGGTGAAGGGCGCGCCTTCGCTTGCCCGCTTCAACGCTGTCAGCGCGATTCCTCTCGACGGCGCCTCCGCACCCGGCGTTTCCTCCGGCGATGCGATGAACGAGATGGAAGCGCTGACCGAACAGCTCGGCGGCGGATACACCGTCGCCTGGCAGGGCATCTCCTATCAGGAACGCCTTTCCGGTTCGCAGGCGCCGATGCTCTACGCGATCTCGGTTCTCGTCGTCTTCCTCTGCCTGGCAGCACTTTACGAAAGCTGGTCGATCCCCTTCTCGGTGATCATGGCGGTGCCCGTCGGCATTCTCGGCGCGCTGACGGCGGCAACGTTTTTTGGCCAGGCGAACGACGTCTATTTCAAGGTGGGCTTGCTCACCACGATCGGGCTGGCGGCGAAGAACGCAATCCTGATCGTCGAATTCGCCAAGGACCGCATGGAAAGCGGCATGGGGCTCTACGAAGCAACGCTGGAAGCGGCGCGATTGCGCCTGCGCCCGATCATCATGACTTCGCTTGCCTTTATTCTCGGCGTCGTGCCGCTGGCGATCGCGACGGGAGCGGGCTCGGCGGCGCAGAATGCCATCGGCATCGGCGTTCTCGGCGGCATGCTGTCGGCGACGATGCTGGGAATTTTCTTCGTGCCGTCGTTTTTCGTCGTCATCCGACGCATCTTTGCCACACGCGGCAAAAATGCGGCAGGAGTGTGATAAAAATGCACTGTGATAATGCTGTTCCGATTGCTACATTGCGCCCGACTGCTTCGGTGTGTGTTTTTGTGGGACGAGGCGCGGCGGCCGATTGTGAAGCATGAAGCTTCGGACAAGAATTGACTTGCTCGAGTACAGGATGAAATGAATGGTATCTCTTCGTTTTGCCACACCGGCATTATTGTTATTATTGTCGGGCTGCGTCGTAGGCCCTGATCATGTTCCTCCTGAAATGCCATTGCCCGCCAAATTTGGAGAGGGTGGGACCAAGAGTGATGGCGATGTTGCCACTGCCGCATGGTGGACCGCCTTCAAGGATTCAAGACTGAACGGCTACGTCAAGGCCGGCCTCGATCAGAACCTGACAGTTCAGCAGGCGATCGAAAGAATCAATGCAGCTTCCGCAAACGTCACCACCGCCGGCGCCGGCGGCCTACCGAGCCTGACGGTCGGCGGCTCGCACACGGTCAGCGGCCAGAGGGGTGAGCTGCGCACGCAGCTCGACACGCGCAACACCAGCGCCGGCGACGTCCAGCTGAGCTGGCTGCTCGATCTCTTCGGGCTCTACAAGCGCAACACGGAGAGTGCGCTTGCTTCGCTCGATTCCGCTTACGCATCGGCTGACGTTGCCAGGCTGACCCTCGTACAGGACCTTGTCTCGAGCTATATCGACGTTCGCTTCTATCAGCAGCGCCTGGCGCTTTCGAAGGCCAACCTGAAGTCTCGCCAGGAAACCTACGAACTTACCAAGTTCCAGCTTGAAGCTGGCGCCGCCTCGCGTCTTGACGTCGTTCAGGCCGAAGGTCTTGTCCAGTCGACGCTCGCCGAAATTCCCGGCCTCGAAACCAATATCCGCATATCGGCCCATCACATCGCCACGTTGCTCGGCCTGCCGGCTTCGGCTCTTGTCGATGAATTGCTGAAGGGCTCCGGTCAGCCGGTATTCCGCGGCGGCATCACCTCCGGCATCCCGGCGGATCTGATCCGCAACCGCCCGGACATCCGCGTCGCGGAACGTGATCTTGCCGCCGCAACGGCCAATATCGGCGTTGCCCAGGCGCAGCTTTATCCGAGCATCTCGCTTAGCGGCTCGATCTCGCCGTCCTACATCAACCAGCGTGGCATCCATGGCGGCCTGACGCCCTGGTCCTTCGGCCCGACGCTCAACCTGCCGATCTTCGATGGTGGCCGCCTTCGCGCCAACGTCAAGTCGGCACAGTCCAATGCCGCGACCGCCTATCTGAACTGGAAGTCGACGGTGCTGACTGCGGTCGAGCAGGTCGAAAACGCACTTTCGGCCGTCCGGCGTGACGCTCAAACGGTCGCGGCACTTCAGGCCCAGGTGAAGACCACGCAGGAAACGCTCGAACTTTCGACGGCGTCCTACAAGGACGGCGCCTCCTCGCTGCTCGACGTTCTCGACGCGCAGCGCCAGGTTTCGCTCGCCCAGGCAAGCCTTGCCCAGTCCGTCCAGCAGATGGCCAAGGACTATGTCTCGCTGAACATCGCGATCGGCGGCGGCTATGCTCCCGACGGCAAGATCGCTACGCCAGTGAAGCCTGCGCCCGCAAAGCCCGCCAAGAGCTGATCGGCTTTGCCTTTCTGGAACATACAGAGCCCCGCGATCGTCTCGCGGGGCTTTTTTCATACCGCTCCGCATTGGATAGTTGCGCACAAGAGGAATTTGGATTCGACAAGCGGTGGTCGCTGATATAAGCCTGATTAAACGATTAATCAAAACGCGCTAGATCATGGCTTCACCGCGCCCGGGTCCGAACCTCAGCAAGATAGCGACGTCGCTCGGCGTTTCCGTCGCCACGGTTTCCAATGCGCTTTCCGGCAAGGGCCGGGTCTCCGGCCAACTGGTCGAAAGAATCCGGGAGCATGCCGCCGAATTGGGTTATGTCCCGAGCCAGGCCGGCCGGGCGCTCAGGACCGGCCGCAGCGGCGTTCTCGGCCTGGTCCTGCCCGATATCGCCAATCCGCTGTTTCCGAAGATCGCGCAGGCGATCGAATTCGCCGCTTCCGCTGCGGGTTACGGCGTGCTGATTGCCGATTCCCGCGGCGATGTCGCCACCCAGACCGAGGCGATCAATCGGCTGATCGAGCGCGGCGTCGACGGTATGGTCGTCATCCCCCGCCGCGCCACGCGCATTTCTTCCGCCGCCTGTCCGGTTGCCGTCATCGACACCCCCTCGACGCCAGGCAATACCGTTGCCGCCGACCATTGGCAGGGCGGCCAAGCGATCGCCGAGCATCTCGCAGGGCTCGGCCACCGCCGCATCCTCATCATCGGCAACAATCAGGAATCCAATGTCCAGAACGATCGCGCCGGCGGCATCCGCTCCGGCATGCGCCCGGATATGCATTCCGAAACGTTGTGGATCGAGAGGCTGGAGCAGAATATCGGCAGCGGCTGCCCGCTCGGCCTCGCCGAAAAAGTCAGGCATGGCTTTACCGCCTTCGCAGCCCTCTCCGACCTGCAGGCGCTGCGCGCGCTGACCGAGCTGCAGCAGGCCGGCATCACCGTCCCCGTGGATGTCAGCGTCACCGGCTTCGACGATCTCATCTGGTCGCCCGTCGTCACGCCGTCGCTGACGACGGTGCGGATGGACATGGACAGGATTGCCAGGATTGCCGTGTCGGCGCTGGTGGATACCATCAGAAGAAACAGCATTCGGGAGGGCATGCTCGTTACCGCGGAAACCGAGCGCGTCGCCATGCAGCTGATCGTCCGCCAATCATCCGGGCCTGCGAACCCGGCACCAAAAACCTCAGAGATGGAGAACATGTAAAATGAAAAGAATTCTCATCGCCTCGGTGGCGATTGCCGCTCTGTCGCCGCTCGGCGCAGCCGCGGCGGAGCGGACACTGACCATTTCCGTCTATGCCTTCGCGCAGGACGATTTCAAGACGCTGGTCTACGATCCTTTCGAAGCCCAATGCGGCTGCAAGCTGGTGGTCGAAACCGGCAACAGCGTCGAGCGCCTGGCCAAGATGGAAGCGAACAAGGCCAACCCCGTCGTTGATCTCGCCGCCGTTTCCATGGCCGATGCGCTCGCCGCCTCGCGCGCCGGCCTGATCGACAAGGTCGACACTGCAAAGCTTTCCAATTTCGCCAAGCTATACGATGTGGCCAAGGATCCGAACGGCGATGGGATGAGCGTCGGTTATACCTTCTATGCCACCTCGATCGCCTATCGCTCCGACAAGATGAAGATCGACTCCTGGGCCGATCTCCTGAAGCCGGAATATGTCGGCCACGTCGCCTTCCCGAATGTCACCACCAATCAAGGGCCGCCGGCCCTCTATATGCTCGGCCTGGCGCTGGGCAAGGACACGCCGGACCTGAAGGGCTCGATCGAGGCGCTGGGCGAGAAGAAGGACGACATCGTCACCTTCTACGAAAAATCCTCGCAGCTCGTGCAGCTCATGCAGCAGGAGGAGATCTGGGCAGCACCGATCGGCCGTTTCTCCTGGGCGGGCTTCACCAAGCTCAACGTCCCCATTGCCTGGGCAACGCCGAAGGAGGGACAGACCGGCGGCATGAACGTGCTGGTGCTGACCAAGGGCTCCAAGAACCAGGATCTCGCCATGCAGTTCATGGATTTCTGGCTCTCGACCGAGATCCAGACCACGCTCGCCGAAAAGCTGGTCGACAGTCCCGCCAATAGCGAGGTCAAGCTTTCGGAAGCCGCCGCCAACAACCTTACCTATGGCGAAGCAACGGCCAAGAGCCTCAAGCTGATCCCGTCTGCCATCGCCCTCGACAACCGCGCCGGCTGGCTGAAGACGTGGAACGAGAAGGTCGGCCAGTAAGCGGCTCCTGAAAACCGGTCCCGGCGCCTGCCGGGACCTCCCTCCTCTCCTGAAAAGGCGCCTCATGTTCCAGAACCGCGCAGAAGCCATGGCGCTCGCCTTGCCGGCAGCCGTCTTTGCGACGTTGGTCTTTCTGCTGCCTGTTGCAATCCTGCTGTCCGAGGGTTTTCGCGCCGGCGGCGCCTGGACGCTGTCGGCCTATACCCACTTCTTTTCCGAGACGCTGAACCGCACCGTCTTCCTGCGCTCCTTCCGGCTCGGTCTCGAGGTCACTGCCGTCTCGGCTGTTATCGGCTATGCCGCAGCCTTCGCCATCGTCAACTTGCCGCCCAAGGGCAAGGGCCGCGTGATCGGCCTCGTTACCCTGCCGCTGATGATCTCGCCGGTAGCGCGCACCTATGCCTGGATCGTCATTCTCGGCCGCACCGGCATCGTCAACCAGGCGATCACGGGCCTTGGCCTCAGCGCTGAGCCGTTGCGGCTGTTGTTTACCGAAACCGCCGTCTTCATCGGCCTCCTGCAGCTCTTCCTGCCGCTGATGATCCTGTCGCTGATCAGCGCGCTCGAAAATATGCCGAGGGATGCGATCCCGGCTGCCCGCGTGCTCGGCGCCAACTGGTTTCAGGTCTTTTGGAAAGTCGTCCTGCCGCTGACCCGGGAAGGCCTGGTCGTTGGCGGCACGCTTGTCTTCACCGGTTCGCTCACCGCTTACATCACCCCCGCCGTTCTTGGCGGCTCCAAAGTGCTGATGCTGGAGACGCTGATGTACCAGCAGGTTTCCGTCGCCAATGATTTCGTCTCGGCAAGCGTCATCGCCTTCATCCTGATCGTCATGAGCTTTGCCGCCAATATCCTGCTGAAACGCCTTGCGACGGCGAGGAATCGCCGATGAGCATCCGACTGTTTTCGCCCCTCGTCCTCTTCCTGCTGCTGGTCTTCCTGATCGGTCCGTTCCTGATCATCATCGCCGCCTCACTTTCGGCGGGCGATACGCTGGCCTTCCCACCACAGGGCCTGTCGCTGCGCTGGGTGATGAAGGTCTTCACCGTTGAAAGCTTCCGCGACAGCTTCGCCATGTCGATGTTCCTTGCCGTCTTCGGAACGCTTGCAGCCCTCCTCCTCGGCATTCCCGCCGCTTACGCCCTGTCGCGCTACCGGCTGCCCGCGGCCGAGACCGTCCGCACGATCGTCTCGCTGCCGATCATCGTTCCCGGCATCATCGTCGGCCTGGCATTACTGCGTTATCTCGTCGTGCCCTTCGGCTTCAACATCACACTCGCCCTCTTCTTCGCCCATGCGGCCCTTGTGCTGCCCTATGCCGTGCGCGTCGTCTCAGCCAGTCTCGACAATTTGCGCTCGGATATCGAGGAAGCAGCCGTCCTGCTCGGCTCCTCGAGGTTCGGAGCCTTCTTCCGCGTGGTGATGCCGAATATCCGCGGCGGTATTCTTGCCGCCTTCATCCTCGGCTTCGTCACCAGCTTCAACCAGGTGCCGGTCTCGCTCTTCCTCTCCGGCCCGGGGGTGAGAACGCTGCCGATCGACATGCTGGGTTACATGGAAACCACCTACGATCCCTCCATTGCGGCGCTTTCCGCCCTTCTCGCCTTCCTCTCGATCGGCATCGTCTTCCTCGCCGAACGCTTTCTGGGATTTTCGCGTTATGTCTGATGCCTATCTTCAACTCGACAAGCTGACGCTTGCCTATGGCGATACGGTCGCGGTGAAAAACCTTGATCTTGCGATCGGCAAAGGCGAGCTCGTCGCTTTCCTCGGCCCCTCCGGTTGCGGCAAGACGACGACGATGCGCGCCATCGCCGGTCTGCTGACGCCGGCTTCCGGTCGCATCGGTCTCGACGGCGCCGATATCACCCGCGTCTCCGCAAACAAGCGCGCCGTCGGCCTCGTCTTCCAGTCCTACGCCCTCTTCCCGCATCTGACGGTCTATGAGAACGTCGCCTTCGGCCTGCGTCTGAAAGGGATCTCAGGCGCGAATCTCGACGCCCGCGTCGGCGCCGGCCTGAAATCCGTCGGGCTCAGCGCCTTCGCCAGCCGCAAGCCCGCTGAGCTCTCCGGCGGCCAGCAGCAGCGTGTGGCGCTTGCCCGCTCGATGGTCATGGAGCCGAAGGTGCTGCTGCTCGATGAGCCGCTCTCCAATCTCGACGCCCGCCTTCGCCTTGAAATGCGCGCCGAATTGCAGCGCGTGCAGAAGGAAACCGGTGTCACCATGATCTTCGTCACCCACGATCAGGTGGAGGCCCTGGCGCTCGCCGACCGCATCGTCGTGATGCTGAACGGCGGCATCGAGCAGATCGGCACGCCGGAGGAGATCTACAATAATCCCGTCTCATCGTTCGTCGCCGATTTCGTCGGCTTCGACAATGTCTTCGCGCTGAAGGAGGGAAAGCTTATGACGCCGAATGGCCCGATCGCGCTTTCCGGTCCGGCGCCGCAAAATTCGACGGGCCTGGCCTGGCGACCGCGCGCGGTAACCCTCGGTGCGGGTCCGTTCCAAGGCACGGTGCGCGGCACATCTTTCGCCGGCAACAGCCGCGAATATCTCCTCGATACGCCGCTGGGGGCCATCAAGGCCGAGATCGATGCCAGCCTGCCGCCACACGAGATCGGCAGCGCGCTCGCTTTCGATCTGCCGGTCGCCGGCGCGGCCAACCTCAAGCGCTTCGGGTGATATCATGGGCGTCTGGATCGACACCGATATGGGATTTGACGATATCGCCGCCATTCTGGTGGTGGCGCAGTCGGAATATGAAATCGACGGCATATCGCTGGTTTTCGGCAATGCGCCACTGCCACAGGTGAGAATGAACGCCGCCGGCGCCGCCAGCGCCTTCGGCTGGACGTTTCCCATCCATACCGGTCGGGCCATGCCCGTTCTCGGCAAGCTCGAAACCGCCCAGGCGATTCTCGGCGAAACCGGCATCCCGACAACGGGCAAGAGCCTGCCGAAGGCCCCCGCCCTTGCCGAAGGCGATGCCTTCACCGCGCTCTGCCGGTGGCTGGAAAGCCAGGGCCCGCACCGTATCCTGGCGCTCGGCCCGCTCACCAATATCGCCGCCATAGCGCTCGCCCGTCCGGATCTTGCCGCCCGCATCACCGAACTCGTGTGGATGGGCGGCGGCGTCACATCAGGAAACCATACCGCCTCTGCCGAGTTCAACGCGCTCGCCGATCCCGAAGCCTTGTCGATCGTCATCGCCCATGGTCTGCCGCTGCGCATGGTCGATCTCGACCTCTGCCGCAAGGTGCTGGCACGGCCCGAGGACGCCGAGCCGGTGCGCAATGCCGGTGGCGCCAATGCCGAGCTGATCGCCGATATGTTTTCCGGCTACGTCAGCATCGGCACCAGCCGCGGCCGCCCCGGCATGGCGGTCTACGACCCAACCGCCGCCGTCGCCTTCGTCGCTGCCGATATCGTGAGCTTCCGCCCAGCGCGCATCGACGTCGAGCTGCAGGGCACGCTTACACGTGGCCGCACCGTCGTTGAGACCCGCGCGACGCACGCCGCCTTCAATGCGCAATTCGCCGCCGACATCAATGCCGACATGGCGCGCGTCATCATTCTCGCCGCCCTGGTCAACGAGGCCCGCAAATGACCGTCATCCCTCGCCAGGAACCTTTCGATCTCAACGATCCCGCCTTGCGCGCCCGCGCCGTCGCCGCCGCCCGCGGCGATGCGCCCTTCGATATGCTGATTACCGGAGGACGGTTGCTCGATGCGGTGACGGGCCTGATCCGGGAGGCAGATGTCGGCCTCGTCAGCGCGCTCATTGCAAGTGTTCACCCTCCGGCAAGCCGCACGGACGCCGTCGAGATCGTCGATGCGACCGGCAGCATCCTGACGCCGGGTCTGATCGACACGCACATGCATGTCGAAAGTTCGATGGTGACGCCCGCTGAATATGCGAGTGCCGTATTGCCGCGCGGCGTCACCACTGTCGTCTGGGATCCCCATGAGTTTGGCAATGTCCATGGCCTCGACGGTGTACGCTGGGCGATCGAGGCCGCCCGCACGCTGCCGCTGCGCATGATCCTGCTCGCCCCCTCCTGCGTGCCGTCGGCACCAGGTCTGGAATTGGCAGGCGCCGATTTCGATTCCTCCGTCATATCAGAGATGTTGCGCTCTCCCGCCGTCGGCGGCGTTGCCGAAGTCATGAACATGCGGGGCGTCATCGACGGCGATCCACGCATGAGCGCCATCGTCAACTCAGGGCTTGCCTCAGGCAAGCTTGTCTGCGGCCATGCCCGCGGACTGGAGGGCGCCGATCTCAACGCCTTCGCGGCGGCAGGCATCACCTCCGACCATGAACTCACCTCAGGCGACGACCTCCTCGCCAAGCTTGCCGCCGGCCTGACCATCGAGCTGCGCGGCTCTCACGACCATCTGTTGCAGGAATTCGTCGAGATGCTGAACGGTCTCGGCCATCTGCCTGCGACCGTGACACTCTGCACCGACGACGTCTTTCCCGATGAACTGTATGAGAGTGGCGGTCTCGACGACGTTATCAGGCGCCTGGTGCGCTACGGCATGAAACCGGAATGGGCATTGCGCGCTGCGACCTTCAACGCCGCTCAGCGGCTGAAGCGCTCCGATCTCGGCCTTATCGCCGCCGGCCGCCGCGCCGACCTCGTTCTCTTCGAGGATCTTACAGAATTCCGGGCGCGGCTCGTCATATCGGGCGGCCGCATCGTCGCCCGCAACGGCAGAATCGAAGCGGCCATCCAGCCGCTCGACACAGTGCCGCTGCGCAATTCCGTGAAGTTGCCCCCATTCACCGAGAGTAATTTCCGCATCCCCGCGAAAGGCGAGCGCGTCCGCGTCGCCACCATCGACCGCCCCCGCTTCACGCAATGGGGCGAGGCCGAAACAGAGGTCAGGAACGGCTTCGTCGTACCGCCGGCCGGCAGCACGATGATTGCCGTCGCCCACCGCCACGGCAGGGCCGACGGTATCACACGCGTCGGGTTCCTCACCGGCTGGGGCGAGTGGCGCGGCGCCTTCTGCACCACAGTCTCGCATGACAGCCACAACCTCACTGTCTTCGGCGGCAATGAACGCGACATGGCGCTCGCTGCCAACGCCGTCATATCGGCAGGCGGCGGCATGGCGGTCGCCAAGGACGGCCGCATCGAAGCGATCCTGCCGCTGCCGCTCTCCGGCCTGGTGACCGACGCACCGCTGAAGGACACTGCCCTAGCCTTCGCCGTCATCCGCAAGGCCATGGAAAAAATCGTCGACTGGAAGCCGCCCTACCGGGTCTTCAAGGCCTGCTTCGGCGCAACACTCGCCTGCAATATCGGCCCGCACCAGACGGACCGGGGAATTGCCGATGTTGTGACGGGGAAGGTGCTGGAAAGCCCGGTGCTAGAGGTTTTGTAAGCCGAAACGCACAGATCATGTGACGAGGACAGTGCTGTGTAGCCCCTCAAACTCCAGCTATACCTTTAACTCCTGCTCCACCAACGCCACCCAGTAAGCCGTCCCATAACCCAGCGCCTCGTCGTTAAAATCATACGACGTATTGTGATGCAGCGCTCCATCAACAGCCGGCCCATTGCCGAGCCAGACATAACAACCCGGCGCGTTTTGCGCGAAGAAGGCGAAATCGTCTCCGGCCGTCGACGGCGGAAAGCTTGTCCGCACCTGCCCGCCGAACACCGTGGCGGCAGCCGCGAGCGCCCGGGCGGTCGCGTCCGGATCGTTGACGACAGGCGGTATCCGCCGCTCGAAACGATAGTCGACGGCAACGTCGTACATGGCAGCCGTTCCGCTTGCCAGTCGCCCGATCTCGGTTTCCAGCTGGTCGCGCACCTCGGGCGAATAGGCTCGCGCTGTTCCGCCGATCTCGACCGTATCGGGAATGACGTTCAGCGCCTTCGGATCGCCCGCCTGCAGGAAGCAGGCGCTGACGACAGCAGGCTGCAACGGATCGACCACACGCCCGACGATCGTCTGCAGCGATGAGAGGAAGGTGCCGGCCGCCGTGATCGGATCGCGGCCGAGATGCGGTTTGGCGCCATGCGTGCCGATCCCACGAAAGGTGAGGCGCCAGCTGTCGGAGGAGGCAAGCTGTGGCCCCTCGACCACAGCAATTTCGTCAACATCAAGCCCCGGCATATTGTGCAGGCCATAGACGGCATCGCAGGGGAAAAGCCGGAAGAGCCCCTCCTCCACCATTCGCCTTGCCCCGCCGCGGCCCTCTTCCGCCGGCTGAAAGATGAAATGCACCGTGCCGGAAAAATTCCGTGTCGCCGCAAGATGCCGCGCCGCGCCGACAAGCATCGCGGTATGGCCGTCATGGCCGCAGGCATGCATCTTCCCCGGTACGGTCGATTTATAGGGCCTCTCCGCCATTTCAGGCATGGCGAGCGCATCCATGTCGGCCCTGAGCTCGATCCTGCGCGTGCCATTGCCAAGCTGCAGCGTGCCGACCACGCCGGTGCCGGCCAGCCCGCGATGCACCGTGATCCCGGCCTCCTCCAGAAGCCTCGCGACGATACCGGCCGTGCGCTCCTCCTCGAAACCGAGTTCGGGATGGGCGTGCAGGTCGCGGCGCAAAGCGGTGAGGAACGGCAGATCGTCCTTGATCCGGGCGGGAATGCTCATGGGCCTGGATATCCCCTCATGCGAAACGGGCGCCCGAAAGGCGCTCGCGTCAGATCACCCCTTGTTCATCAAACAGCCCATAAGTTCAACCCCTCAGGCCTCTTCGACGAACACCTCCTCGCGCATCCTCCTGACGCTCGGCAGGAAGACGACGATGAGGACTGCAAGCGCGATCGCCAGAAGCGTGGCGCTGATCGGCCGCGTGATGAAGGTACTCGGATCGCCGCGCGACAGGATCATGGCGCGCCGCAGGTTCTCCTCCAGAAGCGGCCCGAGCACGAAGCCTAGCAACAACGGCGCCGGCTCGCAGCGAAGCTTCGCCAAGGTTCGGATTACTTATTTGCCGCTGCGAAAAATCGACCCGCAATCGTCACCGCCGCTTTCGAAAGACAATTCTGCGACGGTGCGATGCAGCATGGGTCGATTTGGAAACAAACGGCTGATGCGATGGGTGGAAATCCACCCATCGTGCCATGGTGACCGCCCTATTTTTTGGGCGGCAGCACCACCTCGCCGGTCTCGATCAGCGACTTGAGGTTGGAGAGAATGCGCGGCCAGCCGCCGGAGACGGCATTGATGAGCTTGGAATTCTCGACGGCGATGGAATGGGTGACCGTCAGCTTGGTGGCCGTTTCGGTCGCCGCCTCGATCTCCATCACGCATTGCGAATAGCCCTCTGCCTTCAGCTCCGGCATGAACTCGTTGCGCCACTTCAGAACGAGCCGTTTCGGCGGATCGCATTCCAGGATTTCGCCGGTATCGGCGACTGATCCGTCCTCGAACAGAAGCTTCCAGGCAGCGCCCGCGCGCCATTCGGTTTCGAAGTGGGCGCCGAGCCAGAACTTCTTCATGAACTCGGCTGTCGTCAACGCCGCCCAGAGCTGCTCCGGCGTCGTGCGGATAAAGGTGACATAGTTATATGTACTGCCAGCCATGATGATACTCCTTTTGGCCAAGTGTCAGCACTCCTGATGGCAGGACCGTCAGTTGCGGCCCTTGCCTTCGAGGGTTTCCTTCAGGTCGGCCAGCGCATTCAGGTGCTGCCGCTCGAATTTGCTGATCCAGCGCTGCGCGATCGCGTTGATCGGCACCGGATTGATGAAATGCAGCTTCTCCCGGCCCTGGCGCTTGGACGAAACCAGATTGGCCTCCTCCAGGATCGCGACATGTTTCGCCACCGCCTGGCGCGTCATGGCGAGCCCCTGGCAGAGTTCGCCCAGCGTCTGGCCGTTCCTCGCATGCAGCCGATCCAGCATCTGCCGGCGGCTCGCATCCGCCAAAGCGCGGAAAACCGCATCATCATCCATGTCTTTATACGGAACCATTTGGTTGCCTGTTACTCTATTTATAGGCAACCAAATGGTTGCATGTCAAGTCCGCAATTGCGGTTTGGGAAGCATCCGCAGAGGCGCTAGCTCTCGGTGATCAGCATCCGAGGCGGGCGAGGATTTCCAAGGGCCTGTCGAAACTTGACACCCGGCGGGGCCGGATGTCCTATTGCTGCACGGCAAGGAGACCACACATGAGCGACGACCAGACCCCGGCTGACAGCAAGCTCACCAGCTCCAAGCGCCGCTGGGCGGCAGAGGGAAAATTTCTGACCGGCCGCATCAGCCGGCCCGAGGCCGAGCGTCTGCCGCCCGGCCAGCACCTCGTCAAAAACTGGCCGGTGCTCGATCTCGGCCAGCAGCCGGTCGTTTCCACAGACAGCTGGCGGCTTGAGGTGCGCGGCCTCGTCGAAACGCCGCTCACGCTCGCCTGGGGCGATTTTCAGGCGATCGAGCAGAGCACTGGGATGAGCGATATCCACTGCGTCACCACCTGGTCGCGCTACGACAACAAATGGAAGGGTGTTTCGACCCGCGATCTGCTCGACCTCGCCATGCCGAAACAGGAAGCTGCTTACGTCATGCTGACGAGTTATGACGGCTACACCACCAATCTGCCGCTCTCCGATTTCGCTGCCGAGGATGCGATCCTCGCGACCTCCTGGGAGGGCCTGCCGCTGACGCCGGATCACGGCGGTCCGATGCGCCTCGTCGTACCGCACCTCTATTTCTGGAAAAGCGCCAAATGGCTGCGCCGCATCGAGTTGATGCCTGACGACCAAGCCGGATTTTGGGAAAAGAACGGCTACCATATGTATGGCGATCCGTGGCGCGAGCAGCGCTATTCCGACGATTGAGCCCGCGGCCGCAGGAAGCGGCCAAATGCAAAAGCCATGAGGCCGAACGCGGAGGCAAGCCCGGTCAGCGACGCCATGCTGACCGGATGAAGCGGCACCTTGCTCCAGTGCGGCTTGACGATATCGGCGGTGTTGAAGGCCTCGCCACTGAACCGGCAGGTGATGGGCGCAAGCCCGCGGCCGACCATGTCGGCATCGATGGCGGAGATGATTTCGCCTGCGGCAGATGCCTCCCGCGGCATCTCCCGCATCGACATCAGCACGGCTTTAGTTGCCGCGAGATAGGCATGGGCGCATTCGTTGAACGGACTTTCCTCATCCGTCACGCTGCCCGGCATCCTACCCCACAGACAGTAGGAATACTGGATCTCGGCATAGTTCAGGACACGGCGGAACGGCTCGTTCGTATCGGTCGCCCGCGACGCCAGATCGATGATCCCGTTGCGATAATCGGATATGACGGCCATCTCGCCATGGGAGATTTCCGGGATATCGAGCCCGGCGTGGCTGCCGCCGGCGCTACGGCCGTGCGCAAGGCAGCTTCCGGCAACCGCGAAGGAGCAGGCGATGACCGCAAACGTCATCAGCAGAAATGGCCTGGTTCTCTCGCGTCTCATGATCGCCCGGAAAGTTCGGGGCGCAGGCCAGGCTGCGCCCTTGAATGCGTTCAGCGAAATGCCGTTGCCGGCCGTCCGCGTTGACCGCCCTTGACGGCAAGCCGTCTTTCCGCCAGCGCCCCGAAGACAAGACCGAGCGCTGCCCAAAGGATTACGTGCATGCCAAGCGAGGTCGTGCGGAAACGCCAGAGCACCATCGCCGAGAAATTCTCAGGTACCTCGTTGATCGGTGGCAACAAATAAAGCACGAGGCCGATGAAGACGAGATAGGCGATACCGGCGATGGTCGCGCCGTTCCAGAGACCGAAACGCTCGGAGAGACGGCGCGAAAGCGCCACCGCGGCAATCAGCGCGGCAAGCGAGACGACGATCATCAGGAAGAACAGCTCGGTCCTGACGCCAATCGTGTCGGGATTGCCGACCGCCGGCGGGTTCGCCGGATATTTGACGGCAGGAACGAGCACGATCGCCACAAAGGCGGCGATGGCGATGACGGCCGAGGTGCCCCGCGCCGAAAGGTTGCTGATGCGGCCGTGCACAAAGGCGAAGGCGAGCGCGAAGAGGCCACCGACGGCAACGCTGTAAGCCATGACGCCGGTGAAAAGGCCGAGGCCGGCCTGCGTGGCGCGGCTGACGATTTCAGGTTCGGCGGCTTCGCCGGCCGCCTGGGCGCTCGCCTCTTCGAAGGCAATTGCCGCATCGACCAGCGGCTCGCCGAAGGTGTGGGCGAAGGCGAAAACGAGGATGCCAGCAATCAGGCCCGCGAGCATGCCGCGAAGCAGAAGGTTTCCAACCATGTCAGAAACTCCCTTAGTGGCAGGGAAAGCCGAGGAGATGCCGACCGTCATGCACGAATTCATGCACATACATGCCGTTGAAGAGCGCCATTGCGCCTTCCTCGGTGCCGACGAAATAGATGGCGATGATCATCAGCAGGCCACCGAAGATCGCCCAGGGCAGGATCTCGCCTACTGGGATCGGCGCCGGTGCTGCGGCGGGCGCGAAAGTGGTATCAGACATGTATTCCTCCGGGAATGACGCGTTCAGTCGAAAGAGTGCTTGTGCGGCAGGGTCTGACTTCCAGCGCGAAGAGCTTTCGACACGCTGGTCACAGTGGCGCGACCGCGCCGGATTTTCACCGGCTTCCAAACCCGCAACAGCATGGTTATATCTGCACCCCGGAGAGACTGTCAACGAAACTTCACGAGCCGGCAAAGGGCCGTCCCCATCGCATTCCGGAGATCAGAACGACCGTGAACACGCGCCTCACCTGGATCTGCCACGGCGCGACGGCGGCAAGCCGTAAAGCCCTGTTCCCGCTCGACGAACCGCTGGAAGACAAGGCGGTGGAGGAAGCGGCCAGAATGGTCGCGCCGCTCCGCGCCGACCGCATTGCCGCAAGCCCCGCTCTGCGTGCCCGCCAGACCGCGCAGGCGCTTCGCCTCGAAGCCGGGATCGACCCGGCCCTTCGCGATTGCGACCATGGCCGTTGGGCCGGCAGGCCGATCGTCACGATAGGGGCGGAAGAGCCGGAAAAATTGGCAATCTGGATGAGCGATCCGAAAGCAGCCCCACATGGCGGTGAAAGTATTTTTGACCTGCGCGCACGCGTCGCCGGCTGGATGGACGCCCAGTCCATCCTCGGCGGCCACGTGATCGCCGTCAGCCACGCGGCCGTCATCCGGGCGGCGGTTACTCATGTGCTTCAGGCGCCGCTCTCCTCGTTCTGGCTGGTGGACGTCGAGCCGCTCGCCATTGTCCGCATGACCAGCAACGGAGAACGCTGGTCGCTGCGCTTCAGTATTAGTGATCACTGAACTGATCCAGCTTTACACAAGCAAATCGCGTCATCTCTATTGAACCCGGTTTCGCCGGGACTACTTCCTTGTCCCAAGGAGATGGAAGAAATGACATATGACTGGAGTGGGGAACGTACGCGGCGCCTGCGTTTTATGCGTGTCGCCACGGTTACGGTTCTGGTCGGTCTCATCGTCAGCGTACCGCTGCTGATTGTCACCGCCTGAAATACGAGAAAAGGCGAGCGATGCGATTGCACGCTCGCCTTCGTTCTTCCCAAGCTCGTAGACAAAATAGATCGCAATCGGCCTTTCGCTCCATCATCCGTCCTCACCGTTTCGCTATTGCCCGTAGAGCGAGCATCCGGCGCCCTGCCGTCAAGCCTTTCGAGGTGCGGCAACACGCCGCCGCTCCGATAATTCGCCTCCTGGTTTCAACGAACATTTCAGACTTTCATGATTACGTCGGCGCGGGCGGAGATGGAGAAGGCCAATGCCGGTGTTTTTCCAAAGCAGAGCCGGAAGGCAATGCGTGTCGATTGTGGCGTTCGGAGTAACCCTCTGGCTGCTCGGCACGCTGTTGCAATTCGACGACAGCATGATCTCCTTCATGATCGGTTTCAGCGAATACGGCGCCGACAAACTCATCCTGGCGCTGGGCATCGCCGGCGCCATGAGCTTCGTCTACTCGGTGCTGCGCATCGCCGATCTGCGCAAGGAAATGGAACTGCGCGCGACCGCCCAGACAAAGGCCGACTGGACCGCCACCCACGATCACCTGACCAAGCTGCCGAACCGCTATGCCTTTGAGCGCAGGATCCTCTCACGGCCGATCAAGGACGACGAGACCGGGATCGAGGGGTCGGAAGGCAACGTCACCATCTTCTCCGTCGACCTCGACGGCTTCAAGAAGGTCAACGATCTCGTCGGCCACAAGGGTGGCGATGTGCTGTTGATCGAGGTTGCCAAACGCATCTGCGCGCTCGGCAATGCCGATTGCGTCTATCGCTTCGGCGGCGATGAATTCATCATCGTCGCCTTCGCCCTGACGGAACAATGCGAGGAGCGTTTTGCGAGACTGCTGATCCAGGCCGTCACCCGGCCCATCCACATCGACGGCTTTGCCGTCGAGGTCGGTGCCAGCGTCGGCTACGCCCGCTGGGCCGAGGGGGCCGAGCCGCTGGAAGATGCCGCTCATCGCGCCGACCTTGCCATGTACGAGGCGAAATCGCGTGGACCCAACCACCATCTTGTCTTCAAAATGTCGATGCAGGACAAGGTGACGGAACGCGCTGCGCTGGAAACCAGGCTTCGCGCCGCAATCGCCAAAAAGGCGATCAAACCTTTCTATCAGCCGCTGATCGATCTCAAGACCGGCCAGCTCTGCGGCTTCGAGGCATTGGCGCGCTGGATCGATGACGACGGCATCAACATCCCGCCGCCCCTCTTCATCGATATCGCCGAGGAAACCGGCATGATCACCGCTCTGTTCGAGGATCTTCTCGCGCAGGCCTGCGGCGACGCACTCACCTGGCCGGAGCATGTGACCTTGTCCTTCAACGTCTCGCCGGTGCAGATGGAAGATAGGCTCCTGACGTCCCGCATCCTCAAGATTCTCTTGGCAAGCCGGCTGCCGCCGCAGCGCCTGGAGATCGAGATCACAGAAAATGCGCTGATCCAGGATCCCGCCGCCGCCGCCGTCGCTCTCGACGAACTGCACGCAGCCGGCATCCAGATCGCCCTTGACGATTTCGGCACGGGCTATTCGAGCCTTGCCCAGCTCGCCCGCTATCGTTTCGACAAGATCAAGATCGACAAGAGCTTCATCGCCACCTATCGCGACGACGAACGGCAGGAAAAGATCGTCCGCGCCATGCTCGGTCTCGGCAGGAGCCTCAACATCAAAACAACAGCGGAAGGCGTCGAAGAGCACGGCCAGCTCGCCTTCCTGCTGCAACTCGGCTGCGACATCGGCCAGGGTTATCTTTTCGGCAAGGCGATGCCCGCCGCCGAGGCGGGCATCTTCATCAGCAATCGCAATTCCAGTCTGGCCTCTACGGCCTGACGGAATGCTGGCTTTTTGTTTTATGCATGTCGTTGTCCCAGAACCGCTGCACACTTCTGGGCGATATGCATTAGAACACCTGGCGCAGGATCACGAAGAGCACGAAGGCGATCGCGATCGAGGCCGGCAGCGTCAGCACCCAGGCCATCAGCATGTTGCGCACAGTCGACCATTGCAGGCCGGAACCGTTCGCCGCCATCGTGCCGGCAACGCCTGACGACAGCACATGCGTGGTCGAGACCGGCAGGCCGAGATGGTCGGCTGAAGCGATGGTGATCATCGCCACGACTTCTGCTGCCGCGCCCTGCCCGTAGGTCAGATGCGTCTTGCCGATCTTTTCGCCGACAGTGACGACGATGCGTTTCCAGCCCACCATCGTACCGAGACCGAGCGCGATCGCGACCGCCACCTTCACCCAGAGCGGGATGAACTTCGTCGCGTTGTCGACTGCCTTGTGGTAGTTCGTCACCGCGCTGAGGTCGTCGGCGTCCATCGACAGCAGCTTCTTCTTGTCGATCAGCTTCAGCGCCTCGCCGATGAGGTAGATGTCGTTGCGGACGTTGCCGACGAGGTGGGTTGGCACCGCTTCGAGCGTCGGGAATGCGGCGACTTCTGCGCTCGTCTGGTGGATATATTGCTGCAGGGCCGGTGTCGTCGCATCCGTCCAGGTCTTGTTCTTGACGGCGTTGCTGACTTCGGCCTTGTAGTCCGTGACGGTCACGCCGGGCTTCACATATTTGCCGAGCGCGGTTTCCACCTGAGCCGATGCTGACTTGTAGGCTTCGAGATAATTGACGTCAGGCGTGCGGTTCAACGCGAAAGCGGTCGGCACGAGACCGATCAGGATGAGCATGATGAGGCCCATGCCCTTCTGACCGTCGTTGGAACCGTGGGCGAAGCTGACGCCGGTGCAGGTGAAGATCAGGATCGCGCGGATCCAGAGCGGCGGCGGCTGGTTGCCCTTCGGTTCGGCATAGAGCTCCTTGTTGCGCACCAGGACCTTCATAACAAGCAGAAGCACGGCGGAAAGACCGAAACCGATCAGCGGCGAGATCAAAAGCGACAGGCCGATATTGGTCGCCTGCGACCAGTCGACGCCGCTCGTTGCGGTGCCTGCCGGCGCCAGGAACTGGTTGGCGAGGCCGACGCCGATGATCGATCCCACAAGCGTATGCGAGCTCGACGACGGCAGGCCGAGATACCAGGTGCCGAGGTTCCAGACGATCGCGGCGATCAGCAGCGCGAAGACCATGGCAAGGCCGGAGCCGGAACCGACCTGCAGGATCAGTTCCACCGGCAGCAGCGCCAGAATGCCGAAGGCGACGGCGCCGCTCGAGGTCAGCACGCCGAGGAAGTTGAAGAAACCCGACCAGATGACGGCGAATTCCGCCGGCATGGAGCGGGTATAGATCACGGTGGCGACGGCATTGGCCGTATCGTGGAAACCGTTGACGAACTCAAAGCCGAGCGCGATCAGCAACGCAAGGCCGAGCAGAATCCAGGGAACGGCAACTGCGGTTGTCAGGTCGCGGGTGAGTGCATAGGCGACGTATCCGAGGCCGCAGACCAGAACGAGTGCGAATACCGGCAGGAACCATTTGCCGGCCGAATTCGAACTGTGCAGCGGGTGGGAAGTGTCGCTATGAACCTGGCTGGGGGCAATATCGGCCATGGCATAGTTCCTTATTCCGTTTGTAATTTTGCCTTTTGTTAATAATTCCGCAGCGTGAAGCTCTCATGACGCCCAGCCTGCCCCACCCCTTAAGGCACTGACATCAGGCAATATTAGCCGTCACATCCCGTCCGGCGCAGGGATGAGAAATACCCTGGCCGCAAATCCCTGCCGACCGGATGACAGGCTGCACAGCGACAAAAATATGCGATCGGCCAACAAATGCCTTTCCGTCCGAAGCCCCGGCGCTAAGTTCGGCCATCGTGACGCGGAGTCTTCGAAACATGCCATCGACCGACCTCCTCCTGACCTTCAATGCCGGCTCCTCAACCATCAAGATCGGCATCTTCGCAAGAGATGGCGCCGAGGCCCGGCGCATCGGCAAGGGCGTGATCGATTTTCGCGCCGAACCGCTTTCGCTCAGCCTGATCAAGGGATCGCAGACATTCGAGATGCCGCTGAAGGCCAAATTGACGGAAGACCTGCAGGATGTCATCGACGAGACTTTCGTGCGGCTTGGGGATCATTTCGATATCGCCGCCACGCGTGTCGCCGGCCACCGTGTCGTCCATGGCGGCGACCGTTTTATCGGACCGACCGCCCTCGACGCCGCCACCATCGATGCCCTCGATGCGCTGACCCCGCTTGCGCCCCTGCACCAGCCTCAGGCGCTGCGCTTCATCCGCGCGCTCCGGCATCTGAAGCCGCATCTTGCTCAGACCGCCTCCTTCGATACGGCCTTCCATGCCACGCAGGACGATCTCGTTCGCCGCTTTGCCATTCCCCGCGCGCTGCATGACGAGGGCGTCAAGCGTTATGGCTTCCACGGGCTTTCCTACAAATTCATCGCCGGCGAACTCCGCCGCAGGGCGCCGAGCGCGGCAAAGGCGGTGGTCGCCCATCTCGGCAGCGGCGCCAGCCTATGCGCGCTGGATCAAGGCGTCAGCCGCGACTGCAGCATGGGTTTTTCGACGCTCGACGGCATTCCGATGGCGACGCGCCCCGGATGGCTTGATCCCGGCGTGATCCTGCATCTGGCAGGCGAAAAGAAGCAGTCCTTCAGGGAGATTGAGGATCTGCTCTATCACCGCTCCGGCCTGCTCGGCGTCTCAGGCATCAGCGCCGATACGCGCGAGCTGTTGAAGGACGGCCGGCCGGAGGCGCGCCAAGCGATCGACCTTTTGACACTGCGCATCGCCGGTGAAATCGGCCGTATGACAGCAACGCTCGGCGGCCTCGACGCTGTCATTTTCACCGCCGGCATCGGCGAGCATCAGCCGGAAATCCGTGCCGGCGTGGCGAAACGGCTGTCCTGGCTCGGCCTTGCGATCGATGAAAAGGCCAATGCCGCCAATGATTTCACGATTAGCACTGGGGAAAGCCGTATCGCGACCCATGTCATCGCGACTAATGAGGAACAGGTCATCGCCGACGAAGCGCTGTCTATTCTTCGCGGCGACTGATCCAGATCCATTGGGGAACGACACCAGGCCTGAACTTCATTTATGCGCATCTGAACCGCCTCATCCGAGCCCGCGACCTCGATATCATCTACATGTGCGGAACTGGACGTGGCAGGCCTCATGAAGCAAAGACCATGCAAAATCGCGAGGAAACGGTCCGCGCGATTTTTGTGTCGGCTGGGCGGCAGGGTTGCCGCTACTGCCCGCCGCCGGCACCCGGCGTCTCGACGGCTTTCGGCGGAATCGTCGATCCGGAAGGTACGGCCGTGGTCGGAGCAACGGGCGTCGTCGATGCGGTCGGGGTGGGATCGGTCGTCGTCTGCCTCGGCCACATGGCGACGCCAGCGCTTGCGATGAGAACGATGACGATGCCGGCACCGATCACATTCCATGCCGAGGAGACCTTCCGCTCGCCGACGATGATCTCTTCATCCTCGTCATCATCAGGCGTGTTCTCCAGCGGCAGGCCGGTCCTTTCATCCACGGGCAGATTGTTGTGGTCATCAAGATATCGGCTCATGTGATGCCCTCCCATCCGTGCGGTGCGAACGTAGCACCTGGCAAAATGTTCCATTGGCCGGGCATCGAATGGAATGGGCGCAAAGATCCATGTCTTCATCGATTTCCGCGCGGAGATTATCCGCCGAAGCCATCGGCAAGCAAAGTCTAAAGTTGGTGAAAACCATCGGCGCGCCGTTCCCGGAAGGGCGTATCGTCGGCTATGCATCTCGGACAACTTCAAGGTCCAACCGAGGAAACGACATGAAGGGCTTCGCTGCCACGCTCACCGCCGCCCGGCTGGAAAAGGCGCTCGCCATCTACATGACGCCCGAGGCCCGGCAGGATGGCGCAGCCGATACCGTCGAGTCAGCAAAACAACGCGACGAATACGAAACCCGGGCTGGCAAACGCAGCCGCAACACGGAAGACGGCGTCGAGGCCTGGTAGGCCGATCGCCACAAGGCGACGGCCCGTGAAGAAAACCTACGCGTCTTCAAGCCGGACCTTCTCCTTCATGCGCCAGACCCGCGGCGTTTCTCCGGTATATTTGAGGAAGAAGCGCGAGAAATAGGCGGGATCGGCAAAACCGAGCCGAAATCCGATTTCCTGAACGCTGGCGAGCGTAAAAACGAGCTGACGTTTCGCCTCTTCGATGAGTTTGCCCGCGATCATTTCATGGGGAGTATTGCCGGTCATCGACCGGACGATCCGGGTGAGATGTGTCGGCGAAACCCCGATTTCCCTCGCATAAAAGGAAGCGGGCTTGTGCGATCGAAAATGCTGCTGGATCAATTCGTTTAGCATTTCCATTCGCTGCGCGTTCTCGTTTGACGGAAGCTCCTGCGCGTTCCCTTCCCGGGAAATCCTTGCCGTCAGCCGCAGCGCCAGGGAGACATAGGCGGCCAGCACTTCATTGCGGCCGCTGCGGCGGTTTTCGAATTCATCGCCCAACCGTCTCAACGTCTGCATCACATGAGCAGCCTCGGCATTATCAGCATCGAGCGGCGTCAGATGCGGCGTCGCCAGCCATTCGCCGAGATGGCTTCGCTCGCCCGGCCGATGGCTGAGGTGGGACTTCATGATGGTGATGACGAAGCCGTCGATATCGCGTGAAAAGCGAAAGCCGTGATTGAGCCCGGGGGGAACGGTGATGATCGCCGGCGGATGGATGGCATGGCTCTTCTCGCCGAAAATCGCATCCCCCGAACCGGCCTCGATGTACAATATCTGAAAGAAGCTCTCGTGGCGGTGCAGGCGAATTTCCCACTGATGCAGGCTGCTGCGGGAGCGAATTGTTTCGCAATGCAACCAAAAATCCGGCTCTCGCCCGGTATTTTCGCCATAGAGCTCATAGGTCGGTACATGTCTGCTCATTGGGCTCCTCCCGCACCAATGTTCGATTAGTGCAATTTTTAGGCTGGAATGTCCATTGTTGCGGCAGGGGCGACGCGGCAGAATCTGGCAAAACGCAAGAATGCAGGGAGGGAAGCATTTGCGAACCCAGGTCGCCATCATCGGTTCGGGGCCATCCGGCCTACTGCTCGGCCAGCTTCTGACCGAAGCCGGCATCGACAATGTCATCCTCGACCGCGTGAACAAGGACTATATCCTCGGGCGGGTCCGCGCCGGTGTCCTGGAAGAAGGCACCGTCGGTCTGCTGGATCAGGCCAAGGCAGGAGCACGCCTGCATGCCGAAGGCCTTCCGCATGACGGCTTCTCACTCGCCTTCGACGGACGCGACCACCGCATTGACTTGCACGAATTGACCGGCGGCAGGCGCGTCACCGTCTACGGACAAACGGAGGTGACGCGCGATCTGATGGAGCGGCGCGAAATGAGCGGCGCCCTGTCAATCTACGACGCCGCCGATGTCACACCGCATGATTTCGACGGTCGCTCTCCCTTCGTCACCTACGCAAAGGGCGGCATTGTCAATCGCATCGATTGCGACTTCATCGCCGGCTGCGACGGCTTTCACGGAGCAAGCCGCAAGGCCATCCCCGAGCGGGCAATCAGGATTTTCGAGAAGGTCTATCCTTTCGGCTGGCTGGGCTTGCTGGCCGACGTGGCGCCTGTCAGCCATGAACTGATCTACGCCAACCACCCGAGGGGCTTTGCGCTCTGTTCGATGCGCTCGGTCACGCGCAGCCGGTACTACATCCAGTGCCCGCTCGATGAAAAGGTCGAGGACTGGAGCGATGACCGCTTCTGGGACGAGTTGAGACGGCGCCTGCCGGCACATCACGCAGAGGCGTTAACGACCGCGCCGTCCTTCGAGAAATCGATCGCCCCGCTTCGCTCCTTCGTCGCCGAACCGATGCGCTTCGGCCGGCTTTTCCTTGTCGGCGATGCCGCCCATATCGTGCCGCCCACCGGCGCCAAGGGGCTGAACCTCGCAGCCAGCGACGTCCACTACCTCTTCTCCGGGCTCCTCGAACATTACCAGGAACGCTCGAATGGCGGCATCGACGCCTATTCGCAAAGGGCGCTCGCCCGCGTGTGGAAAGCCGTACGGTTCTCCTGGTGGATGACGACGATGATGCACCGTTTTCCCGATACCGGTGATTTCGATCAGAAGATCCAGGAAGCGGAGCTCGACTACCTCACACATTCCCGTGCAGCCTCGACGGCGCTCGCGGAAAACTACGTCGGATTGCCGTTCTGAGACGGAGATCGTTCCGCGACGCACAATCATAAGCGCACGGTGATGGATTACGCGCCCTCATTTTCGTTGCCAGATACCCGATAGGGTTGCATACTCGGGCAAAGCAAACGGGGGATGGAAATGGCAAACCACAAGCCGGTCGCAGGTGACGTATACCAGCCTATTTTCAACATCGACAACCCGATCGACGGCAACATTCTGGACAACACCAGTGACAGGGATACCGATGGAGATCGGGTGCGTCTCAACTTCGTCAATGGACAGCGAATTCCGCAGCCGGCCGATCCGGACGGGCCTGCCACGACCACGACAATCGAAGGAAAATACGGCACGCTGACCGTCTATTCCAACGGCAACTACACCTATGAGCTCGATCACACCAACCCGGTCGTAGCAGCGCTCGGCCCGGGAGATCAGCTCACCGACCAATTCAATTTCAAGATCTCGGACGGCAGAGGCGCGACCGATTTCGGCTTGCTCAATATCGCCGTCGACCTGCCGGAGCGTGGCGACGTCTTCGTCAATTTCGAGGATGTCGGCAAGCACGACTTCCCCACCGGCTACAAGGGCTTCGATTGGGGCGCCTGGCGAGACGGCGACGACGCGACCGTGCAGAAAGAGGCTGACGGCAACCACTTTCTGTCGGGCGGCGTATTCTGGACACCCATCTATTCAGCTGATGGCGGCCCATTCCAGGTGAAACAATTCGAGGTTGCCAACGGCACAGCCGACTATGACAACGTCCTGACGATCGAAGGCCGGCTGAACGACAATATCGTATTCTCGACCACGGTGACCGTAACCGCTGACAGCATCGACCATCCCCAGTTGATCGATCTCAGCGCCTACGGCCCGATCGACTATCTTCTGCTCGATAGCGAACCGATCATCACCGAAACCAGCGGCCCCGATTATTTCGGTGCGCAATACGACAATTTTCATTTCCTCGTTTGATCGGCGAATGAGAGGCGGCAATCCCTCCGGAACATCGGAGGGATGAGGCCGGTGCCTCGGTCGCTCCCTCCGTTCAATCATGATTTCGAAAACACGCAGCTGTCGTATCGCGGTGCCTGCTCAACGGCCTGCACTGCGAGAAGGCAATTGTGTTTGCTTCTGCTATGCGTCTATGTTGCCGCATCTTTGTCTCGGAGGACCGTGCCATGGAATATCGTCGTCTTGGAAAATCCGGCCTGCAGGTCAGTGAATTTTCGTTCGGATCATGGGTTACGTTCGGCAGGCAGGTCGATGGCAGCGATGCCGTCAGTCTGATGACGCGCGCCTATGACAGCGGCATCAATTTCTTCGACAATGCCGAAGGCTACGAAAGCGGAAAATCCGAGATCGTCATGGGGCAAGCTCTCAAGACCTTGGGCTGGAGCCGGGATAGCTTCATTGTATCGAGCAAAGTGTTCTGGGGCGGCAGCAAGCCGACGCAGCGCGGACTGTCGCGCAAGCACGTCACCGACGCCGCGCATGCGGCGCTCAAGCGCCTGCAGGTGGACTATCTCGATCTCTATTTCTGCCACCGTCCCGATATCGATACGCCGATCGAGGAAACGGTTCGTGCCATGCACGACCTCGTCGCCCAGGGTAAAGTCCTCTACTGGGGCACGTCGGAATGGTCAGCCCAGCAATTGACCGAAGCCTATGCGGTGGCGCGCGATCTGCGTATCACGCCTCCGACGATGGAGCAGCCGCAGTACAATGTTTTCGAACGCCAGAAGGTCGAAGCCGACTATCTGCCGCTCTACGATCTGATCGGGCTCGGCACCACGATCTGGTCGCCGCTTGCATCAGGCGTCCTGACCGGCAAGTACAATAACGGCGTACCCGACGACAGCCGCATGAACCTGCCGGGTTATGAATGGCTGAAGGAGAAATGGACCAGCGACGCTGGCCGCGCGCAGCTTGCCCAAGTCGCAAAGCTGGCAGATCTCGCCGGACAGATCGGCATTTCGATCACCCACCTCGCCCTGCTCTGGTGCCTCTCCAACCGCAATGTCTCGACAGTGATCCTTGGAGCCTCGCGGATGAGCCAGCTGGAGGACAATCTTGCTGCGCTTGCCCACAAGGACAAGCTTACCCCCGATGTGCTGGACCGCATCGACGCCATCGTCGGAAACAAGCCGGCCGCTCCACGACGGTTTTGACGAGGACAAGGCGGCGGTCGGAAGCCGTTCTCGAAGATTCCTTCGAAAGCAAATGGTCACTTCGGAACGAATCGCCTCGACATTTGTTGAGTCGCGGATTTGTGATTCGTGAGGTGCTGAAATGTCCGATTTGACTGACCCGTCACCCGTCCCGATCAAAATGATATCCGCTCAAATCCATGGTGTCGGCAGCTATCGAAGCGCCCGCACCGTCGCTGATCTGGCCGGAATGCTGATATGCGATGACTGGCCCAAGAAAGCCGGGGATCCGATATTCCAGCGAGCGTTGGTTGCGTGCCTGACCGCTCTCACAGATCAGTCAGGCGGTGCTCGAGCCCGCAAGGCTTTCATCGCCGCCGCGAGAGCCGCCGGCATTACCCTGCTTCCGGATGATGCATTGGACCTGATCGGCAGCCCTATACCCAAGGCGCCGCGCGGCAAGGGCCGGACCGGCAACCGGCCGCCAGATCTTCACCATCGGCAATAACGACCGGCGTTTGCGGCGCGAGGCGAGCCCATGAAAATGCTGATGGCAATCATCATCGGAGCGATGATAGCGTCGATCCTCGGCATCCTCGTGATCAAGCCATTCGATCGAGGCAGCGGGAAGAGCGAAACACCGCCGCCAGTTATACAGCAGCCAGAGCCGAAGTGACGACGTCTAAAGCGGAAATAAATGAAAAGGACGCGGATCTGACCGGTCGCGAATGAACAAAATGCCTTACGGCTTAACTGTGGGCCTCGTCGCAAGGCCGAACGACCGCAGATACCGCCACATTCTGTCACCAAATGTCGGCGACATGCCCATGACTTCGCGGCCTGCTGCTGTCAACTCGAAATACAGGCCGACGCTACCAAGTTGCCGCTTTATGAGGCCGCTCTCCTCCCCCCGCGAGATTCCGGGAAATTCTTCGTCGGGATCGCAGTTTTCGAATACAAAAACGGAGCCCTCCTCCTTGATCAGGGAGAGAACGCGGCGGAGCTGTGGGTCTATCATGAGTGATCTCAGGGCGAGGAGCTTGTTCGAAACTACTTACCTGAGATTTTCAACCATGCCTAGAGGATACCATCCACAGTCGTGAGGTTAGACGTTGCCCCAACGTGGCTTGGGGTCGCCCGCCTCGATGAGGCCCGAGCCGTGCACTTGACGACGATCGGCGCCGCACCCGCGGCGAAGGCTTCCGCCCCGAGCAGGCGCAGGATAAGCGGCATTCTCGGCCCGGCGTTGGACGCTGACATGAAGGTCGGATCGCTCTCAAGATAGAAAAGCTTGGCGACACCATTGGACTTGCTAGGTCCGTTCCGCCAGCTCGTCACAGCGGTAGTTGTCTATCCTACTGAAATCGGTGAGGTTTATGAGATCGGGATAAAAGGCTACCTGTCTAGCCTGATCGACACCGAATTGTCGGTGATAAGATGGTAGCGGAGGAGGGATTTGAACCCCCGACACAAGGATTATGATTCCTCTTCCCAATTTTATCGAGTCCTTTACCCTACCATGAGAAGAACGAGTAAATTGTTGACATAAAACGGCTTTCGCTTCAAGCAAGGATTCATCGATGTCCTTGCAAGGATTGAATCCTTGGATTGAAATCGGTACCCAGACGGTACAAGGATTCGTGAAATGGTCATTCGGAGCGTACTGACAAACTACCATCTGGCGGACGCAATCCGCCTCGCGGAAGCCGGGAAGACAAAGTATCAGGAGTGGTCGGACGTACGCGAACCAGGACTCAAGCTCCGGGTTAGGAACTTCAACGCAACGTGGTGTCTGAAATTTCGTGACAACACCGCGACGCTCGGCTCGGCTTCTCGCTGGACCGTAGTGCAGGCGCGCGCAATGGCTTCCCATGTTCGCGGCATGCTCAAGTCTGGCCTTGACCCGAACCCTTGGATAGATGCGCGCCTCGCCGGAGCATCCGCAGACGAGGCCGTCGGTGTCGTCTTGAGGCGCGAGGGCAAGGAACGGAATGAATGGACGCTTGCCGAACTGATGCAACGATATCGCGACGATCACGTTAAGGTCGGGCGCGTCGTCCGCGGCCAGCGTCGCCCTCCATCAGCAAACACGCTGAACGATGTCGAGGTTCTAATGCGTCAACAGCCATACCTCGCAATCGCGGGCAGACTACTCCGTGAGCTGGACGAGCGCACGCTTGAGACCTACCGCAACGACCTCGCCAACCTTCATGGTGGCTCTGCAAGCCGGAAGGGATTGGCGTATATCAAAGCGGCGCTGACGTGGGCCCGGAAGCATCACCCGGCGGCGGCGGGTCTTGTCGGCATAAGCGGATGGTGGCGTGACGTGGCGGCGCTTCATGTCGAGGAAGTCAAAACTCGAGCACCAACGCTGGACGATCTCGGCATGACGATCGCGTTGGCCGAGGCTACACGACGATTACCTGGAAGATCGATCAATGCGAAGATAAACGGGGGGACACTCGCCGCCCTCTGGCTTCTGGCCTTCACCGGCCATCGTCGCGAAGCCGCTGTCTCGGTAGCTCGTGGCGAACTGATCGAAGATATCCGGTCAGGAAACGGTTGGGGAATTTTGTATCGCCCTCCACACGTCATGAAGGGCCGTCGAGAGCATGTCCTGCCAATCCCACCTTCTGCGATGTCGATCCTTCGTCCGACCATCGAAGAAAAGACAAACTCGAACTGGCTCTTCCCGGCCGCACGGCGTTCGAGGGATGGGAGCAAAGGGCACCTGCATGGTTCGGCAATCAACAAATTACTTTTCCGGCTACGCGGCCTTGACGAAAAGGGCCGTGAAACAGGCGTTCCGGACCTACTTACCCTTGCAGGCGTCACTGTTCCGGACTGGTCTCCCCACGATGTTCGTCGGACATTGGCGACACTCGTGGAGGACTGGACGACGCGAGGCGATGCCGTCTCCGCAGTAATTGATCATGAAGGCCAAGGCGCGGACCGGGCAACGCAAGAGACGGCAGCGCGAGGTGCCGCGGCGATCACCAGGACTGCCTATAGCCAGTCGCAGCGCCTTCTCCTGAAGAGGATCGCGATGGAACCATGGTGTGATGCCGTCGTGGCCGCCGTCGAAGCGGCACGGCCGCTGGCGGCGCAGATCGCGGCGCGCCTGTCGAAGACGAGAGCCTCCTGAAAATCGTTTTGGATTCGGAAGAGCTGATTGCTACCTCTCACGGTAGCTCGGTTCGAAATCGAAACCTTTACTTTCAGAACCGTTGTCTCTCGAATTTTTACAACTTTCTGCTAGGACGTTAGTGCGCGTGTTGGAGAAGGAAGCGAAGTGCCAAGCCCAGACAATACCATCTCGCTACCATTTCGACCGCGTGCTCGGATCCTTCAACTCTTGGGAGATGAGCTGATTGGATCACCGCGCCTCGCGGTCTTTGAGTTGGTGAAGAACGCATATGATGCGGATGCGTCGGAGGTAAAAGTCAGCCTTCTGGATGTCCATTCCGAGAACCCTAAGATCCGCGTGAAAGACGATGGAACGGGGATGAGTCTGGAGACCATCAGGGATATCTGGCTAGTTCCTGCACACGACCATCGCGGCCTGCAACGCAAAGCTCGGCAGCGCACCGCAAAGGCCCGTTTGCCACTAGGCGAAAAGGGACTCGGCCGCTTTGCCGTGCACAAACTTGGCGACCGGATACGCATGGTCACTCGCGCATCCGGCAAGCGGGAATGCTTCGTCGAGATTGACTGGCGCGATATGGCCGGGAAGGCGTTTCTATCGGATGCAAATGTTAAGGTCATCGAGAGAGATCCCAAGATCTTCAAGGATGATGCGACGGGAACTGTCATCCTCATCGAAGATTTGAAAGAGAAGAACTGGACAAGGGGTGAAGTTCGACGCCTGCTGAGGCAGATAACCTCAATCACGTCACCATTCTCCAATGTCTCGGATCAGTTCGATGCCACGCTGTCGGTTCCAGATGAGCCAGACTGGTTGCGGGATGTGCCGGATATGGGCGCTCTCCTGGAGCGCGCGCCCTGGCATTTCACCTTCAATCTGGACGAAGGGATTTATGACTGGAATTACGAATTTCGCGGAGTTCCAGGGTTGAAAGTCGAGAAGAGGACAGCTGAGTCGGCAGGACTCCCTCTTGAAGTTGTGGAAAGTGCTGTTTTTGATGACTTCGGCACGCCCATATCGTCGGGACGACGAAAGAAGAAAACTGCCGATGCTACCACGACCGCGGGCATAGGACCGATCCGCGGCGAGTTCTTTGTTTTTGACAGGGACCGTGAAGTTATCGGTCGGTTGGGCGACAATAAACTCATCCAAAGCATTTTGGATGAGCAGGGCGGTGTTAGAGTCTATCGCGATGGCATCAGGGTATACAACTACGGCGAACCTGGCGATGACTGGCTCGGTCTCGATCTCCGCCGCGTCAATGCCCCTACGCGTAACATCAGCAGAAATATCATCCTCGGTTACATCGAATTGAACCTCGAAACCAGCCAAGCATTGATCGAGAAGACCAATCGCGAAGGGTTTGTTGAAAGCGTGGCATACTCCCGATTGAGAGATGTCGTCCTCGGGGCAATGGCAACCTTTGAAATTGAACGCAAGCTCGACAAGGATCGCATAAGAGCCTTGACCCAAGCGAAGAGTGATCCGGATGTGGATCGGCTGCAGAAGCCGATGGCTGAACTCCGGGCTGGCCTCAAGCGGCATCGCCTGGAGAACGAATTTGCGCCCCTGCTCGACAAGATCGAACGGGACTACAACGAGATGCGCGAGAGCATGCTCCGGGCCGGGATTTCGGGAACAAGCCTTGCTCTGGTGTTCCATGAAGTCGAGCGTGGTGTAAGGGTGTTGCACAACGCTCTTCGAGAGGGCTCGAATCCACAACAGCTTGAGATCCAGGCACGGGAACTTGTTCGAGTATTGGACGGCTTCTCTGAGCTTCTGCGGAAAGGCGCCAAGGCGCGGAACAGCCTCAAGCATCTCCTTCGGGAAGCCCGGAACATCAACCGGGTGAGATTTCGCCTTCACAATGTTCGGCTGGTTTGCCCTGCTCTCGAAGATGATGCGCCCGACACGGAGGCAGTGTTTTCATTTGGCCTCATGCTTGGGGCTATGAATAATCTGATCGATAACGCATTACATTGGGTGCAGATGCGCTGGGCCGAGGATATCTCGGCAAAGCCATCGCCTCGCGCCATTTATCTGAATATTGTCGACGACCTTGGCAGCGGCCCGGCCATTGTCATGGCCGACACGGGACCGGGTTTCCAGGATCTTCCAGAGGATCTCGTGCGTCCGTTCTTTACGCGAAGGGCCGAAGGAATGGGCCTTGGTCTATATTATACAAACCTGGTGATGCAACTTAACGATGGTGAACTGATATTTCCGAATCGCGTCGATGCAGATATACCAGATGAGTTCGACGGTGCTGTTTTGGGATTGCAGTTCAAGGGCATTGAATAGTGTTTACGCCAGCTCGCTTTATTGTTGTCGATAATGAAATCAGTCATCTCAATGCCATCGGTTCTGTGTTTCAGGCGCTGGGGATCCCCTCCGTTGGTTTGCACTACAACGGATCCCAATTTCAGAAGGCTCACTTCGGTGGTGTCCGCGTCCTTTTCATGGATCTGCATCTGAATAGTGGAGTCCTCGGAACGGACGAAAAACCGCATTACGCAACGATCGCGTCCATCCTGGAGGCGAACATTGGTGAGGACGGTGGACCGTATGTCCTCGTGTTGTGGACACAACATCCTCAAAAGGCCGAGGAACTCGCGAAGTATCTGGAGGACGCCATCGAGGAACCACATGCGCGCCCTCTCGCCGTCATACCTTTCGATAAGAAGGAATACATCGCCCTCGACACCGGAGCCCTCAAAGACCCCGAAAACATGAGGGAGGCTCTGAAGGCGCAGGTTACAAAAAACGCTCAGATCCACGCGCTGCTTTCCTGGGAAGCAGAAGTTCATCAAGCCGCCGCCTCGACCTTGGCATCTCTCTTGAAACTCATTCCGGTAGAGAAGAGAACAAGCAAGGATTTTTCGGGGGAGCTGGATATTTCACTTAGTCGTCTAGCTACTGAGGCGGTCGGAAAAAAGCACGTGGAGGCAGATATTCGCGGTGCGATCAATTCGGTATTCGCACCGCTCCTCGTAGACAGGCTCCACGCGATGTCTGGTTCGGATACCCAAGACATCTGGAAACAGGCCGTGACACAATACAAGAAGAAGTTGCCCGCGCTGACGCCCGAAGCAGCAGGTGCGCTGAACCAGATGCTGCATGTTGAAGTGGGATCTGGACCGCCAGATGCCTGGGGCGCGGTCCTTACCCTTCCCGACGACTGGAAGGAAGGAAGGTCAAAGGAGATGTTCGGCGCATCGATCGCTGAGATCATCGAAAAAGAGTTCAAGATCGAGCCTGCCAATATCCAGAACTGTGTTCCTGTATTGGTGCGGGTCGGAGCCGTATGTGATTACGCACAGAAAAAGCGTGGGCCGATCCCCTTCATACTAGGTATCGAAACGCCTCTCGGTTTCGAACAGAAGGATCTTCCCGCAGCCATCTGGACGAGCCCGACGCTTGCCGTCGGAGATCGCACGTTTGAACTGCAGACGAGTGATAGATATCTGACATCCATGCCGGAAGAGGCATTGAAGGACATTTCGGTCAGGTATCGAATGAGAGAGCTGATCCTGATGGAACTGATCACTCACGTCAGCAACTACATGGCGCGTCCAGGGAAAATTTCACTTCGCGCTGGCTGAGCACAATTTGTCGACGGCGACCTCCTTGGCCAGAGACAGTTCAGAACCGCCCACTTTAGCTCCCGGCGACTAGCTATTCACAACGTTCCCAAGATGCCAAGCGAGCGCCTCCGCGTCCGGGCGAAGCGCCGGGTTATTGGGCTCCCTTAATTTCTGACCATCGAATGCCACAAGGTGAGCATTCCGAACGTCCGCCGCTGCCGACGGATGAACAGTTATCTTCCTATCGGGTAGAACGCCAAAAAGTCCTTGGTCAAATGCCCAATGATGCGACCTGCATAAAGCCAATCCGTTCCGAGCATCATCCGCGCCTTTGACCCCTCGCGGGACAATATGGGCTGCTTCTGCTTCCCATACTTTCTCCCCCGCATGTCCAGTACCGCACACCGCACACCGGAAGTCATAGATGGGCAACACCCGCTTGGAGAATGCCTTCGACCGCGCAATTCGCATGACCCGCGTTTCAGTCAAGGCGGCATCGTTGTCAAAAAGCTCCAGGGGCGACAGTTCTCGCGTTTCCTGATCCTGCTCGGAATTGAGAATCTCTGTCTCTTTGACGGGGGTATCGCGTGCATCTACAGCTCCCCATCGCCGTGCACCGGCAGCGGCAAGCATAGCGGCATAACCTGGAGTGCCAGCTCTATGCAGGGTCAATCGATAGAAAAGGGGATCAGTAAGGCTGCGCTCGATCACGAGAAAGTCGTCCCTAGCCGCGATTCCCCTTATAGGCCCAAGGTTGTCGGTCAGTCTGGGCTCCAAGCGCGTGCCGCCCCAAGATTGGTATTGATAACGGGTATTGACCAGTCCAACTTGGCTGGTCCCATCAAACAGGACAGCGTTCAGCCTGATGCTCGGCGCTGGGTTGACTGCCGAGGGAGTAGCAAGTGTGGGAAAGAATGGATCAAGTGATATCGGAATCACGACACCTGCTTGCTTTCCTCTGGCCGCACCAGTGTCGTTCTTGGCCAATCTCTTGAATAAAGGCCTGTCAAAATCATGCACGCGATCGTCCCCCGCAGAATCATCTACACTCGTTATGAGGGAGGGAATTACGTTTGTCGATCGATAAGCAGCAGCTTAAGGGATAGTAGAACTTGAGCGGATCTCAATGTTTCTTGATCGAGAATTTTACATTCTCAGATAACCAAAACTCGGTATCCAGAGCTTTCGGTTCGATCCATGCGAGCTCTGATGGACGATGAACTTGCTATTGCGGCGGCAGCCACCGGTATGGAGGTTCGTCGATGGAACTCGGCAAGAGTATCTACGTCTCATGCGGTCCGGACATCGCCGATGAATTCTTCCAGTGTGATTAGGTGAGGCCTCACAGTTTCCGGATATGCATCATGTATCCCGGCAGGGACCACGAGTCGAACACCCGCCTCCGTCATCTCGGTGAACTGCGCCTGCGAGACGCCTTCCTGAAGCGTCAGAAGATGCTTTGTCTGGATGCGATCGGCCTCGTTGATGATCTGCCTCCATCTGTCCTTGCAGGTCGTCTTCGCGGCGAGCATGCGTAGCCGATTAGCCGGAAACGAAGTATCCTCGTACGCCGCGACGCTCGGGAAAAGGAAATCGGGCCTTTTGTTCACTTCGATGAGCGGGTTGTGGACGAACGCCGTCCCTGGCACGAGCCCTTCTTCTTCCAGGATCGATGCTGTGTGGTACTCCAGAGACTTGCCAGCCCGCGATTTCCGGCTCTGCAGGATCGTGTTCGCCAGTCCAAGAAAGCCATCAATCGAGTGGAAACCTTCCTTGATCTTTGGGAGCCAGCTTGCTTCTTCGATAGATTTGAAGATCTCGAATTCGCATGTACGCCGACGTAGTAGCCGGACATCGGCATTCATTCCGGTTGCCGAACGTAGCTCGATCGTCTTGGCGATGATCTCGCGTCCGGTTGGGAATGTGATCAACCAGTCAGCAGGGATCTCCTCTGGCTGTAGCCAGCAGGAAGCCCTTGCTGGAGGAGCGCGAGTGAACAGGTCAGCCTGCGGCTCCGACACGCCCGGTCGCCAGATGACAGGAATCTTTGGCTCAACAGGGCCGAGGCGTTCCTCGACAAGGTCCGCCTCAGTGCCCTCCCCGCCGCAAACCCATACGTGGCACTCGGCTGCCATCGTCTCTGTTTCTGGACGAAAGGCGAATACGGCAAGTGCGCCAGTGCTGTCAGGATCGAGTAGCGCAGATTGTGCACCGCCGAATCCCGTCAGACGCGTCTCGTTGCGCGTCTTCCCATGAAGCTTCCCATTGTACCAGATCGCCCGGATTGTCTTCACGTCGGGGTGGGAATCGACGTAGAGTTCGAAGAAGGAATCGGGGTTCAGTATCTGAGGTTTGTTGATCCTCGGCACCATCTCGAAGAGGAAATCCTTCGGGATGTAGGGCCCTGCCTGATGGCTCTGGTTGGCGAGGGTGTCGTTGCCAGATAGTCTCTTCGCATACCAGACGAATCCTGGCCGACCGAACTCGTTCATCCAGTCAGTCAGATCAGCCAGCGCCATCTCTCACCCCTTCGATTTCCCCCATCGGCTTTGCTGATTCGAGCCATTCGACGATCGTGTCGATGAGGGCAGGAAATGGCAATCTCGTTCTACCCTTGAGTGCGCATTCCCAAACTGTCAGGTATCGCCAGCCTAGCTTTTGCAGCTCGATCCTGACGCGGACGTCGCGCTGCCGATTGCTATCTATCTTCGTATGCCAGAAGTCCGGACGAGAGGATGGCATCTTGAACAGATGGCAGTCGTGCCCATGCCAGAAGCAGCCCTCAATGAAGATCACAGCCTTGCGCTTCGGAAAAACCATATCAGGCTTGCCAGGTAGCCGCCTGTCATGGATGCGATAGCGCCATCCGAGCGCGAAAAGGGCTTTGCGGATCGCAATTTCGGGCTTGGTGTCCTTGCCTCGGATGCCCGCCATCATGGCGCTGCGCTTCTCGGGGCTGACGATATCGGCCATCAAGCCCGCTTTCTGATGGCTTCATCGAATTCCTGGTAGTCAAGAATATATGGCTTCATCAGTTCCGCAACAGCCTTCACGGCTGGTACCGCAACCGAGTTGCCGAACTGGCGATAGGCTTGTGTGTCGGAGACTGGAATTCGGAAGTTGCTCTCGCCCGGCCCGTCGAAGCCCATGAGGCGGGCACACTCTCGCGGAGTCAGCCGACGGGGGTTGCGTCCGTCGCCTCTGGAAATCAGGATTTCAGAACCGTCCTTGTGATATCGTGCAGAGAGTGTACGTGCGATACCTTCCGGTGTGAAAAGCCCGAAACCAAAACCATTGCCCGCAGCCTTGTGCTTCTGTGCATAAGCTTGGAGGTAGGCCCAAAGCTTGTCGGTCAACGTGTACTTGTCCGATACACCTCCGATGTTGCCGTCCGTGAACGGTTTCTCGGGGGCCTCTTCACCATTTTCGGGATGCAGGATCGTCTTGAGGGTCGGTCCTTTAAGCACGTCAGGGATCTGCAGGTCGTCGAAGCTGAAGCCCTGATCAGTCCGGAAGCCGACGATAAAGATACGCTCGCGGTGCTGCGGCAGCCACGACTTCGCGTCGAGAATCTTGAACTGGATCGTGTAGCCGAGCTGGTTCTCAAGGACATCGCGGATGACGGCGAATGTCCTCCCCTTGTCGTGGTTGACGAGGTTTTTGACATTTTCGAGCAGGAAGGCCTTCGGTCGATGGTAGGCAAGGATTCGCTGAATTTCGAAGAAGAGCGTCCCTTGAGTCTCGCATGCGAATCCGTGCGGTCGGTTGAGGGCGTTCTTCTTCGAAACGCCTGCAATCGAGAAGCTCTGGCATGGGAACCCTGCCAAAAGGACATCGTGCTCAGGAATGTCCTGCTCCTTGAGTTGCCGGATATCCCCCCAGATCTCATGATCGTCGTCTGGGAAATTGGCGCGATAGGTCTGCTGGGAATGCTTGTCCCATTCGCACGTAAAAACACAACGCCCACCGATGGCATCGAATCCTCGACGAAGACCGCCGATGCCAGCGAACAGATCGATGAAGTTGAACGAGTGCTCTGGGGTAACGGACGCGCAGCGCTCCAGTCTCAGCGCTTCGAGCTTGTCCGTTACGACCTTGCGAGGAATGTTCTCCCCTGACTCCCACCTATAGACTTGGCGTTCGTTGTAGCCGAGAAGTTCGGCTGTTTCCGGGACGCTGAGACCAGCCTTCTGGCGCAGAGTCGAGAAGTAGGACATGAATCACCTCGCACAATCACTGGGAATCTTTCTGACATCTTGGCAGGATTTTACCAATAGAACAAAAACAGAACATTAACAAGCTAGTTCCGTTCTTGCGCTGGTGTTGCTTTCCGGATTCACCACGACGAGTTGTATTCAGCGCGGCCAGTGATAGCTGTGTTCGGAACCTGTCGGAGATTTCAAGCGCCCATCGGAGGGCTGGATTCTTTACTGGTGTCACGGCGATTGCGATTTCCACCGAAACCTCGATGTTCTGACGGAGGACGGACACCCCGTTGCAGGTGGGTGGGTTGTTTCGGTATGGCCGGGGCGCGCGGCTACCTTTTTATCTATACACCTATTTTCACCGCTTTTAGGTTGTGCATTCTCAATTGATACAACTTCGCTCCACCGAGCCGTTGCCGTGCGGACGGAAACGCCCGCTTCAGTGGCCAGCGCCGCCCGCGTCACGATCCCGCCCGCCACGATGAGCCGTTGGTGCGCTTCTCGTAGCCGCTGGAGTGTGTTCGCGCCCTTGACCTTGCCCGAATACCGTCCACCCGCCGACTGTCGCTCAGTGACCGTCTTCAGGCCATCCACGACATCGAGCAACTTGCCACGGTTCACCGCCTTGCCTTCAAGCTTCACCGGGTCGAAGTGCGCGACCAGATAGTCGGCGACTTTTGCCGTGACATAGCTGACAGTCTTGTCCTCAAGACCGCTCTTGTCGGAATAGTTCGCAAGCGCCTCATGAAGATGATCGGCCAGCGCGACACGACTACCGCGCATCCGGGCGTCCGCTCCGAAATGCCATTCGGCCAGGAGCCGTTGGCCTTCCATACGCAGCGCGTCGAAGATCGCGTTCGATGCCGTCAGGCCAAGCCCGGATTGCGTAGCAGCAGCCTTCCGCACGAGGACGGCTCGGCCGACGTTGGTGTCGACATAATCCGAATACTCCGTGAGGGTTGGCCAGATATTGTCATTCGGTGTCATCGTGTGCCAGAACGGCGACGTAGAGCATTTCATGCGCCCGGTCATCGTCGGAGCCGCTGGATCGGCACCGAGATCGAGGAGCGCCGCCGCGAGGCCACGAGCTACAGCATCGAACAACCGGATTGGTTTCTGCCGACACCGCTTGTCATCGCTCCGCCAGACTGCCGATCCTTGCGGCAGTAGCCAGACGAAGTGCGGACGGGAATAGCGACCATCTTTCAGCAGATCGCCGACGATGATGTGCGGCAGGCACGGAACCCGACCATCGCGCACCTGTTCCGTCAGGGCGGCGAGACATGCGGCAGGGCTCAGAAATACGCCGTCGCAGTCTACGCGCAACGCTGCCATGAACTCCCGGTTCAACTCGATGTAGGGATAATCCAGTGTCAGAATTTTTTGCGGACACTGGTTTTCAAGATGCGCCTTGTCCCATGATGCTCGCGCTCGGCTCCCCCTCGGGACGAGGGATACGAAATATTTAAGGACCGTGTTTTCTTCCGATCGTAGGCCCATTTCCCAAACACCACTGCGCCACCGGCCGCCGATCTGGCGCTCGCCAGACTGAATGTAGCCCCGCCTCAGTCGTTGCCGTACCATTTCGCGTTGCTCCGCCGCTTGGCGCGCAAAAGTCGCAGTGTCGAAGTCTAGGGTCCGTTCGGCGCGCTGATCGCGCTGCTCCGCTTTCCGGATACGCACCCGGCTGGCGTGTCGCTGTGCTTCGGCATAGCGATCCTCGAAACCGTCGAGCCAAATTTGTTGACGCGGTAGAGTGTGAGAAGCTGATGTCAGGGCTGGCTGATATGCCAGCCCTCGGCTCACTGACCCATCGACGGGGTCTTTACATCAATGTCGCCGCAGGCAATCATGTGAATACATTCCTAAAAACGCCGCCGAGGGTTCCAGCCCAATGACGCGGCGTTTTTTAATGGTCGATCGACGGCGGACACGGGTCAAGCGCCACGCTACATCGTTCCGCATACGAAACAACTACCTGGGGTGAATGGCAAATCCGGCATCAGATTTGCTATCGACTTCGACAGAAGAATATCGCGGCTGCGGCTCGATCTTCGGTCGGTCACCGAATCTGATTTTCCGACGGACGATATTGATGAAGCGCCGAAGGTCCTCGGCCAGCTCCCGAATACGGCCCCAGTCGAGCCGCACGAGCTGATGCGACAGAAGGCGCGGTAGCAGAGTCGAATGTGTATCGAGCTGACGGATGGCAACATTGTCCATTTCCGTCCGCATGGCCGCCGTGATCGAAAATCCTTTCAGGCCAGTCGTCCACCTCGCCTCGTCGAGGTGGCGGCGTCTACTTTCTGATGTAACTCCAGCATCGACTGGTGTAGCAGGCGCTGGCTCGTCAGGATCGATTCCAAGACCTCCTGAAGCTGCTCGATCGGCGACGGCCCCTCCGTCGGTGAGTTGTCCAGGAGCTGAAGCAAGGGCTCCAGCTTCTCGGCTGCCACCGTCGCATTCCGGGCTTCCTGGTACACGATCTGGAAGCCCTCCGTCGGACTGCTGATTTTCTTCAAGCTCATTTTCGAATCCTTCCATACGTGCCGCGACCTCGCGGCGCTTGAGTTTGACGATGCGGTCGAGGGCGCCGATTTCCACGGCGCCCTGTCGGATGACGAATACCCCGGTCTTCTCGCCGGGGACCACGTCGAGTCCGTCGGCGCGTAGCGCGGCCGCGAAGGAGCGCCCTCCGTCAGATGCGGCCCAGGCCGAGCGGACGATATCGGCGGCATCGGCAAGTTCGATTCCCTTCCGCGCGAGGGTTTGCCGCTTCGACGGCGAGGCAGCCGAAGTCGGCTTGTCGGGATCGGGACCATGGGCAGCTTCCAGCCAGTCAGCCACATCGGCCCGACCGTTTGCCCGGAGCCACCGTATGCCAGAGACATGGTGGCGCCCGAGCGTGGCGATTTCGCCCAGCTCGAATTCTGCCATTCGCATGGCGGTTTCCATCCGGATGATTTCGAAGCCAGAGGGTAGGACATTACCCTCTGGTCCGACGCGGCCCACGACCATGTGCAGATGTCTACCTCCCTCGCCGCCTTGGCGAGGCTTGTCGTGGTAGACGAATGCGGTCTGGTGTTCTTCGGCACCAAAATGACGCAGCACGAGTTCGCCGGCCTGCCGGAGCTCGTCGCGGGACATGTCGCGGGATGGCGAGATGAACACGTGCAGGAAGGCCGCATCGGCAGTCGTGCCGTCGCGAGCCAGCTCCATATCGGACATGACCGCCCGAAGGTCGGGGGCGACGCTGTTGACGATCTCAACAGTAGCTCCTGACTCCTTCAGCAGGTGGGTCGCGAGGTTGCGGCTGTCCCGCTTCGTGCGGCCGTGCCGTCCGATGCCGCCGATCATCCGACAAGCTCTTGTCGGATACGGGCGAGCTCGTCGACGATCGCCAGCACGGCCGGAGCGGATGCCGGGGAACGCGTCGAGTTCGCGATCCGGGCGAGCTGGTTCGCCGACGACGCGATGCGTCCGAGCTGACCGAGGACCTTCGCGAGATCGGCAGCGCGCGGGTTCGCGGCACGCTCGGTTCGCGGCGCTGGCAGCTCAGCCGCCGCGAACGTCGCGCGCCTGGCGAACGTGGTCGGCCCGACACCACGGGCCGAGGCAGCCAGCCGGATCGTCTCATGCTCGCTGGGCTTGAGACGAAACGACAGAACAGAGGTCGCCTTGCGGGATTTCGATCGCGACATGGTGTCCGTCTCCGACGTGCGGGTTCGCTCCGCACGAGGCGGGTGGGTTCCACAGGGAGGGCTTGCCCTCCCTTGGCCAGTTCGGGCGGTGCAACCGCCCGCTGCTGGCTTCCTTCGGAAAGGATGGCGCCGAGCTATGAGCTGGAGCAATAGCCGGCGGGGTTAAGCCGATCCCTTTCATCCTTTGAGCAGACAATGAGAGCATCGGAGCGTTCAGCATAGCGCCTGGAACGCGGGAATTCTCGCATGCGATGAACGGTTCCCGGTGGTAGCCATAGGAGCGCCTATGGGCGCGGGACTGACTACCCCCGGCATCGCATTCCTTACAAGCCGCGCTTCGTCAGAGCAGCTTGCGCAACGATGTCGTTGATCTGCGATTCCATCGCGTCGGCTTGGTCTATGTGGAGTTTGAATCCATCGATGACTTCTGACGGAAGGTCTGTTTTCGATTCAACGACCACCTCTAAGTCGGCTTTCAGTTCTCCTAGTAGCCTGCCCAAATCCATAAAAAATTTCTGCGACTGTTGGATGCTCACATTTTCCTCCTGATTGGTTTTCTTGGTCCTAGTCCTATGCCGCCGGCGCGTCCACCCTGATACGATACCAGGGAGGGAAAACAGATGAAAGCGAAGCACACACGCGGGGACTGTGGTGATGAACTGATCCAGTTCGCAGACTTCGACGCGGAAGTGTTCCGCGACCTCTACCAGAGGCAGACCGTCCGCTATCGCTACGAAGCGAAGACGACCAGAGGCGGCAAGGGAAGCGTGTGGACAGATGCCACACCCGGAGCAAAGGAACGTGCCTCGCAGATCCCGGCCAATCTTGCCCAGCGGCAGCATGCAGAGGCGATTGATGCAGACAAGGGTTTTGGCAACGTGAACGGTATTCGCCTCTATCGAGAGGTGATCGTTGACAGTGATGGCGAGGTCGGCACGCTGGCAGTCATGCGCCTACCTTCCTACTTCGCAGCGGTCCTGTTTTTCGAGGATGGTCGATGGAGCCAGATCGATAAGCATGTGAAGCCAGACCACGTTCAGCGACAGCGACGACGACGAGCGTTTCCTTGATTATGTCCGCTTGTGGCTTTGTCGCGGCTTTATGCGCCCAGATTTCGAGTTCGCCCGCGAACTACTGGCCGAAGCGCGGGAAGAGGAAAACGGACACCTCAATTGACAGGAGCATCCACCATGATGACCGATTTCAAGACCCGCGTGCAGCGGCTTCCAGAACTGGCCGACGCCTTCGGCCCCGCCTACACCCTCGGACGACATGCCATGCGAGCCTTAAAGAGTGCTGCCGATCCTCGGCGCGTCGATTGGGACAGGGTGCATAAGGCAACGATCGTCGAGAGCATCGAGCAGCACGGTCAGGATCCCGACGACGTTCACGCGGCCCTATCGAAGCATAGCCCCGGCGCTACGTCCGACGACGCGCAAGCGAAGCTTCGTGGGATCATCGATGAGCTTGCCCCAGACCTCTCCCGGAAATACGACCAGGCGCGGACTCTACAGGATGCCGAGTATGCCAGCCGGAAGGCCGCAAACGGCGGCAAAATCAGGTTCATCAAGTGAACGATTTTGAAAGCATCGACCGCCCATGTTCGTAATGTGATTTCACGTTACGGCATGGCAGGGGTTTAAGTGCGAGTTGTGGAGCTATTCAGCGGGGCCGGGGGAATGTCTCTCGGTCTGAAGCAAGCGGGATTCGAAATCGTCAGGGCATATGACGCATGGCCCGTCGCGGTGGCAAACTACAACCTCAATCTCGGCGGGGATCGCGCCCAGGTCACGGACTTGGGCGACATTCTCGGTATCGTTCCGGAGTTGCTGGCACTCGCTCCCGACATGATCGCCGGGGGGCCACCTTGCACGGACTATTCCAGCGCCGGCCGCCGCGAGGAGGCCGAGAACGCGAAATTGACGCTCGCCTTCGCGATCCTTGTTACGACCGTTCGACCTACCTGGTTCATGATGGAAAACGTCATCAATGCCATGAAGTCGGAAACGTGGGCGGCTGCTCGGCAAGTTCTGATGGCGGCAGGATACGGCCTGACGGAATCGAAGGTCGATGCTTCCCGCTATGGAGTTCCCCAGAGCCGCCGACGCCTGATCGTCGTCGGAAGGATCGGGGAGCGCGATGGATTCCTAGCTTCGGCGATCGCTGCTGCAGCAGCACCCCAGCCGATGACCTTGCGCGACCTTTTCGGAAGCTCTACCCCTCATGCTGCGAATATCTCCACGACCTCGGAAGCTCGGCGCTCGATCTGGTCTTCACATGAGCTAGGCCAGACGATCTGGGAACGGCCGATAGGGCCGCATCCTGATGATGTGGCGCTTATTGCCAACGGCTTCGTCTATAGCCGACCAGTCCGCGCCGGCCGCGGTGTTCGCTCGATCGACGAACCCTTCCCGACCGTCACGCGAACCTCACACGAGCGGCCGGGGCCGAAGTATCTTTCTGCCCCACACCTTGACGACCCTATTGCGGCATCCGAAACGGCTGTCCTCTCCACCGACCAGGTTTCTCGGATCCAAGGCTTTCCGATGTGGTGGGAGTGGAAGGCCAGCAGCCAGCGCGATGTGTTCCAGATGATTGCGAATGCCGTCCCAGCGCCCGTTGCGGAGTCAATCGGCCGTGTCGTCCTCGACCGCGAGGGCGGGAAATCAGCCCCTGATATACAGGGCGGTTTTTTACAATGGCTTGTCTGTCGCGGACGGTCTCGCCAGTCCGCCAGGAATGTAAAGTCGCTCGCTGGCCGCGCTCGGCGGCTGCTCGGCGGGAAGACATTCGCGGTCTCGGCGCTGGAACTTGCAACACTGGAAGTCGTGCCAGAATTCCAATCTATGAAGCGGAACCCGCAATCTGACCTTCGGCAAGCGTTGCGGCTCCTGGCCGAGTACCAGGCCGAAGGCGACCAGCGCCGCAAGCGGCCCCAGGTCGTCGCGCAGCCGATCGAGGAAGAGCCGCGCAAGGCCGCATAGAAAAACCCTCCTGGTGAGCCAACCAGGAGGGCCAAGGAAACATCGCGTGATGGAACATGGGACGATGCCCTATTCATGTTCGCCGCCGGCGACGCGGCGGTCAATCGACGCCCACGCGCGAGACTGGTAGACCAGCGGAATGAAACGAATCCTATCCATTCTCCGCGCCTTTTGGGCCTTTCTGGGCCGTGATCCGGGAATCGAGCGACAGCGGCGGATTGCCGACGAAATCGCCTCGATCTACCCGAAACCGCTGAAAAAGCGCGATCGCCGCGAAAAATGAGGCTCGGGGAAGCCTGTACAGTGCGTTCGCGGGACCAGGATGGGTATAGATACCCCTGAAATGCAGAAAGGGAGGCCGAAGCCTCCCGATCCCAAATCCCTCAAAGGGAGCGATAACAATGGAAAACCAAGTTTGAACCCGGCTATTTCCTAATCCCTTATAGGGAGCGAAACCGCGTCGATTGTCATGCCGACAAGAAAATGCTGACGCCAATCCGAACCCATTGCAAGAGGGAAAGTGCGGCCCGCTCGCTCCGGGAGCCTACAGCGCTAGTGGAGCGCGCGGCCCCTCCGCTCGCTCTGTAGGCGGACGCGGGCACGTAGTATCTTCATCCCCTCTGGGCCCAGTACGTCCTCACGGATTTCCCGTCTCATAGCGGGTAGATCGTCGGCATCGACCCCGTAGAACCAACCCTTTTCGCCGGGACGTTCGAAGACGATATATCGAGGATCGTCCGCCCGCTTCTCCATATTCTCGGCCCACTCGTCAACGGACATTGCTTCTGGAATCATGAGATCAAACTTGATCCCGTGCACCTTCTCAAATCCTTTCCCGACATACATCAGTAGCTCTGCGAGTTCGCACGTCGCGAACTCAGGAGAGGTGACCTTGGCGGACACCTGCCGAAGGAATCCATTATGTCCGGTGAGCTGCGCGCCAAAAGAGTCGGCAAACCGCATAATGAGAAGGGCGGCTTTCTCGTGCGTTGAGAGTTCCACAAGCGTGAAGTAGAGGCGAGGTTTCCGCTTATCCATGATGCTCACTCCTCAGTGCGTCGTGCTTGGACGCTTCACCATGCCGCCCTGCCGCATGTTCGGATTCAGCTCGGAGGCGGGGATTGTCGGACCTTCGAGGCGCTCGATTTCCTGCCTCCGAAATTCCTCCGATGCCATCATCTCCAGTAGCCGTACCAACCTCTGGTCAGGGGTGCCGCTGCGCATGGCCTTGGTGGCATCGGCCATGAGCTTCGCCAGCTCCTCCACATAGGCCTCGATCCGCTTCACGATCCCGCCATATGTTGGCGTCTCCCGGAGGAGAGAAAGAGCGGCATCCACACCCGTTTTGCGGTCCCCATGCGCTATTGCCTCTTTCCAGCGCGGCCCCATCACTGGATCGCGCTTAACTTGGAGAATGAGACCCTGCAAGAGCGCGGAATAGTGACGTTCACCGTCGATGATGGAATGAACGAGCTTCTGAATATTCGTGGTCATAATGGCGCTCATCCCTTCTTCCGGGCCGCGCGATCCTCCGAGGCCGCCCATGCGTCGTAGGTGGTGAAGGCACCAGGAGCGGCCTCGTCATCGAGCCGGAAAGGATCGTCATCAGGGCGGACCTTCTCGCGCCACCGCTGCGCGTCTTCGTGACGAAGAATGGATTGATGGTAGAACCGCGCCGCCTCGGCAATGTCGCGGTCGCGGAAACGTTGTTCGACGGCATCGAGCAAAAGCCCCTCTGCCAACCGCTTCGCGGTCAGGTGGATTTCTTCGATTCTGGTTTCAAGCTCATACATGGCATGTCCTCTCTGTTGCCCCTTCCATGGTCGCCGCCGGCGGCGAGAGGGACAACAGGGAGAGCGAGCGAGACCCCCGCGCTACCCAATTGCGCCGTAGGGGAGTCGAGCGAGTGGGCGGCGATTCAAAGCGGCTGCTGACAGATCGGCGCGGCCTTGTCCGTTTCGGAATCGCAAGGCGGGCAGACCGCATCGAACCCGGCAAGGGCATTCAACTTCGCGCAGCTCTCTGGCGTCTGGCCGTCGAGTGGCTTCCCGATCCTCGTCCCGTCAGAGCTGATGAACCATGCTCCGGGCGGGACATCCTTCAGATAGCCGCCGCTATGGAGTTGGTCGAGCAACGCGGCATTCTCGCCGTTCGGAGCGCGGACGTTATCCTGTTGGTAGAGCATCAAGGCCCCGCCGATCTGCTGTTCTTGCTGGCTGACCGCGACCAATTCGGCCCGAAGCTTGGCATCGGTCCACTGGTGACCGCCAAACCATATCAGCGATGTGAGAGCGGCGAAGATGGCAACAGAGATCGCGCCAACGATGAGATGATACATTGCTCTCTCCTCAGGACACTACGAGCGTGATTGATGTCATGGTAGAATCGCCGCTCGCCTTGTCGGTGACTGCGATCGAGATTGAATAGCTCCCCCGAACGAGGGCCTTGCCGCCGAGCTTCCCTGTCGATCCGTCGAAGGTGAGGCCGAGCGGCAAGGATTGGAAATAGGAATAGGTGTACTGTCCGCTGCCGTGCGAGACGACCGGGGAGAGCGAAACGCTCGCGCCGGCGGAGACGGCGAGCTGTCCAGAATACGAGAGCGTCAACGTGGGGCCTGATGGCGGAGTGACGATCGGCGGCGGTGTCTCTGTCGGCGGTTCTGTCGTCGCCGGGGCCGCGATTGCCCCTGTGGTCGATGATCGCCAAACGATTTGCGTTCCTGCCTCTGCATTGCCGACCATGAGCGCCGCGCCGATGACAGCAAGCGGTATCAGTTTCATAAGGTGTTCCCTCCCTGTTGCTCCTTCCATGGTCGCCGCCGGCGGTGAGAGGAACAACAGGGAGGGAGGCCGGGAGCTGCTATCGCCCCCGGCTGATCCGCGCAGCCGACGAGGAGTCGGAATCGTCCGCCCCCGCAGTGGACTTCCCGGGTCCTCGCGTCGGGATCGCTCCTGGCGTCGAGCGCGAGGCCAGCGCGACCGCTCCGGCCGCCATGGCTCCGACGTGTCCGGATTCCCCGAACTGGCCCGTCGTCGGAACATCGAACCACGCGCCCACCCTGTCGGGAAGGTTCGCGATGAGGCCGAAAAGCTTGATGCAGATGACCCACAGAATGTATGTCTTCAGCGCCAGCGACACGAGCAAGCCGCTCAAGCCCGCGATGTGGCCCCCGGTTTGCCCAAAAAATGCGGTTGCCCAAAGAGAATCCAATGTGCTGACGGACACAGTGAAAAGCAGGTAGGCACCGCACAAGCTCAACACGGCGAGGACTGGCCGAAGGGCGACGTTGAACAGGAGCATCATGCCTTGCCGCTGGCCCTGCCCGATGAAATCGCCGTTGTCCATCTTGAGGAAGGCGAGGCCCCACAGCAGCGATGCAACCATGGCCTCCAAGATTGCAGCCGCCCAGGTAATAAAGGCAATGCCGATGAAGAGGAACGGCATCATCGGCAGCACATAGGCCCGCATCGCGCCTATGAGCCACAAAGCCCCTATCGCGAGCTTGGACCAGTCCAACAACCAGCTCGCGGCTCCGTTCGCGCCGATCGCCTCACTGAACCAATTCGAGGCGCCGACCATGACGGCAGCGCCCCCAAGGATCGCGGTTCCTGCAGCTGCGATCATGACATGACCAGAGGAGATGATATCGCCCATCGGATCGGTCGAAGGTTTCGAGGAAGAAAGCCATTCGCCCAGATCGCGTGACATTGGACCCAGTATCTTTGTTAGGAAGTCGGCCGACGCATCCCCGGCCGCCGCCAAATCATCGGCCGTCAGGGCGGCTTGAAGCTGCTCGCCGGATATCTGTGAGCGCAAGGTGTCGAGGGCGTTCCTGACAGGAGTTTCAAAACTCGCCAGCTTGTCGAGCCGGGGAGCCGTCCGCTCTGGCTTCTCCGTCGTCAACGCGACGGTCAGTTCTGAAATCTGGGAGAGGCTACGCCAGTAGCTCCCGGCGTTCATCCAGCCTTGCGCCTTCGCGGCATCGACCAGCTTTGAACGGGAATCCGATTCCACCTTCGAAGCCTCAGCGGCGGCAGCTTCCGAAATCCTTTTGTCGTATGCCGCGCCGGCTGACCGGATTTCAGCGGCAAGGCCAGCAGGCAACATTGATTGTCCGACTGCGTTCACGGCGGCCTCGGGTGTCGGTATGCTCTTGCCGTCCCTGAAGGTCTCGGCATAGGTCGCTGCCTTCGCCCGGAGCGCGGTCACCAGTGCCCCCATAGCATTCCGTCGAGCTTCCGCAAAGGCGGGCTGCTCGGCGGGCATGGTATACGCCATGGAACCGCAATCGCGGCCATATGACCATGCAACAGTCGGATTGGAGAACAGGCCGCCGTTGTGAAGCTCGCCCGTCGCGGACGGGAGCGGGGTGGAATACCCCCACGGCTCCCCCGCTGCACGGGCGACGGCAAGACAGATTTCATGCTCGGCGAGATCGAAGACGATCCCCGATCCCCCGGCGCTGACCGGGATGATCGGCGTTCCGTCCTTCGCGACCGTCTCGACAAACGTCAGCCAGGTCGCGTCCGCAAGGTTGATCGCGGGCCTGAGAACCACTTGTTTTATGGTCTCGTGGATCGGCGAGAAGCCGCCCGAGATCGGCACGAGGAGGCCAAGCCCGAGAACGACGCGTAGCGGAGCCCATATCTGGTGAAATCTCTCTCCCAGAACCTTCCCCGTGTACGCGCTATGAACGATGCCTTGAACCGTGATCCAAGCAATCATGCTGGTGGCGATGATGGTCAGCGCCGACGCGAAGACGGCCAGCGCCCGACCCCACGGCGAAGTCAGGTCCGAAGGGAGAATGATGTTGACCACCTGCCATGCGAGGTTGGTTGCCGGAGGTTCGGCGAAAAGATCATAAAACTTCATAGCATCGCCCCCATCTTCAGCGCGTCGTCGTCATCGTCGGCAGCCTCATCGAGGAGCGCGGCAAGCTCCTCCTCAGTCATCGGGATGAATGCCCCCGGCTCGGCCGGAGACGGCTTAGGAGTCGCGTTTGTGGTTCCAGCCTGACCAGCGGCCCCGCCGTCGCCGTCGCTTCCTGAGCCTTCCTTGTCGGCCTCTGGCGTGGGATCGGGTTCGGGGATGAAGAGCGCGCCGGGGTTTCCGGCCTGATAGGTCCCGATCGCCGAAATCTCCGGTAGGATCGCGCCGATGAACGCTTGACGCTCACGAGCAAGATTCCGGATTTCGGGAAGGATGTACGCGGATCGCGCGGCGACGGCGTGAATTTTCTCCTTCAGGTCCCGCCAGTCGTTCAGCGTTTCAATGTTTTGGAGATAAAACAGAATTCCTGGTTCGCAGAGCGACAGCCAGCGCTGAAGAAACGGACGCTCCTCGATCAGCGTCAGGTTTCGGCGTCGAAGGCAGGTATCAATGATGATGACGCAAAGGCATTCATGGCTCATGAAGCGACCAGCGAGACGACGCGACAGCCCTTCACCGCGCTCCCGCCAAGCGTGGGCCTGTCCGAGTGTGCGGACCCTCGAAAATCTGGCGCGGCGCATATCACATCCCCAGCATGGCGAGAACTTCACCGATAAGGACTTGCATCTGGGCCTTGTCCATGTCGGCCGACGCGAGGAGCGCAGCCAGTTCGGCATCGATCGCGGCAAGCCTCTGGATTTGGTCCCGGTCCAACTCGTCAACAAATTTTGCCGCTGAAAAAGCAAAAGGCCCCGAAGGGCCTTTGTCTGTGTATCCGGTGAAAATTTGTAGCTCTATGTCTGGCGTTGGCATCGGCGTTCCTCCCTGTGCTCCTCTTCCATGGTGGCCGCCGGCGGCGCATGGGACAATCAAGCGGCCTTCGGCCAGCACTGAGAACAAAGGAAAAGCGGCTGATAGACAGGCTCCCGCCCGCATCGCTCGCATTCCTCCCAAAGCTGACCGTGCATTTCTGGGATCGTGCAAGACTTCCGAAGCACGGGCTTGATGCCCTCGGCGATCGCCGAATGCCCTCGCTGAACATCAAGGGCGAGCAACATCCTGTCTGGCAGCGGCCAACGGTCGTATCGTCCAGCCGCCAGCCTTGCCCCCTCTGGCTCGGCCAGCCTCACAAGATTGGCATCCGGGCGAGGATCCGCGTCGAGGTCGATTTCCTGATAGGCGGCTTCGTATTCGGGGCGGGTGATGGCTTCCATCATTCATTCTCCTATCGGCCGTTGAGCTTGGCGAATGTCGCGGCCATGATCTCGGAGCGGGCAACGTAGGATTCTGCTTCCTGAAGGTCAGGACGATCATGGAGCACGAAGTTATGAAAGAGCGCGGCGCCGCCCGCGTCGGCTTCTGCTACGCGACGGCACAAGGCTTCCCAACGGTCGCGCTCCCCCGGAAGCTGCTCGGCATCTATAAACGCCATGAATCGCGACATCTGTTCCTCTACTGGTCGAATTCCCATCGTCATGCCCATCTATCAAAGGCAAACAGCGCGATCACGCCGATGTTGAATCCAACGAGGACCACAAGAGCCCGCCACATCGTCCGCCTGGTATCGGTTCGGGCATCGAGTGATTTCAGCCAGAAGGAAAAGGCGAGGACGATAAGCAGGGCCGTCAAAATTCCTGTCTTGGCCGGGTTGCTCCAGTCGGCAAACCGGAACACGACCAAGTAATTGTTGACGACATAGGTTGTCATCTGAGCGAGCCAAGAGGGTTCATTCACGTCGAAAATCTCCTATTCGATATTTTAGATATGCTTCATGGCGATCAGAGCCGCGAAGATTACGGCTAGGCCAGCGTAGCCAATCCCGGCCAGTGGCAGAGCAACCAAACCGCGCCCGGCGCACCAGTGTCCTTGGCCTTTCACCAGATGTGCAATCAGGAGAAAGCCGCAGGCATAGGGAGCCATTGAGACGATCGCCGCCGCGTGCGGAACCTTCGTCGCGAAGACGTACGAGGCGACGAAGTATACGAAGGGCAGATAGAGAAGCGCGACCAGAGCAATCCATCTCACAAGCTTTTTCATTGACGGCCTCATAACCCACTGAAAACATGATACTTATAGCAGATCTCAGGGGTAGAGCCCAGGCATCTTGAGTTCATATCCGAACTCGTCGATCGGATGATGAGTGAAAGCTTAATGGCGCGTCCGCGCGCTGGGGTGGATATTCCTACCCATCCCCATTGAGTCTAATCCTCGTCTTGCACAAGCGCCGCAAGTTGTCGCTCGGTTTCCTGAATCGTCTCCCACACGCCGTGCAAGTCGGACCAGATCGACATCAGACGCTTGTCGAGATCTTTGCCTCCGGGCCACCCCATCCCGCCGAGCCTTTCGAAACCTCGGGCGGCGTCGCGTAGCTCATCCATTAAGCGGTTGTAACGCCAGTAGTTGAGAGGGAATTCATCGGATGGAATTTCAGTTAGTTTACGGATTTCCATTTCAGTGGCCCTCATTGCCGCACGATGGCGAGCGCGACAGCGAGAGCATTATCGCCGCCAATGCGACTCAGCCTCCACCACGTCATCTGCTCTGATAGCTCGTCGGCGATCTTCGAAAAATCTGCGGCATAAAGCATCGCGGCAAGGATCGAGCGATCTTCCGTCGCCAAGTCTGCGAAAAGTTCGCGGGCCACCTTGATCATCTGGCCATCGCTGTTCGCGTCCATGAAACGCGTGGTGTAGTCATCCCATGATTGGGACTCGTCGAGCGCGACATCGAAGTCGAGCGCTTCAGCGATGTTGGTGACTGGCCAAAGGCGCTTCCAAGTCTCAAAACTGGTGTCCATGCTCGTCTCCTGGTTTCTTCACTCAACAGCCCGAATAGAGGCACGACGGGCCATCACGGCGGACATCGCGCATGCCAGTTCGAAATTCGCCTCTACCTCGTGGGCAACGACAACCTGTCTCCCGTCGCGAATGGCAAGCACATCGTAGCTCGCAGGCAGGTCAAGGCCAGGCTCCCCTATGACAAGCATCTCGTAGACGTCCTCGTCGTGATCGCCGACCACCAAGGCGCTTGTCCACGTGCTGTCGTGATCTGCTATTCCAGAAGTCCGCTGCCAATCGTCAAAGTGCGCTGCTGGTATCTGCATCAGTCTCTCCTTCTTAGTTTGAACCAGGAGACAAATGAAGAATAAATTTCGAAATGTAAATAGAAAAAGCACTAATTCGCAAAATAGAAATTAACAACGGGCGTTATGTTAGAATTTATTGCCAAGATCGTCCAAATTTAGACAAATGTAATGTTAACATTTGTTGCAATGCCGTATTCATTGTCAACAATTACCTACGCTATACTTGAATAATCGACGACATCGAATCCCCAGCAGCAAAGATTCGATCAGGTTGCGAATCCTTCAAGTGCCCGAACGCCATGCTGCTGCACGGCGGTGGCGATAGCCCCTCCGCTGCCAGGGATACGGCTCCGCCGCGCGAGCTTCTGCTCGCCCGTTTTCCGACTCCGGATGTAGATTTCAGCATGATAGAAGAGCGTGCCGATCACATCGGTCTGCGTCGTCTCGATGACGACGATATCGAACGCGAGGCCACGAATAGTGGTAGTCTTCTTCCGCATCGATGATTTCCTAAGCCATTGAATATACCGGTTTGATATCAAACAACGGGAGTCGGACCCAGGCTTCCTGAATTCTCGTCGATCGGATGGCGATCGAACAGTTAACGGGCATCACGAGGGTACGAGGGAGGCAGAGGTTGACGGCCAGCGCGGCGGCATAGACTTGTTCAGGTCAGGTCAGAATGGCCTGACCGTGGCCGAAGGCCGAACCAGTCGCCGCGCGGGCTGTCACCGAGCGAAAGGTTTCATGTCTATGCGAGAGGGGTGGTGCGCAACGGCGCATGAAGGTGGGACCCGTGGCCCACCGGAGAACCCCGGAGCATCGACGTGGAAAAGAGCGAGGCTACCCTGCCGGGGTGGCAATCGGTACCAGTTTTCGTCAGCGACCCATTCTGTTGACAAGCCCAAAGGATTCGCGGACGTCGAATCCTTGATATTGATGCCCAGAAATTGCAGGTCGGTACCAAGTCGGTACAAAATCAAATTCCGAAGCGGCCTCAAGATCATCGAAATTTCGAGGCGGCGAATTTTCGTTTATTTTCAACCGGTTGAATGGTAGCGGAGGAGGGATTTGAACCCCCGACACAAGGATTATGATTCCTCTGCTCTGACCTACTGAGCTACTCCGCCACTGGTCAAACGATACCTGCTCGCGAAGCGCTGCGGGCTCGTGGGATGAGCGGCTTATAAGGTGCGCTTCGGCTTTGTGTCAAGCGCATGATCGAGAAAAACGGTGGGCTTTGCTGGATGCCGCTTCCTGCGCGTTCAGGCGGCGACCGAGCCGGCCAGCAGGGCCTTCAGCGAAGCTTCCGCCGAGGGTTCGCGCTCGGAGCGCTCGATGAAGCCGCCGCCGAAGACGCGGGCGTCATCGCCGGGGGCGGAATAAAGCGCACAGGCCTGGCCGGGCGCAATGCCCGCCTCGCCGACCGTCAGATCGACATAGGCGCCAGTGGCATCGACATGCAGCACGGCGGGCGCCGGCGCCCGCGTCGAGCGCACCTTGGCGTAGCAGGCGAAGCCTTCGCCGGAAGCGGCTTCCTCGAGCGTCTCGTCGCCGAGCCAATTGACGTCGCGCAGGTAGACGCGGTGCGTTTCCAGCGCCTCCTTCGGTCCGACGATGACACGGCGCGAGCGGGCGTCGAGAAAGACGACATAGAGCGGCTCACCGGTGGCGATGCCGATGCCGCGGCGCTGGCCAATCGTGAAGTGCAGGATGCCTTCATGGGTTCCGAGCACGCGGCCGTCGAGATGGACGATCTCGCCGGCAAGCGCGGCATTCGGCTTCAGCTTGGTGATGATGTCGGAATATTTGCCCTGCGGCACAAAACAGATGTCCTGGCTGTCGGCCTTCTTGGCGACGACGAGGCCCATCTCCTCGGCGAGCCTGCGGGTCTCGGCCTTCGGCAGGCCGCCCAGGGGAAAGCGAAGATAATCGATCTGTTCCTGCGTCGTCGCGAAGAGGAAATAGCTCTGGTCGCGGTCGGCGTCGGCCGGACGGAAAAGCGCGCGGCGGCCGGGATTTTCGGGCGAAGGGTTCGTTCGCGAGCGGATATAGTGGCCGGTCGCCAGCGCATCGGCGCCGAGCTCCTTGGCGGTCGCCAGGAGATCGGCAAACTTGACGGTCTGGTTGCAGGATACGCAGGGGATCGGCGTTTCGCCCGCCACATAGCTCTCGGCGAAAGGATTGATCACCGTTTCGCGAAAGCGCTTCTCGTAGTCGAGCACGTAATGCGGGATGCCGAGGGTTTCGCAGACGCGACGCGCATCGTCGATATCCTGGCCGGCGCAGCAGGAGCCGGCGCGGTGAACGGCCGCGCCATGATCGTAAAGCTGCAGAGTGATGCCGAGCACATCGTAACCCTGCTGTTTGAGAAGGCCGGCGACAACGGATGAATCGACGCCGCCCGACATGGCGACGACGACACGGGTCTCTTCCGGCTTCTTGTCAAAATCCAGTGTGTTCAACGATGGTGCCAATTCTACGTGGGTCACGATCCGCCATTGCACTGCAATTGTGGCGGATTGCCGATATCAGGCGGGATCGGCCGCCTCGATGAGCGACCGATATAGAAAGGATTGCCCTTGGGCGCAAGAGGGGCCTTCTGACACCCGGATTGTTTCATATGCCGCGAAAGGAAGGCACGGCCGAAGCCGCGCCTCGAGCGGGGGTGCGGCTCAGGTGCCGATCAGCTTGTTGCAGGCGAATGCGATGCCCGGATTGGCGATAATGACGGTCAAAATCGCCAGCCCGATTATCGAGAATGAATAGCGTTTCATAGACATCCTCCTTCCAGCCCGAGGGAAGTATGAGGGCTCGGCCGCCATTCTCAAAATGACGAATGCTTGATGGTATCACGCAGCCACAGCAAGCTCCCTTGCCAAGGCCTCCATCAGTTCGCGGCAGCCGATTTCGCGGTTGGCGCCCGCCGAGGCATCGTCGAAATAGACGCCCTGCTCCGTATAGGTCAGGACGGTGCCCTTGCCGGAGGGACTGAATTCGATGGTCGCCAGAGAGACCGAGATCGGTGCTCCGGCCACCGCCATCCGGTAGGTGATGACGATGCGCTCGTTCGTCACGATGTTCTGATACTGTGTGTCGTTGGTGATCTCAGGCCCATCGCCGAAGCGGAAGCGCGAAAATTCCGAGCCGCCGACGCTGAAATCCGAGGTGAATTCCAGCACCACCCACCCTTCGCCCTCGGCGAACCAGCGCCGCTTGCTGTCAAGATTGGAAAAGGCGAAGAAGACGCGCTCGGGTGGAACAGGATAGGCGCGCTCGACGGCGAAGGTGGCGTGGGAAACGGCCGGCTGGGTGGCCGCTGACTTCGTGGACTGTTCGTTCATCACTCTTTCTCCTCTTGCTGGTTATCGATCTGGTTATTGACGTCCGGCTGCGAAAGCATCTCGCCCAAGCGATCGAACCGCCGCTCCATCAGGCTTCTGCGTTCGGCTACCCAACCGGCGATCCGGTCGAGACCTGATGGTTCGATGCGGCAGGTGCGCACCCGTCCGATCTTTTCGCTGCGGATGAGGCCGCTTTCCTCCAGCACCTGCAAATGCTGGACGATCGCCGCAAGCGACATGTCGAAAGGGCGCGCCAGCTCGCTGACGCTGGCTGGGCCGCGGCTCAGCCGCTCGACAATCTGCCGCCGCGTCGGCTCGACCAGGGCCTTCAGAATATCGTCAATGTCCGAATGGTTAAGCATGGACTTGAGTATTGCGTCGCGGCGCCCAATTGTCAAGCCGCGACTTAACTATTTATGCAGACGCTGGCCCACGCCCTTTCGAGCGCGACCAGAATCTCAATGTCGCGGTGTCATAGCCGCCTACCCAATCTCACTTATGTGACGAGGCGGCCTTAAGGGCGCCGCCATAAATCAGCGCCTCCGCCTCATGCCGCGGCATCGGTCGGCCGAGCAGGTAGCCCTGCACTTCGCGGAAGCCTTCGGCGCGCAGCTTCTGCAACTGCTCTTCCGTCTCGATCCCCTCGGCCAGCGTCGTCGCGTTGAAGCCGGAGCCGATACCGACGACGGCGCGCACGATGGCGAGATTGCCGGCATCCGTCTCGATGCCCGAAACGAAGCTGCGGTCGAGTTTGATCTTGTCGAAGGGGAACGATCTGAGATAGCTCAACGACGAGTAACCCGTGCCGAAATCGTCGATGGCGATGCGGATGCCGAGTTCCTTCAGCGCACGCAGCAGCGGCAGGCTTTGATCGGCATCGGTCAGGAACACGGACTCGGTGATTTCGATTTCAAGCCGGTCGGCATTGAGGCCCGTCTGGTCGAGGGCCGCGACCACTGTTGAAAGCAGGCTCGCATGCCTGAACTGGCTGACGGAGAGATTGACGGCGATCCTCAAGTGCTCGGGCCAGCCCGCGGCCGCGCGGCAGGCTTCCCGGATCACCCAGTCGCCAATCGGCACGATGAGGCCGGTTTCCTCGGCAAGCGGGATGAACTCCATCGGTGCGACGAGGCCCCGATTGGGATGGCGCCAACGGATCAGCGCTTCGAAGCCGGCGATGCCGTCATCGTCGAGCTGCACGATCGGCTGGTAATGCAGCTCGAACTGGCGCTTCTCCAGCGCCTCCCACAGCTCGGCGGTCATCACGTGCCGGCGCTCGGCAGCAAGCCGCATCTCCGCCTCATAGAAACGATAGGTCGAGCGCCCGCTCTCCTTGGCGGCATAGAGTGCCAGATCCGCGTGCCGCATCAACACATCGGCGTCGATGGCATGATCCGGCGCCAATGCGATGCCGATGCTGCAGGTGACGTGCTCCCGGCTGCCGTCGAGATCGAAGGCACGGCCAAGCGCCTGCAGCAGCCGCTCAGCGAAGCGCCCGCACCGTTCCGGCTCGTCGAGCTGCAATACGACGGCGAATTCGTCGCCACCGAGACGGGCGACGAGATCGCCCTCCTCCGCCAGCCGCATCAGACGCTGCGACACCTGGCAAAGCAGCGCGTCTCCGGCGGCATGTCCCTTGCTGTCGTTGATATGTTTGAAGTGATCGACGTCGATATAGAGCAGCGCGATCGGGTTCTCTGCGGTCGCTTCGGCGATACGCTCGGCAATATGTCTGGAAAAGGCCGCCCGGTTCGGCAGGCCGGTGAGAGAATCGTGCATGGCGAGATGGGCAAGCTTTGCCTCGACGGCACGCTCTTCCGTCACGTCCTGCGAAATGCCGAGCAGATAGCGCGGCGCGCGACCTTCCGGCGCCGGCAGAGCGCGCTTGACGGTGCGCAGGATACGCTGCGCACCGTCGGGGCGCAGCATCGTCTCTTCGAAGCTGATCGCGGCGTCCGCCTCGAAGGCCTGGCGATCCTGGTCGCGGAAGGCATCCGTCTGGCCGCCGGCAAACAGCGCCCGGTCGGTTCGACCGACGATGTCCCGAGCCCTCATGCCCACGATGTCGCCGCAGGCCTCGTTGAAGAGGATGTAGAGCCCGTCCGCTTCCATGTCTTTGACGAAGACGCCGACCGGCAGATTGTCGACGATACTGTCGAGAAGCGAGCGCGTATCGCTGATCTGACGCTTGATGGCATTGACCTCGCTGCGGTCCTGCACGATCGCCAGGATCGCGGCCTGCCCCTCGAAGCGCACCTCACGGCCATAGGTCAGGACTTCGAAGGTCTCGCCACTCGCCTTGACGTGAATCCAGCGCTCCGCCTTTTCCATATCGGTGCGACTATTGACGGCATCGATCATCCGCTTGCGCTCGTGCTCGGGGCGAATGTCCAGGACGGTCATGTCAGGGTATTCGTCTGCGCCGTAGCCGTAAAGTGCTGCCGCCGCCTCGTTGACGATGAGAAAACGCAACGTTACCGGATCATAGACCCACATCGGCGACGGATGCATCGCAAACAATGTCCGGAAGTCGTCGTTCGGTGCCTCGGCCTGCTCGGTCTTCGTCAAGGGTGCCATGGAGTTCGCGCGGGTTGATGCAGATCTCAGCCGTATATCGATAGAAGTTAAATAAAATCAGAATCATACGTGGCTTGAACTTGGGGCTATATCCATAGAATGAGCAAAGACGGACTTTCTGAAAAATAATCTGGCCGCCATGGAACAATTCCGCCTATCACGCGTTGCAGGTCATCGATGTCGCAATCGAATTGCTGAGGAGGGTTTCATGGGCAGGTTCGGCACGACGACCGATTACAGCAGGATCAGACATTGGATCGAGCAACGCGGCGGCCATCCCGCCCGTGTCGAGAACGCACGGGATAGCGAAACCGTCCGTGTCGATTTTTCCTCGGAACTGCAGGACGAGATCTCCTGGGACGAATTCTTCCGCGGCCTCGACGACAGCAGGCTCGCCTTCCTTCATCGCACGAAGGCTGAAGACGATGTCGCCCGCTTCGGCAAGATGGTCCGCCGCAAACGCCGGCACCACTGAAAATCACCATTCCTGACGCAGAAAACCCGGCGCGATTTCCCGCGCCGGGTTTTCTCTTTTTGCTTGGGAGGAGCAAAATCAGTCGATGTTGAAGGTCAGCAGCTTTGCCTGGCGGATCGCCTGGTGCGCCGTCAGCTGTGCGAGCACGGCATCCTCCACCTCGCCATCGACATAGAGCAGCGCGATGGCGTCGCCACCCTGCTTGTCGCGGCCGAGCTGGAAGTTGGCGATGTTGACGCCGGCGGCACCGAGCGTCGTGCCGATGAAGCCGATCATGCCGGGAACGTCGGTATTGGTGATGTAGATCATGTGCGAGCCGACATCCGCATCGAGGTTGATGCCCTTGATCTGGATGAAGCGCGGCTTGCCGTCCGAAAACACCGTGCCGGCGACCGAGCGCGTCATGCTTTCGGTAGTCACCGTTAGCTTGATATAGCCGTCGAAGACGCCAGTTTTGTCGCGCTTGACCTCGGAAAGCACGACGCCCTTTTCCTTGACCATGATCGGCGCCGAAACCATGTTGACGTCGGCAACCTGCGGGCGGATGAGGCCGGCGAGAACCGCGCTCGTCAGCGCCCGCGTGTTCATGCCGGCGGTGACGCCGTCATAGAGGATCTCGATTTCCTTGATCGGCTCTTCGGTGACCTGGCCGACGAAGGCGCCGAGAACATCGGCGAGACGGATGAAGGGCTTCAGGATCGGCGCTTCTTCCGCGGTGATCGACGGCATGTTGATGGCGTTGGAGACGGCACCCTTGACGAGGTAGTCCGACATCTGTTCGGCGACCTGCAGCGCGACGTTTTCCTGCGCCTCGGTCGTCGAAGCGCCGAGATGCGGCGTGCAGACGACGTTCGGCAGGCCGAAGAGCGGGCTTTCCTTGGCAGGCTCGACCTCGAACACGTCGAAGGCGGCACCGGCGACGTGGCCGGACTTGATGGCTTCGGCAAGGGCTGCCTCATCGACCAGGCCGCCACGGGCGCAGTTGATGATGCGCACGCCGGGCTTGGTCTTTGCCAGCGCTTCCTTGTTGAGGATGCCGCGCGTCTTGTCGGTCATCGGTACGTGCAGCGTGATGAAATCGGCCTTCGCGAAAAGCTCGTCGAGCTCGACCTTAGTGACGCCCATCTCCTCGGCGCGCTCCTTGGAGAGGAATGGATCATAGGCGAGGACGTGCATCTTGAGGCCAATGGCGCGGGCGCAGACGATCGAGCCGATATTGCCGGCGCCGATGACGCCGAGCGTCTTGCCGGTGATCTCGACACCCATGAATTTCGACTTCTCCCACTTGCCGGCCTGCGTCGAGGTATCGGCTGCCGGAAGCTGGCGGGCGACGGCGAACATCAGCGCGATCGCATGCTCGGCCGTGGTGATCGAGTTGCCGAAGGGCGTGTTCATGACGATGATGCCGCGGCGCGAGGCGGCCGGGATATCGACATTGTCGACGCCGATGCCGGCGCGGCCGACAACCTTGAGGTTCTTCGCCCCTGCGATGATCTTTTCCGTCACCTTGGTAGCAGAGCGGATGGCAAGACCATCATACTTACCGATGACTTCGAGCAGACGGTCCTTGTCCTTGCCGAGCTGCGGTTCGAAATCGACTTCGACGCCGCGGTCGCGAAAGATCTGGACGGCGGTTTCCGACAATTCGTCGGATACGAGAACGCGAGGTGCCATTGTGGCCTCCTTCAAAAGTGTTCAGCGATGAATGAATGGGGATGCTGGGCTCCGCCAGTGGCGGAGCCGGATGCGATCACGTCAGGCTGCGGCCTGAGAAAGCTGCGCCTTCTGCGTTTCGAAGGCCCAGGATAGCCAAGGCATCAGCTTCTGCATGTCTGATGCTTCGATCGTGGCGCCGGCCCAGATACGCAGGCCGGACGGCGCGTCGCGGTAGTGACCGACGTCGAAGGCAACGCCTTCCTTTTCCAGGAGGCCGACGAGACCCTTGGCGAAATTCGCCTGGCCGTCGTCATCGAGGGCCGTGATGTCCTTGTCGACGATCTTCAGGCAAACGGAGGTGTTGGAGGCCGTTTCCGCCTTGACGGCGAGATTGGCGATCCAGTCATTTGCCGCGACGAAATCGTGGATGACCTTGGCATTGGCGTCGGCGCGAGCAATCAGCGCCTTGAGGCCGCCGAGGCCCTTGGCCCAGACAAGCGCGTCGATATAGTCCTCGACGCAAAGCATCGACGGCGTATTGATGGTCTCGCCCTGGAAGATGCCTTCCGTCAGCTTGCCGCCCGAAGTCATGCGGAAGATCTTCGGCAGCGGCCAGGCCGGCGTGTAGGTGACCAGGCGCTCGACGGCGCGCGGCGAGAGGATGATGACGCCATGTGCGCCCTCGCCGCCCAGAACCTTCTGCCAGGAGAAGGTGACGACGTCGAGCTTGGCGAAATCGAGTTGCTGCGCAAAAGCGGCCGAAGTGGCGTCGCAGATCGTCAGGCCCTTGCGATCGGCCGGGATGAAATCGGCGTTCGGCACGCGCACGCCCGAGGTGGTGCCATTCCAGGTGAAGACGACGTCGCGGTCGAAATCCACGGTAGAGAGGTCGGGGAGCTCGCCGTAACCGGCTTCAAGCCTGCGCACGTCCTTGAGCTTCAGCTGCTTGACGACATCGGTGACCCAGCCAGCACCGAAGCTTTCCCAGGCGAGCATGTCGACGCCGCGTTCGCCGAGCAGCGACCAGAGCGCCATTTCGACGGCGCCGGTATCGGACGCCGGAACGATACCGATGCGGTAATCCGCCGGCACCTGAAGAATTTCACGGGTAAGGTCGATAGCCTGCTTGAGCTTGGCCTTGCCGACCTTCGCACGGTGCGAACGGCCGAGAGCCGCGTCGGAAAGGGCGTCGAGCGACCAACCGGGGCGCTTCGAGCAGGGGCCAGAAGAAAAATGGGTATTTTGCGGACGGATGTCCGGCTTTGCGGTCTTCGCCATGATGCTATCCTCTCAGATAGAAAGCCCTTCGTTGGGGAAGGGTGTCCCGCCGCCGTGTTTATGGATCGGACGCTTCATAGTCAAGATCGAAGTGTCGCAAGCGGAGGATATTTTGACGCAGGTGAGGTGGCGGAAACGAAAAAAGCCGCCCTGGGTCGGGCGGCTTTCTGATTGCAAGAGATTGAATTACTTGTAGACCGGCTGCTGCAGCGGGATTGCCGGCGGCTCGTAGGCGACCGGCTGGGCACAACCACCGAAGAGGTAGCGCGCGCCGATGCGGGCTTCGTGGGCGCTGAGACCCTTGTCGCGGCCGGGGCCGCCATTTTCGGCGTAGCCGAACATGTTGCCGCCGTCGATATGCAGGTAGCGATAGCCGACATCGGCCTTGATGTTGCAGGTCACGTCGATCGAGGCGCCGGCCATGAGGGCGTAGGTAAAGCGCCAGTTGCCCTTGCCGCCATGGGTGACCTCGTCGTCGCAGAAGCTGCCGTCATCGGCGCAGGCGACGTTCTTCAGGTTCTTCCACTTTACGTAGGAACCACCGATACCGGCGCCGACATAAGGCGTGACGTAGCCATAAGTGCCGAGATCGACATAGGCGTTGGCAAGCAGCGTGTAGGCGGTGAGCGAGGAGGAGTCACGCGAGGTGCAATCCACCAGCGGGAAGCCGCACTGGCCAACCGTGGAGCCATGGAAATCCGCCTGTGTGAGGTAGTCGAAGGTCAGATCGGTGCGGAGATAGCTGTTGATCTGGTAACCAACACCGCCGCCGACGGTCCAGGCGTCATCGAGGTCCGAGCGGTCGAAATCGACTTCCGTGGCGTTGCTGCCCTGGAAATAGCGGGCGCCGCGCAGATCGGTGAAGGCATAGCCGACATCGCCGCGCAGGTACCAGCCGGTTGCTTCAGTGACCGTCACCTCAGGCGGCTGTTCCGGGATCGGCTCGGCAGGAGCGAGGTCCGCGGAATAGGCGTTTGTCGCGATCAACAATGCGGCGAAGATGCCGGACAAGCTTCTTTTCATGGATCCCACTCCAAAATCCCGTTGCGTCGGCAGGTTCAGTCGCTGCCAATCTGGTACGCTTTGGATGGATAATGGATTGGAAACGTTAAAACCTGCTTAACCACGATTATTTACCTTGACGCCTAGGCATCTCAGCGGCCTGCAACAAAGGCTCTGAGCCCGGCAGAAGATCGCGGCGGCCAGCAGGCGCAATAAAAAAGCCGGCGCTTGCGCACCGGCTTTCGATAATCTGCCATCACAGGGCTCAGGCGGCGGTGCGGACGTTCGAGATCGTGCCGATCAGCTCGTTGACGATGCGCTCGATCTGGGAGCGGTCGTCGCCTTCGGCCATGACGCGGATCAGCGGCTCGGTGCCCGATGGTCGAATGACGAGGCGGCCGTTCCTGGCGAGTTCGGCTTCGGCATCGGCGATCGCCTTCTGCACCTGGATATCCTCCAGCGGCTTGCCGCCGCTGATACGGACATTGCGCAGGAGCTGCGGGACCGGCTCGAAGCGGCGGCAGACCTCGCTGACGGTGCGGCCGGTGCGCTTGACCGCGGCAAGGATCTGTAGCGCGGCAACAAGCCCGTCGCCGGTCGTGCCGTAATCCGAGAGCACGATATGGCCGGACTGTTCGCCGCCGACATTGTAATTGTGCTGGCGCATGTGCTCGACGACGTAGCGGTCGCCGACTTTCGTGCGGGCAAGGCCCATGCCGCGCCCTTGGAGGAAACGCTCCAGGCCGAGATTGGACATGACGGTCGCGACGATCCCGTTGCCCCGCAGCTGCTGGCTTTCGGCCCAGCTCTCGGCAATGACGGCCATCAGCTGGTCGCCATCGACGATCGAACCGTTCTCGTCGACGATGATGACGCGGTCTGCGTCGCCATCGAGGGCGATGCCGATATCGGCGCGCACTTCGTCGACCTTCTTCTGCAGCGCGACGGGGCTGGTGGAGCCGCAATTGAGATTGATGTTGGTGCCGTTCGGCTCGTTGCCGATGGTGACGACGTCAGCACCGAGCTCCCAGAGCACGGCAGGCGCCACCTTGTAGGCAGCGCCATTGGCGCAGTCGATCGCAATCCTCAGACCCTGCAATGTCACGTCGCGCGGCAGCGTGCGCTTGGCATGTTCGATATAACGGTCATGCACGCCATCGACGCGCTTGGCGCGGCCGATATCGTCGGATTTGGCGAGCTGTTGGTTCAGGTCTTTTTCGAGCAGGTCCTCGATCTCGGCCTCGATGTCGTCGGAAAGCTTGTAACCGTCGGGGCCGAAGAGCTTGATGCCGTTATCCTCGTAAGGATTGTGCGAAGCGGAGATCATCACGCCGATATCGCAGCGCAGTGAGCGCGTCAGCATGGCGACGGCAGGCGTCGGGATCGGGCCGAGAATGAAGGCGTCGAGGCCGGCGGCCGTGAAGCCCGCGACCATGGCATTCTCCAGCATATAGCCGGAAAGACGGGTATCCTTGCCGATGACGACGCGGTGGCGGTGGTTGCCGCGGCGGAAAATCGTGCCGGCGGCAATGCCGACCCGCATGGCGAGATCCGGCGTCATCGGGAAGACGTTGGATTGGCCGCGAATGCCGTCGGTCCCGAAATAGCGTCTTTTCATCTGCACTCCTGCGCTTTTCGCGCGCCATTCAAGGCCGCGCATTGTTCCAAGCGATCTGGCTTCCATGGAATGTCGCCAATCCAGAAGCGTGATTCATGCTTGCCTCAATTCAGCGGAATGCCACAAAATGCGGCGATCGGCACGTAAATTAGCAAGAAAAATGATTATATCCCGTTACCAATGAAAAAGGCCGGATCTCCCGCTTTGGAAATCCGGCCTTGTTCGAGTTGGTTGGCGCCGTTCAATGCGGCTGTGGTTCGAGGCCGCCTTCGGGCTCGTCGCCCTTGGTGGCGGGCCGTGCGCCGGCCTTCGGAACAGCCGAGCCGCGGCTTGGCGGCGAATCATCGCCGAGATCGCGGGAGGGCTTTTCGCCGCGGATCAGCGCCTTGATCTCTTCGCCGGTCAGGGTCTCGTATTCAAGCAGACCTTCGGCAAGGGCGACGAATTCGTCGTGCTTCTCCGTCAGGATCGTGCGGGCCTGCGTATAGGCCTCGTCGATCAGGCGACGCACTTCGTTGTCGATCTTCTGCGCGGTCGCTTCCGAAACGTTCTTCGACTGCGACACCGAGTGGCCAAGGAAGACTTCCTGCTGGTTCTCGCCGTAAGCGACCTGACCGAGCTGATCGGAGAAGCCCCACTGCGTGACCATGGCCCGGGCAAGCTTGGTCGCCTGCTCGATGTCGGAGGAAGCGCCCGAGGTGATGTTCTCCTTGCCGAAGGTGAGTTCTTCGGCAACACGGCCGCCCATCATGATGCAGAGGCGCGAAACCATCCACTTGTAGCTCATCGAGTAACGGTCGCCCTCGGGAAGCTGCATGACCATGCCGAGTGCACGGCCGCGCGGAATGATCGTCGCCTTGTGCAGCGGATCGGCAACGGCGACGTTGAGCGCGGTAATCGCATGGCCGGCCTCATGGTAGGCGGTGAGCTTCTTTTCCGCCTCGGTCATGGCCGAGGAACGGCGCTCGGCGCCCATCATGATCTTGTCCTTGGCGTCCTCGAATTCCTGCATGGTGACGACGCGCTTGTTGCGGCGGGCGGCCATCAGGGCGGCTTCGTTGACGAGGTTCATCAGGTCGGCGCCGGAAAAACCGGGCGTGCCACGGGCGAGAACCTTGAGATCGACATTCGGCGCCAGCGGAACGTTGCGGGCATGCACCTTGAGGATGCGCTCGCGGCCGACGATGTCGGGGTTCGGCACCACGACCTGGCGGTCGAAACGGCCGGGACGCAGCAGCGCAGGGTCGAGAACGTCGGGACGGTTGGTGGCTGCGATCAAGATCACGCCCTCATTGGCTTCGAAGCCGTCCATCTCGACCAGCAACTGGTTCAGAGTCTGCTCGCGTTCGTCATTGCCACCGCCGAGACCGGCGCCGCGATGGCGACCGACGGCGTCGATTTCGTCGATGAAGATGATGCAGGGCGCATTCTTCTTCGCCTGCTCGAACATGTCGCGCACACGGCTTGCGCCGACGCCGACGAACATCTCGACGAAGTCGGAACCTGAAATGGTGAAGAAGGGCACGTTGGCCTCACCGGCGACCGACCGGGCAAGCAGCGTCTTGCCGGTGCCCGGAGGACCGACGAGCAGCACGCCGCGCGGAATCTTGCCGCCGAGACGCTGGAACTTCTGCGGGTCACGCAGGAATTCGACGATTTCCTCGAGATCCTGCTTGGCCTCGTCGACGCCGGCGACGTCATCAAAGGTCACGCGGCCATGCGCTTCGGTGAGCAGCTTGGCCTTGGATTTGCCGAAGCCCATCGCGCCACGCGAGCCACCCTGCATCTGCCGCATGAAGAACAGCCAGACGCCGAGAATCAGAAGCATCGGCAACAGCGTGCCGAGATAGCTCAAAAAACCCGAAGACCCGTCCGTTTCAGGACGAGCGGAAACCAGGACATTCTTCTGCTGCAGGCGATCGAGCAGGCTGTCGTCGATGACAGGCGAATAGGTCTGGAAGGTGGTGCCATTTTCAACATAGCTTCCGGAGACACGGTTGCCCGTGACCACGACTTCCTTCACACGGCCCGCATCGACCTCACGCAGAAACTGCGAATAGGGGATTTCACGGGAGCCTGTCTGCGCCGGCGCCGTCTGGAACATACTGAAAAGGGCGATCAGCAGAAGCGCTATGATCGCCCACAAGGCGAAATTACGTAAGTTAGGGTTCATCGAACTCCCCAGCACTGGAACAGCCGCCTCATGGCGACCGTCTTATTCTTCTCTAACATAGGGTTGCGCCGCGCTGTTGCCAAGGCGATCCCCCAGGTCAGATGGTTTTTCCGTCAATACTTCTTAAAGGCAGCCCCGCATAGGGCGCCGTTGCGAAAACAGCCGAAAGCCTGTTGGCAAAGATGAAATCAAATCGTGTCAAAAAGCGGTCGAAGGGCGCGAAATAAGGCGTCAGCTCGACCATGCGGACGGATTCCTCGGATAAAGGGGCTCCTCCGGCGAATAAAGCCGGCGCCGAAGCGATGGCGCGCTTCCATGCTGCCTTGGGAAGGCCCCCGCCTACTCCCTCATTCCTGTGCTCGTCACAGGAATCCAGTGCGCCCAAGTCCTTGGGCGCGGGAGACGCATCACGCATCGTTGAATCAATCACCGCGCCGACGCGCGGTGGCTGGATTCCTGTGACAAGCACAGGAATGAGGGAGGAACGAGGTTGCGCCGTCATGCCCGCCGCCTCTATCTTCACGTCGAATGGCAGGTCGTTCGCAACCTCGAACCTGCCATCCCAAACCCCAGCCTCTCCTGGCTGCAATACCAGAGGCAATATCCCCCGGCTTTCCCGCACCAGGTAAAGCCCATCACGCCGCAGATCGAACACCACCCCCCCGGCGGTCATTCGCCCGGGTTCACCGCCGGCGGCGAAAGCAAGAACGCGCTCCATCTGCGCCCTCCCCGGCGCAAACGGCTGCCCGCCGAAGACAGCCGCCAGACGGCCGAGTGCATAATCGACGAGTGCGCGATCCTCACTCAGGCCTTCAGGCATCACGTGCCCAAGCAGGCCGCCGTGAAGCCGGAAATGCCGATCCAGCCATTCGCCCCCCCGGGACGAAAGAGCCAGCCGCTCTTCCCAGGTCGGGCGAACATCCATCCCTGCCGCAAGGTCGGCGGAAAGCTGTCGGCGCATGCGCACGCGCTCGTACTTCGCATCCTCGTTGCTCGGGTCGTCGATCCACGGTACGCCGCGCTCTTCCAGGAAGGTGCGGATATCTGCTCGGGTAGAAAACAGAAGCGGTCGCAATATCCAGACGCGGCGATCGAAGTGGACCGCATCGGCAATACCTGATGAAACCTGCTCCGTTCGCATCCTGCGCATCTGCAACGTTTCATGCTGGTCGTCGGACGTATGGCCGGTGACGATGAGATCAGCGCCGAGCGCTTCCGCTGCCTCGGCCAAAAGGCCGTAGCGGGCCTCGCGGGCCGCCGCCATGATGCCGGTTTTCGGTTTGTCGCCCTGCCAGATCGCCACTGTATGGGGAATGCCGAGCGATGCGCAGAGGGCAGCAACTTGACGCGCCTCGTCTGCAGAGCCGGCGCGCAGCGCGTGGTCGACGGTTGCGGCGCAAAGGGAAATCTTGAGGTGGGGTGCGGCCTTCACGGCTTCGTCGAGGAGAAGAAGCAGGCCGATGGAATCGCTGCCGCCCGATACCGCGACAAGAATGCGCGCTGGGCTCTGGAGCGAGAGGAGAAACTGGCGGATCGCCAGTCGAGGCGATGACGTGCCTTCGGCGCACATGCCGGCAGGCCTAGCAGGCGAGGCGTTTCTGTTCGCTCGCAACCTTGGTTATGACGGCGCGTGAGGCCTTCGGATAACGCTTCGAGACTTCGCGCAGCGTCGCGCAGGCCGTCTCGGTATTGTCGAGGGCAGCAAGCGACATGCCGAGCTTTAAGAGCATTTCCGGCGCCTTTTCCGATGTGCTGTATTTCTGATGCGCATTGAGGAAGGTCTTTGCCGCCTCATTGTACTTGCCCTGCGAATAGAGCGCTTCGCCGAGCCAGAAATTGGCGTCCGCCGCCCGCGCGCTGCTCGGGTAACGGGTGATGTACTGCGTGAATTCCTGCTCGGCCGTGCCGTAGTCGCCGGAAAGCACATGACCATAGGCGGATTTGTACTGATCGGCCTCGCCGCCGAGCGACGCGGTCTGTTGCGGCGTTCCGCTATTGGCATCGGGAATCGGCCCGGAGCCGATTGTGGCATTGTCGTCGACCGACCCACCGATCGGATTGCCATTTTTGTCGAATTCGATCGAGCCGAGCTCCTTCGGCGGCTGGCCGAGGCCGTTATTGTCCGGCACCTTGGTGGAGGGAGCCGTTTCGGCTCCCTGTGGTGCTTGGATCACCTTGGCGATGTCGTCGCTGCCGGAGGCTGCCGGAGCGGGATCGGTTTCGCTTTTCTTGACGGGTGCCTTGGCCGCACCGCCGCCGGTGCCTGTCTTTTCGAGCTGCTGGAAGCGGAATTCATTGTCTTCCTGTTGCTTGCGGATCGTCTCCTGCATCTGGAGAAGCTGAAAGCTCATCTCCTCGATCCGGCCGTTCAGCTGCCGCATCTGGTCTTCGAGTTGCTGTACACGGACCTCCGCATCGCCGCTCTGCACCTTGACAACAGGCGGCGCCGACTGATTTTCCGCCGGCCGCCCGCCGAGATGCAGCCCAAAGAACGAAGCGGAATAGGCCGCCCTTTCGCTCCCGGTCACAGCCGCGAGGCACAGCATGCCTGCCACGACAAGTTTCTTCATATGTATCGTCCTGTCCCAGTGATTCTTCGCGCCTCGATGGCACGAACAGGAGATTTTTCCAATTGCTGTCAAAAAGCAACGGAGTCTGGCCAAAGTGTGGTCAAAAAGAAAAGGCGGCCCCGCGGGACCGCCTTTGAAAAAACCGCGCATTGCCTGGAGATTACGAGCCGGCGCCGCCGAGTACGGTGACTGCGCGGCGGTTCTGCGACCAGCAGGAAATATCGTCGCAGACGGCGACCGGACGTTCCTTACCGTAGGAAATCGTCTTCATGCGCTGTGCGGGAACGCCGCGTGAAGCGAGGTAGTCCTTGGCGGCGGAAGCACGGCGGGCGCCGAGCGCCAGGTTGTATTCGCGGGTGCCGCGTTCGTCGGCGTGGCCTTCGACAGTGATCTGGTAGTTCGGATAGCGAGCGAGCCACTGAGCCTGACGGTCGAGCGTTTGGGAGGCATCAGCGCGGATCGACGAGGAGTCGGTATCGAAGAAGATGCGGTCGCCGACATTGACCGTGAAGTCCTGGGCCGAGCCCGGCGTTGCTGCACCGGCGCCAAGGCCTATATCACCGGCGCTGTTCGGCATGCCGCCGTTCTTCTTTGCGCAGCTTGCAAGCGCGAGACCGGCGACAAGCGCGATCATGACGGGGTTGCGGGCGAAATTCTGCATGCGGCTCATTGCCGGGGTGTGAATTCGGCTCATGGCCGGGTCTCCTTGCGATTTCAGGGTTTCCGGACAGTAACCGCACTCGGTTAACCGCCCCTCAAAGTTTATGGTTAACAATTTACTGATTTGTCCCTTAGTCGCCCGGTTTTCATGACTTTGGGGCGACATGAAGGCATTGCTGCGCCTGCTACTCCAGAAGCGGCGACCATGCCGGGTCGGAACCGTAGCTCGGTGTCTTCACAAGCTGCTCGTTATAACCGGTCAGATCGATCGAATAGAGCTGCGGACCGCCCGCGCCTGCCGCCTGGCGGAAGAACATCAACACGCGGCCGTTCGGCGCCCAGGTCGGGCCCTCGTTATGGAAGCCGGTCGTCAGGATGCGTTCGCCCGAACCGTCCGGTTTCATCACGCCGATCGAGAACTTGCCGCCGGCCTGCTTGGTGAAGGCGATCAGATCGCCGCGCGGCGACCAGACCGGCGTCGAATAGGAGCCGTCACCGAAGGAAATGCGGGTCTGGCCCGAGCCGTCGGCATTCATCACATAGATCTGCGGCTTTCCACCGCGGTCGCTTTCGAAGCTGACACGCGCGCCGTCAGGCGAATAGGAGGGAGAGGTGTCGATCGCAGCCGTCGAGGTCAACCGCGTCGTCGTACGCGAGCGCAGGTCCATCGTATAGATGTTGGAATTGCCTTCCTGCTGCAGGCTCATGATCACCTTCTGCCCATCAGGCGAAAAGCGCGGCGAGAAGGTCATGCCCGGGAAATTGCCGACGACTTCGCGCTGCCCGGTTTCGAGCTGCAGCAGATAGACCCGCGGCTGCTGATTGGCAAAGGACATGTAGGTGACTTCCTGCCGGCTCGGCGAGAAGCGCGGCGTCAGCACGAGATCGCTGCCATCCGTCAGCATCCGGATATTGAAACCGTCCTGATCCATGATCGCCAGCTGACGCTTGCGCTGCTGCTTCGTGCCGGATTCGGAGACGAAGACGACGCGGGTGTCGAAATAACCTTCCTCACCGGTGATCTGCTTATAGATCGCGTCGGCGATGATGTGAGCGACGCGGCGCCAGTTCTCCGGCTGCGTATAGAATTGCTGCCCGGTCATCTGCTGGCCGGCGAAGGGATCCCAGAGACGGAATTCGGCGCGAAGACGGCCATCGGCCTCCTGCGTGACGCGACCGGTGACCAGCGCCTGAGCGTTGATGACTTTCCAGTCTTCGAAACGCGGCGCGGCATCCGGGTTGGAGATCTTCTCAATGAAGGCGCTCTTGTTGATCGGCGCGAAAAGGCCGGAGCGCTGCAGGTCGGCGGCGATCACCTGCGAAACCTGCGCGCCCATGTCGCCCTGCAGGAAGTCTGTCACCGCGATCGGCAGCGGCTGGACGTTACCCTTTCGGAGATCGAGGGTGACCAACGCGTTGGCTGGCGTCGCGAAGACGGCAGCGGTCATCAAGCCGACTGTAATCAGAATGGCGCGAAAAAAAGAACACTTAATCATACCAAACAGCCTTTCAGCATCTATGGAGTCGGACCGTCAGCCTTGAAGTTCACTACGACTTCGCTCCAGGCATCGTACTTATCTTTTGGAAGCATCCTAAAAGGAGCTGCGCGAACACCGGCCTCAGCCAGTATCGCGCATACTCCAAAACACTTCGCGAAATGGGACAGCTCCGTCAGCATCTAGATTCCTAGATCGCTCGGATCAAAGTTGAGGACGACCTCATTCCAGACGTCGTACTTGTCCTTCGGAAGCATCGAGAAGGGGGCTGATTTCATAACAGCTCTATAGGCGCCGCTTTCCAATGCACGGCGTGTAGAATCACTGCTGCTACCGCCCGATGACTCGACTTCCGGCTGACCGATGATGTTGCCGTCCTGGTCCAGCCTCATGTGTACCTTAATGATCATTCCCGAAACGCCTTCCATTCCGGGGGTGACAAGCCAGTTGCCCTCGATCAGGCCGCGCATCGCATCTTCTTCGCTCTGGCTGAGCTTGGAGCCACCATTGCTCTTCTTAGCACCGAGCGACGCCTCCTGCGTCGAACGCTTGGCGCCGCCGGCAGAGGGATCGGTCTTGTTCAGCAAGGCTGAAATCTGGTCAGCATTGAAATCGCTTTTCATCGACGAGGCCGATTTCGCCACTTCCTGCTTCTTGTCGGCCTTCTTCTTGTCTGTCGGTTTTTCGGCAGCCTTTGGCTCGTCCGGAGTCTTCTCCGGCGGCTTTTCGGCCGGCTTCTGTGGTTCGGGCGGCTTTACCTGCGGCTTGACGACCGGCGTCGGCACCTTGTCCGGCAATGCTTCTGCGTCCGGCTTCGGCGGCTCTTCAGGCTTGGCCTGCTCTTCCGGCGGTTTCTCTTCCGGCTTCGGCGGCGTCACTTCGACCGGCTTCGGCGGCGGAATGGAAGCGACTTCCTTCGGCTGCTCGACCTCGGTCTCTTCCTTGTTGACTTCCTTGACGTCGTTCGGCTTGGGATCGACCTGCGGCAGCGGCTTCTCGCTCGAATTCGCCGCGGCGGCTTCGCTATTGCTCGGCTTGGCGTTCGGGACCGGCGGCGTCTTCAGATCGGCATTATTGTCGCCGGCATTCTCCGCCGGCTGCGCGATCGGCGGCCGCGTCGTCGGCACAGGCGCGGAAGTCTCCTTCTTCGGAGCCTTCTTGTCGCCCTGCTGCATCTGGGTAATGGATTCCACCGGCACGAGATCGACCGGCATCGCCTCGAAATCCTCCACCTTGAAGGATTCCGGGGCGCTGAGCGACACCATCGCCCAGGCAAGCACCAGGCAGTGCAGAACAGCAGATGTGACGACACTGGCCTTCATTTTGAGCGCTATTGGTCCTTCTTCTGCTGCGTCACGAGGCCGATGTTCTTGAATCCGGCCCCCTGGATGCGAGCCATGACGTCGGCGATGACGCCGTAAGGCGCCGTCGCATCGCCACGCACGAAGATGCGTTCGTTATAACCGGTGGTCGCGATCGCCTCGAGCTTTGCAGCAATTTCCTCGGCCGGGATCGGCGTTTCCTGCAGATAGACTTCGCCGCTGTTCTTGACCGAGATGGTGATCGGCTGCGTCTCGGAATTCAGCGCCTTGGCCTGCGTTTCCGGCAGGTCGATTGGCACGCCGACGGTCATCATCGGTGCCGCGACCATGAAGATGATCAAAAGCACGAGCATGACGTCGACGAGCGGCGTCACGTTGATTTCGGAAATCACGGCCCTATTGCGACCGCCGCGACGGCGGCGTCCGCCACCTCCGCCATTGCCTCCTACAGCCATACCCATGGTCGTCGCTCCGTCGGTTACTGCGCAGCCTGGCGCGGCTGCAACTTCTCATCGATCTGGCGCGAAAGAATGGCGGAGAATTCGTCCGCAAAACCTTCCATGCGCGCCGAGAGCTTGCCGGCGTCGGCGGAGAACTTGTTGTAGGCAATAACGGCCGGGATAGCGGCGACCAGACCGATGGCGGTTGCAAGAAGCGCTTCGGCGATACCGGGCGCCACGACTGCAAGGTTGGTGGACTTCGACCCGGCAATTGCCTGGAACGAGGTCATGATACCGACGACCGTGCCGAAAAGGCCGATGAACGGACCGGCCGAACCGATGGTTGCGAGCGATCCGAGGCGGGCGCCGAGAAATTCGGTTTCACGGGCGAGCGTCACGTCCATCGCGCGGTCGATACGCATCTGCAGGCCGATCGGCGAGCGGGCGCCGCGTTCGAACGACTTCTTCCACTCGCGCATGGCGGCGACGAAGATCGACGCCAGACCCGTATTGTTGCGTTCCGACAGCGAACGGTAGAGTTCTTCCAGCGACTGGCCCGACCAGAAAACCTGCTCGAACTTGTCGAACTGGCGCCGTGCGCGGCCATAAGCCAGATACTTGTCGATGACGATCGCCCACGTCCATACCGAGGCTGCGATGAGCCCGAGCATGACGAGCTTGACGACGATGCCGGCCTGCATGAAAAGCGACCAGAGGCTGACGTCCGTCGTGGCTGCTGCCAATCCTACTTGTTCCATTGATTCAAAATCCCCGAATCCAAACGCCCGGTGCAGGACCGGGCGGCACAAAGTGATCTCGCAAGAAGTGTCTGGCGGCCGCTGCCCAAAGCCCTGGTCAAGCTTCCAAGCTCTTCTTCCGCCTTCTTGCCGTCAAATTTGGTCAAAGGAAGGCGTGCACCGCACAAACTCCGACTTTCCCAGTAAGACACTATTATGGTTAATAGATCGTTAGTGCCGGACTGTGACAGTAAGCCTGCGTTCGGGAGAATTTGTTCCATGGATTACTTGACCGGAGCAAAGACCGGCTGCCGAAAGAGCGTCCATCCTGCGGCGCGGGAATTCCTTCACATAAAACTCAAGTTTTGACAAGCACGTCACTGCGGATTTCAAGCGATTCGGATTACAGCGGTTTGCTGCCTTCCAGGAATTTGATCGCCAGCGTTTCCGGCAGCCGCCTCGGCCGTCCCTTGGCGTTGATGACGGCGATAATCACCTTGGCGACGATCAGCAGCGTCTCGCCCGAGCGAATCTGCTGGTTGAGCACCATCTTGGCGCCGCCGGCCTTTTCCGTGTGCGTCAGGATCGTCAGCACGTCGTCCATCCGCGCCGGGCTCTTGAAGTCGATCTCCATGCGATGAACGACAAAAACCAGCCCCTCCTCGTCGGCGCTGACGAGCTCACGCTGCTCGACGCCGAGGCAGCGCAGATAATCGGTACGGCCGCGCTCGAGGAAATGCAGGTAGCGGGCGTGATAGACCAGGCCGGAGAAATCCGTATCTTCATAATAGACCCGCTGGACGAGGCGGTGTCCGGCCTCCGTCAGCTCTCCCGAAATGGAAAAAGGGCGTTCCGTCATAATTTTCTCCAAACTGAGGTGCCCTCTTTGGCGCAACGCTTACCGACAGGCAAGCGTTGAATGATTGTCATAATTCCTAACTATTCCCGATAATAAGCGACCGATCAGGAGACGATGCGATGAAGATTGCGGTTATGGGCGGAGACGGTTTCATTGGTTGGCCCACCTCGCTCCACCTTTCCGATGCCGGTCACGACATCCATATCCTCGACAATCTCTCGCGCCGCTGGATCGACACCGAACTTGGCGTTCAGTCGCTGACGCCGATGGATTCGATCCAGGAGCGCACCCGCATCTGGCATGCGGAAACCGGACGCCGCATCCACTTCAATCTGATCGATCTCGCCAAGGATTATGAACTCCTGAAGAAGTGGCTTGCCGAAAACCGCCCCGATGCCGTCATCCATTTCGCCGAACAGCGCGCCGCGCCCTATTCGATGAAGAGCGACCGCCACAAGAACTACACTGTGAACAACAATGTCAGCGCCACGCATAACCTCCTGAACGCGCTGACCGAACTCAATCTCGACGCCCACCTCATCCATCTCGGCACCATGGGCGTCTATGGTTACTCGACCGTCGGCGCCGCCATTCCCGAAGGTTATCTGCCCGTCGGCATCGAAACCGCGGGCGGCGAGACGGTCAGCCAGGAGATCCTCTACCCATCCAATCCGGGCTCGATCTACCATATGACCAAGTGCCTGGATCAGCTTCTCTTTCAGTTCTATGCAAAGAACGATGGGCTCAGGATCACCGATCTGCACCAGGGTATCGTCTGGGGCACGCACACCGAGCAGACGCGCCGCCACGCGCAGCTCATCAACCGGTTCGACTATGACGGCGACTACGGCACGGTGCTGAATCGCTTCCTCATCCAGGCGGCAATCGGTTATCCTCTGACGGTACACGGAACCGGCGGCCAGACCCGCGCCTTCATCCACATCCAGGATTCGGTCCGCTGCATCGAGCTGGCGCTGGAGAACCCGCCTGCCCGCGGCGCGCGCGTCGAGATCTTCAATCAGATGACGGAAACCCACCGGGTGCGCGACCTCGCCGAGATGATCGCCAGGATGACCGGCTCCAAGATCGCCTGGCTGCCCAACCCGCGCAAGGAAGCCGCCGAGAACGAACTGATCGTCAGGAACGAAAAGTTCCGCGATCTCGGCCTCGCCCCGATCACCCTGGAAGCAGCCCTGCTCGACGAGATCGTCGATGTGGCGAAGAAATTCGCCTATCGCGTCGATCGCTCGCGCGTGCCGGCCGTTTCCGCCTGGACCAAGGACATCGCCGCGACGATCAATCACGATCCGGAAGGCAAGCGGCTGAAGTCCGTGTCGTGAGCGACATGCCGAGCGCCAGCGGCCGTTTTGCCTACGTCACGCTCGTGACCAATTCCGACTACGCCATGGGCGCGACCGCGCTTGCCCGTTCCCTGCGCCGAACCGGCACTGCGGCCGACGTCGTCGTCCTTCACACCGGCGGCGTCGATGCGGCTGCCCTAGTCCCTCTGAAGGCGCTGGACTGCCGCCTGATCGAGGTCGAGCATCTGCCGCTGTCCGATGTCTTCAACGATCGCCACGCTCGCGGCAGCCTCCATTCCGCGGCTCCTTTTACCAAAGGCCGCAAGCCGGATTTCCATTCGCCGCTCGACAATTTCTGCAAGCTCAGGCTCTGGCAGCTCGTTGACTACGAGCGTTGCGTCTTTATCGACGCCGACGCCCTCGTGCTGAAAAATGTCGACAGGCTCTTTCTTTATCCGGAATTTTCCGCTGCTCCCAATGTCTACGAAAGCCTTGCCGACTTCCATCGCATGAATTCCGGCGTCTTCGTCGCAACACCGTCTGATGACACATTCCGGCGCATGCTTGAGAGGCTCGACAGGCCCAACGCCTTCTGGCGACGCACCGATCAGACGTTTCTCGAGGCTTTCTTCTCGGATTGGCACGGCCTGCCGGTCTATTTCAACATGCTGCAATATGTATGGTTCACCATGCCTGAGCTTTGGGACTGGAAGAGCATTTCGATCCTGCATTACCAGTATGAAAAACCGTGGGAAAAAGATCATCCCAAAGCAGCGCGGCTACAACCCTTGATCGATCTATGGCACCGTTTCCATGATGATGGCGAGGTGCCCGAGATCGCGGCGCTGGCCAATCCGGAAGGGACGGCATGAAAGTATTGGTGTCTGGCGGAACGGGCCTCGTCGGCCGGTATGTCGTCGAGGAGCTGCTGGCCGCCGGATACCAGGTGATCGTCGGCGGACGCCGAGCGCCGCTGCCCCGCCTCTTCTCCCGCCCGGTGGAATTCGCGGCACTTTCGCTTGATCCCGACAAGGATCAGATCGACATCTTCGACGACGCCTATTTCTTCGTCCACGCCGCCTTCAGCCATGTCCCGGGCAAATATCGCGGCGGCGAAGGTGACGATCCCAAGACCTTCCACAGGTTGAACCTCGACGGCACCGTCCAGCTTTTCGAAGCCGCCAAACGCGCCGGCACACGCCGCTGCGTCTTCCTGTCCAGCCGTGCAGCCTACGGCGAGTATCCGCCGGGCACCGAGCTGGCTGAGACAATGCTGGCCGAGCCGGAAACGCTCTACGGCAGGGTGAAGCTCGACGCCGAACGCGCTCTTGCCGACCTCACAGCGCCCGGTTTTGCCGGCGCAAGCCTGAGAGCGACCGGCGTCTACGGCGATCTCTTTCCAAACAAATGGGACGGCCTGATCGCGGATTACCTCTCCGGCCGGCCGGTTGCCGCCCGTGCAGGAACGGAGGTTCATGGCCGCGACCTCGCACGCGCGGTGCGGCTGATGCTGGAAACGGAAAGCACACGCATTTCCGGCGAAGTCTTCAACGTCTCGGATATATCAGTCGACACGAAGGATATCCTTTCGCCCATTCAACGCGCGACGGGCTGTCGACACGCGCTGCCCGCCCCTGCCGACAAGGCAGCGCTCAATCCTATGAGCACGGCAAAAATCGGCGCCCTCGGCTGGGCGCCCGGCGGGGCCTTTCTATTCGAAGAGACGATGCAGCGGCTGGCCGCCGCGCTGCAGCAATCCCCAGGACACAGGTCCACGCAAGGCTGAGATTGCAGGATGCGCCCGAATTGCAATCGGGGGCCCGATTAAAATCGGGAGATTGTCCATGCAGGTCGCAACCACATCTGCTTCTATCATCTTGCGCGGGACGTCTTCGGCGGCGGGTACATCTGCCACGGGAAACGAGGCCGGCCGGGATGTGCTGAGGCTGCAGCGCACCAACCAGGCGCAGCAGCAGATTCGGCAGACCTTGGCGAACTCGGGGGACGAAGCCAAGGCGAAGGCGCAACGCAAGCTCGAAGAGGCAAAGCAGGAGTTGGAGATGCTGAAAAGCTCCAACATGCCTCCCGAGGTGGTCGCGCGCCTGGCCTCCGAACTGGCCCGCAAGGTCGGCACCGCCGCGTCGGAATTCGCATCGTCGGTCGCTACCGGCAGCCCGGCAACCGCCGTTCCGGCGGATGCAACCGCGGATTCGGCGGCTGCAGCCACGAGCAGCACCGATGCTGCGTTGACGGATACCCCGGGAGATACCGGCGCGCCGGAACCGACTGACACCGCTGAGGCTCGCAAGGCCTATGAGAGCGTCGCCGAGGACACTCCTAAATTTTCGGGCATTTCCGCTGATGATCGCGAGGCGATGGAAGGGTTCAAGAGCGCCGTGCGCGAACTCAAGCAACTCCTCGAAAAGGCGATGCGCGAACTGCGCCAGCAGGCCAAGTCCAATCCTGTCCCCGACATGGCAGGTTTCTCCGTCGCCACAACGACGATACCGACAAGCATTGTCGTCTGACGACCCGCGGGCGAGGCGCGAAACGGGCGCGGCACTGTCGCACCCGGCATTGCATCGGCCATCCAGCCGTCTATGCTCGGTCGAACTTTCCCGTACCCGGCAGATCCAATGACCGCTAGAGAATTGAAAGCGCAATTGCGCAACGAACGGCTGTCGGCTCGCGACGCCATCCCCCCCGAGGAGCGCGCCTCGAAAAGCCGTGCAATGGCCGATCACGCCGGCGATGCGGTCGGTTTTGCGCCGGGCACGATCGTCTCGGGCTTCCTGCCGATCCGCTCGGAGGCCGATCTGAGGCCGCTGATGGCGCGTTTTGCGGCGCGCGGCGCGCGGCTCTGCGTGCCGGCGATCCTCGACCGGCAAACCATTGTCTTTCGTGAATTGGCCGAAGGCGCGCCGCTTGTTGCGACCGGCTTCGGCACGGTCGGCCCCGCCGACAACGCCGCCATTCTCGACCCCGAGATTATGCTGGTGCCGCTTTCGGCCTTCGACATTCGCGGCCATCGCATCGGCTACGGCGCCGGCCATTACGATCGCGCTATCGGCCGGCTCAGAGAGAAAGGGCTGCATCCGAAGCTGATCGGCATTGCATTCGACTGCCAGGAAGTGGCACATGTGCCTGATGAGCCGCATGACATAAGCCTGGATGCCATCCTGACAGAAAGCGGCCTTCGCTTTTTTGCCTCTTGGATTGGATAGGGAATGCGACTGCTTTTTTTGGGTGACATGGTCGGCAAGACGGGACGCACCGCGGTCTGGGACCGCCTTCCCGGGCTGATCTCCGACCTCAAGCTCGATTTCGTCGTCGTCAACGGCGAGAACGCCGCCGGCGGCTTCGGCATCACCGAGGACATCTTTCTGGAAACGATCAATGCCGGCGCCGATGTGGTGACCACAGGCAATCACGTCTGGGATCAGAAGGAAGCCGTCGCTTTTGCCGGACGGCACGATCAATTCCTTCGGCCGGCCAATTATCCGCAGGGCACGCCCGGCCGCGGCTCCGGGCTTTTCTATGCCAGGAACGGCGCGCGCGTGCTCGTCGCCAATGTCATGGGCCGGGTCTTCATGCATCCGGAACTCGACGATCCCTTCAAATCGGCGGAAGTGATCCTCGATGCCTGTCCGCTGAAAGAGCAGGCCGATGCGATCATCTTCGATTTCCATGCGGAGGCGACCAGCGAAAAACAGTGCTTCGGCCATTTCGTCGATGGCCGCGCCAGCTTCGTCGTCGGCACCCACACGCATGTGCCGACGGCCGACGCGCAGATCCTGAACGGCGGCACGGCCTATATGTCGGATGCCGGCATGTGCGGCGACTACGACTCCTCGCTCGGCATGGACAAGGAGGAGCCGCTCAACCGCTTCATCTCCAAGATGCCGAAGGGCCGCATGGAAGCGGCGAACGGCCCCGCGACGATCTGCGGCGTCGGCGTGGAGATTTCCGATGCCACGGGATTGGCCGAAAAGATCGCCCCACTCCGGCTCGGGCCACGCCTGGCCGAGACCGTGCCGGAGTTCTGGCGGTAGGCCATCGCGCAGATCAACACGCGATTGTGAGCATCCTCCTCTGGACCGCTGCGACCTCATGCCGCATCCTCACGCCGCCAATTGCAAGTGATCGAGCGTCCTTGGCGCGCCGTTAGGACGCGCGGCGCTCTCAGTGAAAGCGCCGGAGGGATGGCATGACGCCGCGATATCTTGTCCTCGCTATCGCATGCCTTGCTACCTTCGCCGCGCTGGTTCCCGCCACAGCACAGGAACAGCGAACGCCCGTCAGCCAGTGCCAGGCGATCGCGCAAAATCTCCCCAGGGCGACCTTCGCAAGCTTTTCCGGGGCGCCGACGCTGATGCCTGCCGTCTCCGAGGGCGAAGACGTCAAGCTCACCTTCCTCGGCCATTCCACCTTCGAGATCGACACACCCGCCGGGATCGTCATCGCGACAGACTATAACGGCTGGTACAGGCCGGCGACGACACCCGATGTCGTGACCATGAACAAGGCGCACCCGACCCACTTCACCCTGACGCCCGATCCCGGCATCAAGCATGTGCTTCATGGGTGGAGCGACGTTCCGGGCGAGAAGGCCAACGTCAATCTGGTCGTCGGCGACGCCCATATCCGCAACGTCACCACCGATATCCGCTTCAGCTACGGCCTCGGCGGCTCGCAGGAAAACGGCAATTCCATTTTCATTTTCGAGATCGCCGGCCTCTGCATCGGCCATCTCGGCCATCTGCATTACGAGCTGACGGATTCGCACTATACCGAGATCGGTCGCCTCGATGTCGTCATGGTGCCCGTCGACGGCGGCCTCACCATGGGCGCCGACAGCATGAGCCGCGTCATCAAGCGGCTGCGCTCATCGCTGATCCTGCCGATGCACCGCCGCGGTCCGCCGGTCGATGCCTTTCTCGCCATGTTCGGCAAGGATTTCGATGTCGCCTACGCCCCTGACGACAGCATCACGGTCTCCATGCGCACGCTACCGAAGAAGCCGCTGATCTACGTCCTGAAGGGCGTGCGGTAAAAAGGCCCGGCAGTTCCCTCTAGGCTTTGCTCGTTAAGCGAATTGCAGATGACGCTTGATGCCCACATCCGGTATCTTGTCGTCATCGAGGTTGGCCTTGGCGATCTCCCAGCCGAACTTCAGCGTATTGCCGGTGGAAATCCAGATCTCGGCATCGTCGACATGCAGGGAAAGCATGGTGAGCTTGGGATCCTTTTTGCCGCCGTCATACCAGGCCGCCACCACCGAGCTCCAGTATTCCTCGATCTTTGCAGGATCGTGGCGCACGTCGATCACGCCGGCAAGGCAGGCGTGATAATCATGATCCTTGCCGACGACGCAGAAATGCGCGCGGCTGCCGGGCTTGATGGCGCGCACGATGTCGGCATCGGTCTTGGTGTAGAACCAGATCGTGTTGGTGGTAGGATCGGCATGCGGCGCCATCGGCTGCATGTGCATGTCCAGGCCGGAAACGCCGAGCATGCCGGCATGAACATTGTTGACCTGATCCCAAAGCTGACGTGCTGGTTGTTCCCGCGCCTCGCTGAGACTTGCCATGACCGTTCCTTTCCGTTGGAGGGAGTTCGGTTGAAACGCCATCCCACTGCCTTTGTTCCCCGCAGAGGCCGCGGGCGACGTCGTCTTTTCAGCCTGCGAGAATATGCGATAGTGCGCCTGACCAAGAAGGGATCACCATGCGCACAAAACATTCGATTCTGGCTTTGATTTTTTGCACTGCCTTTGCGCCGACAGTCCTTGCGGCCGAAAAGACCTTCAAGCCCGACGAGAATGGTCAAGTCGTCTTCGTCACGCCCACAAGGAATATTGGCTGTGTCTATACGCCAAAGGGCGGCGTCGAAATGTATGTTCCCGAAGACGGTGGTCCGGAGCTTGCCTGCGAGCGCAAAGAGCCGGTCTGGACCCGCCTCATCCTGTCGGCGAGCGGCAAGGCCGATATCTTCAAGATGGTCGGCGATACCGCCTGCTGCAGCGAGGAACATATCCTTAACTATGGCGACAGCTGGAGCGGTGGTCCCTATTCCTGCACCTCCGGCACGGAGGGGCTGCGCTGCCGAAGACGGGACGGACATGGTTTCTTTGCCAGCCGCAAGCGATTGACCGTTGATTGAGACGGGCGGCAGCCCCGCGCATCGTGCGGCAAATCCACCGCTTTTTCCTTGAACGGGTGTCGTTTCGCTCTTATAAGGCGGCCCATTCCGAACAATGAGACGTGAACAGGGGTGCCATGGCTGGCCATTCACAGTTTAAAAACATCATGCACCGCAAGGGCCGTCAGGATGCCGTGCGGTCGAAAATGTTCTCGAAGCTTGCGCGCGAAATTACCGTTGCCGCCAAGGCCGGCCTGCCCGACCCGACGATGAACGCCCGCCTTCGCCTGGCGATCCAGAACGCCAAGGCCCAGTCCATGCCGAAGGACAATATCGACCGCGCCATCAAGAAGGCAGCTGGCGCCGACGGCGAAAACTACGACGAAGTCCGCTACGAAGGCTACGGCCCGGGCGGCACGGCGATCATCGTCGAGGCCCTGACCGACAACCGCAACCGCACCGCCTCCAACGTCCGCTCGATCTTCACCAAGGCCGGCGGCGCTCTCGGCGAAACCGGTTCCGTGTCCTTCTCCTTCGACCATGTCGGCGAAATTACCTACAAGCTTTCCGTCGGCGACGCCGACAAGGTGATGGAAGCCGCGATCGAAGCCGGCGCCGATGACGTCGAGACCGATGAAGACGGCCACTACATCACCTGCGGCTTCGAAGCTCTCGGCGAAGTGTCGAAAGCCCTGGAATCTAGCCTCGGCGAAGCCGAAACCGTCAAAGCCGTCTGGCGCGCCCAGAACAACGTGCCGGTGGACGAGGAAAAGGCCCAGTCGCTGATGAAGCTCATCGACTCTCTCGAAGACGATGACGACGTGCAGAATGTCTATTCCAACTTCGAAGTCTCGGAAGAGGTTCTGGCGAAGCTCTCCGCCTGATTTCTTCAGACCATCGTCAATGGAAAACCCGGCCGCGACGCCGGGTTTCTTGTTTGTGGAAGGATGTATCTTCTGCCGGAGCGCCGGCGGTCAAACCCTACGCGGCAGCCCGCATGAAATTTCCCAGCCCCGCAAACAGTTCCACCGAACGCAGCCGCGCCTCGATGTCATGGATCGGCATCGAGATGATCACCTCGTCGGCCTGCGTTTCCCGTAGAAACCCGGTCAGTTTTGCCTCCGCCGTCTTCGGCGAGCCCACGACGGCATAGCGCAACGTGTGTTCGACGTTCATCTTCTCCATCGGCGACCAGAAGCCCTCCATATCGGCCACCGGACGCGGGAACGGCAGGCGAACATTGCGGCGCAGGTTGACGAACTGCTGCTGGGCGGAGGTGAAATGGAACCGCGCCTCCTCGTCCGTCGCCGCCACCGCGCCCATGACGCCAACCATCACATAGGGCTTGTCGAGTGTCGCCGAGGGCTGGAAACGGTCGCGGTAGATCGCGATGGCATCGAGCAGCATGTCGGGCGCAAAATGCGAGGCGAAGGCATAGGGAAGCCCGAGCATGCCGGCAAGCTGGGCGCTGTAGAGGCTGGAGCCGAGCAGCCAGATCGGGACATGCGAATTGTTGCCCGGCACCGCAAGAATTGCCTGGTTTTCGACCGACTTGTCGAGAAGCTGCTGCAGCTCCACGACATCGTTCGGGAAGCTGTTTGCGCCGGCCTCCAGGTTGCGCCGCAACGCCTGCGCCGTGCGCATGTCGGTTCCCGGCGCGCGCCCGAGACCCAGATCGATGCGGCCGGGGAAAAGCGCCTCCAGCGTGCCGAACTGCTCGGCGATGACGAGCGGCGAATGGTTGGGCAGCATGATGCCGCCGGAGCCGATGCGGATACGCTTGGTGGCGGCCCCAACATGGCCAATGACGACTGCCGTGGCGGCGCTGGCGATCCCCGGCATGCCGTGATGTTCTGCGAGCCAGAAACGTTTGTAGCCGAATTCCTCAGCCTTCTGAGCCATCCGCGCCGAACTCGCGAGAGATTGGCTGACGGTGCTGCCTTCGGCAACGGGGGAAAGGTCGAGTATGGAGAAGGGAACCATGGGAAACCTGCCGGCAGTTGAAGGGTGTGGCTTATGTAGGTTCCCGCCCCCACCATTCCAAACCATGCACGCAAACAAAAAGGGCCGCGCGAACGCGACCCCTACCCGGTGCTGGAAACGAGGTCTACCGGTGACGGCGCAGCACATGCACCTCGGCGCTCGGCGCGTGGCCGTGCGGCAGCGTGAAATTGCCGAGCTGGCGGTCCATCTGCAGTGCTTCCGTTGCCAGCCGGTGGATCGCCTCGGTCGTCTCCTCGACCATCGAGGCGTTCTGCTGCGTCATCGCGTCGAGTTCGGCGACGGCGCTATTGATCTCACGCAGCGTACCGGCCTCCTCGCGGGTCGATTCCATGATCTCGTTGATCTGGCCGTTGATCGCCTCGACATGGGCACCGATACCGGTCAGGGCAATGCCCGCTTTTTCCACAAGCGCCACGCCGCTTTCGACCTCATGGGTCGATTTCTGCAGCAGGCTGGAGATTTCCTTGGCCGCGCTCGACGAGCGCTGGGCCAGTTCGCGGACTTCCATGGCGACGACGGCAAAACCCTTGCCTGATTCACCGGCACGCGCCGCCTCGACGCCGGCATTGAGCGCCAGGAGGTTGGTCTGGAAGGCGATGTCGTCGATGACGGAGATGATCGTGTTGATCTGGCGCGAGGAGGCCTGGATGGCCTCCATCGCCGCGATCGTCTCGCGCATGATCTGTCCGGAGCCGGTCGTTTCCTTCTTGGCGTCCCGGGCAATGCGTTCGGCCTGCTCGGCCCTCTCGATCTGCCGGCGGACGGACTGGGTGATGGCGCTGATCGCATTCGCCGTCTCGGTGATCGAGCCGGCCTGTCGCTCGGTGCGCGCGGCAAGCTCGTCGGCGCCGGTGCGCATCTCCTCGGAGCCGGCGCGCACGGCCATCGAGTTGCCGCCGATCGCCGTCATGGTTTCGCTCAGGGTCGCCAGCGCCTCGTTGAAATTGACGCGCAGGCTTTCAAGCTCGTTCGGGAAGCGGTTATCGATCTGGTAGGCCAGATCGCCGTTCGCCAGATGATGCAGGCCCTCGTCGAGCGCCTCCACCACCTGCTGCAGCGATTTCGCCTCGGCCTCGCGCTCGGCCAGATTCTGCTGGCGGTCGTGCTCGGCCTGCAGGCGCGTCTCCTCGCTGGCCGCTTCGAGTTCGCGGCCTTCGATCAGCGACTGCCGGAAGCGGGCAAGCGCCTTCGCCATCGTGCCGATCTCGTCCTTGCGGTTCAGGCTGCCGATCTCGCTGTCGAGCTTGCCGTCTGCGACATCACGGGTGACGCCGGCAAGACGCGCCAGCGGCGAAAACAGAAGATTGGTCACGAGCCCGGTCGCAACCGCCATGACGACGAGCACGCCGATGCCGATCATCGTCAGCAACATGGCGATCTCGATCGAACCGGCATTGAGCTCGCTCAGGAGCACGCTCTCGACCACGAGAAAGCGATCGCCGCGATAGTCGATGCCGCGGACATAGGCGCGGGCCGCGCCGTCTGCTCGGTTGAAATCGGCAACCGTCATCGCCGAGCTGGCCAACGCATCCTTGATGAAGGTGAAAGGTGCCATATCGAGCGTCGAAAGCTTGCCGCTTCCGTCAAGACCGACGGCGGATCCGTCGGCGGAGACGATCGCCGCCCGTGCCGTGTTGCCCTGAACGATGCCCTTGGCAAGAATGCCGGCGACGATATCGTCTCGCACTTTGAAGAGGATGATGCCCTTGGCCGCTCCGAGCTTGACGATCGGCACGGCATAGAAGATTGCCGATTTGCCGCTGGCCATATCGACGCGAAGGCCGGAGAAACCTGTCGGCGCAGCGTCATCGGTCGCCTTGGCGGTATTCTCGATGGCCTTGGCGAAAGCGATGCCGGCGCCGGTCGCCTTCCAGGCATCCGACTTCAGGTTCTCTGCAAAATCGTCATCCTTCTTGTAAGAATAGAGGACAGTGCCGTCGAGATCGGCGATCAGCAAGTCGCTGAAGGCGGTATCTTCGAGGTCGCGAGCGACTTCGCCCTGCGTCTTTTCATGGTTCGAATAATAGAAGCCGCTCGGCCCTTCCGGCTTCATCAGCTTCTCGCGCTGGTCGGCCGGGTTCGGATTGCCCGATATGAAAACCTTCTTCAGCTCGGCGCGGGCATCGCCCGAGGTCTTCTCGATGGTTTTCCAGCCGCTCTTGAGGCTGGTGATCGACATCTGCAGCGCCTCGATGCGCGCGATCGAATTGGCCTGGTTTTCAAGCTGCGCCAGCTGGTCCTGCAGCATGTCACCGCGGAAGATCAGCACGCTTTCCTTGGCCTTCAGCGCTTGCTCGTCGGAGATGCGGCTGCTGGCGAAATAGGCGAGCACGTCAATGACTGCGATCGACAGCACGGTCATCAGGATGAATGTGGCAATAACCTTGAAGGACAGGGACTGAAATCTCTGAGCCATATGCAACGAACCCTTCTGAACGACGTCTGCCAGCCCGGGCATGTGGCGCATGCCCGATCGACCGAGCTAGAATTCGGACATCTGTTTTAATTCGCAGTAAATGGCGCGCCTAAAACTCAGATGTTTTTGTTTTGTTCACATATCAATGGCAGTTATTTCGCAATCGCTATAGGTTGAACCATGCAAAATACGATTCGCATCATCGGCATCGATCCGGGTCTTCGCCGCACCGGCTGGGGAATCATCGACACGCTTGGCAATTCCCTGCGCTTCGTGGCATCGGGAACGGTGACTTCGGACGGCGACATGGACCTCGCCTCCCGCCTTTGCCAGCTGCATGACGGCCTAGCGGAGATCGTTCACAGCCACAAGCCTGATGAAGCCGCTGTCGAACAGACCTTCGTCAACAAGGATGCGGTCGCGACCCTGAAGCTCGGCCAGGCCCGCGGCATCGCCATGCTGGTGCCGGCACGCGCCGGGCTGCCGGTATCCGAATATGCCCCTAACGCCGTTAAGAAGGCCGTCATCGGCGTCGGCCACGGCGAAAAACAGCAGATCCATATGATGTTGAAGATCCTGATGCCGAAAGTCGAATTCAAGGGCAACGACGCCGCTGACGCCCTGGCGATCGCCATCTGCCATGCCCATAATCGCGGCAGCAACCGGATGCGCCAGGCGCTCGCGGGGTAGTATGTTCTTGACTTGTTCATGCAGTAATGATTATTCTTACCGTATGAACAAGGAGTGAGCTATGCGCGTCACGTCAAAAGGACAGGTGACCATTCCCCGCGATTTGCGCGAACTTGCCGGCATTGAACTCAACAGCGAAGTAATCTTCTCGGTCGAGAATGGAAAGCTGGTTCTCGCACCGAAAAATGGGAAGCAGGAGATTGAGGACCGCGGCAGGCTCGACAGGTTCCTGCAGACTGTCGATCGCTTGCAAGGAACCGGGGACCAGACGATTGATGCTGAAAAGCTCATGTCGCTGACACGTGATCGCTGACGGTGGCAACGCTTCTAGACACCAATGTGCTTGTCGACCTCGCCATACCATCTTCGGAGTGGCATGGTTGGTCTCGACAGCAGGCTTTTCTGGCCTTCAAGAGCGGTCCGGTTTTGATCAATCCGATCATCTATGCCGAGTTTTCCGTCCGCTATAGAGACATTGACGAAGTCGAGCGGCTTTTGCCGCAGGAGGAGTTTCGGCGGGAGAACCTTCCTTGGCCTGCCGCTTTTGCCGCCGCGGCCGCCTTTCGGCTCTATCGTCAATCGGGTGGTGGGCGTGAACGCATATTGCCCGATTTTCTGATTGGGGCGCATGCGGCAATCCGAGGCTATAGGCTCCTGACCCGAGATCCGAAAGGCTATCGCGCCTACTTCCCTTCCGTAGAAATCATCACTCCCGAAACGCACCCCTGAGAGACCACGACCCATGATCGGCAAGCTGAAAGGCACCATAGACGAGATCGGCGAAGACTATGTGCTCGTCGATGTGCACGGCGTCTGCTACGTCGCCTATTGCTCGGCCCGTACGCTGTCCAAACTCGGCTCTGTCGGCGAGGCCTGCGTGCTCTTCATCGAGACCTATGTGCGTGAGGATCAACTGAAGCTCTTCGGCTTCACGAGCGCATTGGAGCGGGAATGGTTCAACATGCTCCAGAGCGTCCAGGGCGTCGGCGCCAAGGTGGCGCTCGCCGTGCTCTCGACGCTGACGCCGGGCGAACTCGCCAATGCGATCGCCCTGCAGGACCGCGCCGCGGTCTCCCGCGCACCGGGCGTCGGGCCGAAAGTGGCGATGCGCCTCGTCACTGAGCTCAAGAACCGAGCGCCGGCCTATGCCGGGGAAGCGATCAATATCGCCCTCAAACAGGAACTCGGTGAAGGTGTCGCGGCCGCGCCTGTCGCCGATGCGGTTTCGGCACTCACCAACCTCGGCTATAGCAGAGATCAGGCAGCGAATGCGGTTGCCGCGGCGATGAAGACGGCAGGAGAAGGCGCCGACAGCGCCAAGCTGATCCGGCTGGGCCTAAAGGAACTGGCGCGGTGAAAGTCGGAAAACCGATGATGGGATGTCGAGGCGGCCGTCTTTTGGTGTATTGGTGTGACAGGTTTCAAAACGGAATGAGAGCATGAGCGAACCCGCCCGCCTGATATCGCCGGAAAAGCGGGGCGAAGATCTCGACATCACCCTGCGCCCGCAATCGCTGGACGAATTCACCGGCCAGGCAGAGGCGCGCGCCAATCTCAAGGTCTTCATCGAGGCGGCAAAGAACCGCGGCGAGGCGCTCGACCATGTGCTCTTCGTCGGCCCGCCCGGCCTCGGCAAAACGACGCTGGCGCAGATCATGGCGAAGGAGCTGGGCGTCAATTTCCGCTCGACCTCAGGCCCCGTGATCGCCAAGGCCGGCGATCTCGCCGCGCTGCTCACCAATCTCGAAGAGCGCGACGTGCTCTTCATCGACGAGATTCACCGCCTCAATCCCGCCGTCGAGGAAATCCTCTATCCCGCCATGGAGGATTTCCAGCTCGACCTCATTATCGGCGAAGGCCCTGCCGCGCGCTCAGTGAAGATCGATCTGTCGAAATTCACGCTGGTTGCGGCCACCACCCGTCTCGGCCTGCTGACGACGCCACTGCGCGACCGCTTCGGCATCCCGGTGCGGCTCAGCTTCTACACCGTCGAGGAGCTGGAACTGATCGTGCGCCGCGGCGCGCGGCTGATGAACCTGCCGATAACCGAAGAAGGTGCGCGCGAGATCGCAAGACGCGCCCGCGGTACCCCCCGCATCGCCGGACGGCTGCTGCGGCGCGTGCGTGATTTCGCCGAGGTGGCAAGGGCCGAAGCCGTCACCCGCGAGATCGCCGACGAGGCGCTGACCCGGCTGCTCGTCGACAATGTCGGTTTCGACCAGCTCGACAAGCGCTACCTCAATATGATTGCCGTCAATTTCGGCGGCGGCCCGGTCGGCATCGAAACCATCGCTGCCGGCCTTTCCGAGCCGCGCGACGCGATCGAGGACATCATCGAGCCCTATATGATTCAGCAGGGTTTCATTCAGCGTACGCCACGCGGCCGCGTTCTGACCGCAATCGCGTGGAAACATCTGGGAATGCAGCCGCCCAAGGATCTGGAGGCGGCGCAGTTCCGGCTGTTCCAGGAGGACGACTGAGTGATCACCCGCCGCGGATTTTTCAAAGTTCTCGGCGGCAGCGTTGCGGGCGTCATGTCGCTCGGCGGCTACGCCTTTGCCTATGAACCCCTCGCGCGGCTCAACATCACTCGCTACCGGCTGACGCCGCCGGGATGGACGCCGGGCCTCAAGCTCCGCGTCGTCGCGCTCGCCGATCTCCATGCTTGCGAACCCTGGATGTCGGCAAGCCGCATTGCCGCGATCTGTCGCAGGGCAAACGAGCTCGAAGGCGACGTGACCGTCCTGCTCGGTGATTATGCCGCCGGCATGAACATGGTGACGCAATACGTGCATTCGAGCCAATGGTCCAAGGCGCTTTCCACCTTGCACGCCCCTCTCGGCGTCCATGCGATCATGGGCAATCACGATTGGTGGGAGGACAGAGCCGCCCAGAAGAACGGCGGGATGGAAACCTTCGGACACCGTGCCCTCGCCGATGTCGGCATCCCCGTTTACGGCAACCGCGCCGTTCGGCTCGAAAAGGACGGACACGGCTTCTGGCTCGCCGGCCTTGAAGATCAGCTGGCGCTGCTGCCCGGCAGGAAATGGGGCCGCACGCAGATCCTCGGCCTTGACGATCTCGATGGAACATTGGCTCAGGTCACCGACGATGCGCCCGTCATCCTGCTTGCCCACGAGCCTGATATCTTTCCGCGCGTGCCCGAGCGGGTCTCGCTGACGCTGTCGGGCCACACCCATGGCGGGCAGATCCGCTTCCTCGGCCGTTCGCCGATCGTGCCCTCGTGTTACGGCAATCGCTACGCCTATGGCCACATCGTCGAAGAGGGGCGTAATATCATTGTATCGGGCGGCCTCGGCTGCTCCATTGCGCCGGTCCGCTTCGGCGTGCCGCCGGAAATCGTCGTGATCGATCTTGGATAAGAATGACATGACCAAGCGCACTCACATCCGCCTGACTGCGGGCGCTGCGCGTTTCAACCACCGCATCGCCGGTCTCGGCTTTCGCGACGGCCACGTGCTCGTTCATCGCGCCGTGCACGAGCCCTTCTGGACCTTTCCAGGCGGCACGGCCGAAATCGGCGAAACGTCGGAGGAGACGTTGAAACGGGAGATGGTGGAGGAACTCGGCGTCGAAGTCACCGTCACCCGCCTGCTCTGGATCGTCGAGAATTTTTTCCACTACGAACAGCGCGACTGGCACGAGCTCGGCCTCTATTATCTGATGGAGATCCCGCCGGAATTCCCCTTCCGGCCGGAAGAGATCATCCACCGCGTCGAAGACGGCGACAATCATCTCGAATTCAAATGGATGCCGGCGACGCGCAAGGCCCTGACCGAACTCGATATCCCGCCCTATTTCATCGCCGATGAAATCGAGGCCCTGCCCGCGACGCCACGTCATCTCGTCTGGCGCGACGGCAATCTCGACGACAAGAACTGACGCAGGCAAGTCCAACAGCGCGAAGAGGAGATGCGCCGATGCCGAGCTTCGATCCCGTCAGGGCATTTCGCAAACTCGCCTATAACAATGCCCTTGCCAACCACCGTCTGCTTCAGGCCTGCGCGGCATTGAAGCCCGGCGAATTCGAAGCGCAGCGCACGAGCTTCTTCCCCTCGATCAAGGAAACCTTGAACCACATCATCACGGTCGACTGGTTCTATGTCGATGGCATGGAAGGCGGCACGCTCGGGCTCAAGGCCTTCGAGATCGACGAACCCTTTGATGATGTCGCATCGCTGGCGCAAGCGCAGGCAAAGGTCGATCAGCGCCTGGTTGCGCTATGCGAGGCGCTGGCGCCGGAAAGGCTGATCTCCATCGTCAGCCTCCACCGTGGCGACCGCATCCAGGAGGAACGGCTGGAAGACGTGCTCGCCCATCTCTTCCAGCATCAGACGCATCATCGCGGCCAAGTGCATGCGATGCTTGCCGGCACCAGCGTCGCGCCGCCGCAGCTCGACGAATTCATCGTCGCCGACGATGCGCGGTTTCGCGGCAGGGAAGTCGCGGAGCTCGGCTGGAGCGAAGAAAAGCTGATGCGGTAGCACATAACCCGGAAATCGAAATCGATTTCCGGGTTATGTGAATCAAGCGCTGCCTCTAATCCTGCAGCCGCTTCTTCAGCCCGTCGATGATCGACTTGGTGAGGAGGTCGTAGTTCTCGTCGAAGTGATGATCGCCGGGCAGTTCGACGACTTCGGCGCCGCTATCCTTCAGCGCCGGACAGGCGACATCGTCATCATCGTCCTTGCCGTAGATGCATTGCACGAGCTTCGGATCGACGTTCTTCAGATCGGCGATGGGATCGCCTCCCGCCCCTTCGGTCTTCTGGCCGAGCCAGCCGAGAACAGAGATGACGTAGTCGACTTGATGCGACAGCGACAGCAGCGACAATTGCGCCACCGCGGACTTCTCGGCCGGCTTGAGGAGCTGGTAGGTCGCCGGCACGACATCGGCGCCGAAGGAGTAGCCGACAAGCAGCACGTGCTTCACCTTCCACTGCTTGCGATAGAAGTCGATGATTTTCGAGAGATCGCCGGCAGTTTCTTCCGGCTTGCGCTCCGACCAGAAATAATGGAGCGAATCGATACCGACGACGGGAATGCCTTCCTTCTGCAACTTGCCGCCGACTTCCTTGTCGATGTCGCGCCAGCCGCCGTCGCCGGAATAGATCACCGCCATCGTATCGAAGGCGGGCGTCGCCTCCAGCACCGCCAGCGGCAGGCCGAGCGGATTGCCGAAGGCGCCGGAAGCGGTGACGAGATCGTCGAGCGTATCGGCAAACACCGTCTGCGCGTCGTCGGTGGATTCGCGGATCTCGATCTCGGAATGGGCCTTCTTCAACGCCTCGGCATGCGCCCGGCCGTCCTTGTCGGCCTTGGGCGTGAAGACTGTTATGACAGGATCCGGCAGGGCGCCTTCGCTGAGGCCATAGACCGTGCGCTGGCCGACCACTTTCTTGGAAGCCGGCGTGCAGAGCTCCTTGGTGAGGGGAATCCCGGCGAGCGGATCGACGGCAAGCGTCTGGCCGATCGTCGCATCCGGCGTCTGCGCGGCAATCGCCAGCGCCAGGGCCCCGCCCTCGCCGATCCCGGCGACAATCGGAAGATGATAGGCGTTGTTGCCGGTTGCGCGCTGCACCTGCTGGCTGAGCGATTCGATATCCGAGACCATGTAGATACAGCCATCATTGAGGCTGACGTCGTACTGATTGAGCGCCTCGATATACGAGGGGAAGTCGACGCCGATGACGACGGCGCCCTCGGCGACGAGCCTATCGGCTTCGGCCTTCTCATAGTCGCCCCAGCCGGCGGCATCCGAGATCAGCATCACCGTGCCCTTGACCTCGCCCTCCGGCAGGAAGATGTGCGGCGACGGGATAAGCCCGGTTTCGAAGTCCTGTGTAGTCTCTTCGGCGGCGCTTGCCGGTGCGGCCGCGATCATGCAGGCGCATGCTGTGGCAAGAAGAATTGTTCTGATCATTTTCTCACTACCCCTTTCAATCCGCCCCCGATCAGAAACGTCGCGTCCATCAACGCGATCATCGGATTGCCCCCTCCGGAGACCGCAAGATAACGCGGTTGCCAGTGCGGATGAAACTTGGATTTGAATGCCCGAAGGCCTTTGAAGTTATAGAACCGCTCGCCGTGTTCGAAAACGGTGCTGCCGATGCGGTCCCAGACGGGCGCCGCCTCGCGTTTCGACATGCCGGAGAGAGGTGCCATGCCGAGATTGAAGTGGGTGAAACCCTGGCCGCGCAGATATTCCATGATCTGCACGAAGAGAAAGTCCATCGAGCCCTTGGGCGCGTCGGGAGAGAAACGCATGAGATCGATCGTGCCCTCCTCCCTGGATTCGGTGACGAGGATATTGGCGAAAGCAACGATCCTGCCGTCTTTTTTCAGGATGCCGACCGGCTGCGCCGAGACGTAGTCGGGATCGAAGGAGCCGAGCGAGAAGCCCTTTTCCTTGGCGTTATGATGTTCGAGCCAGGCCGTGGAAACAGCGGCGAGATCATCGATGATCTCGTGCACATTCTCGGGTTCGACGACGGCGAATTCCAGCCCGTCGCGCTGGGCGCGGCTCGCCGTCTGGCGAAGGTTCGCCCATTTGCCGCCCTTCATCTCGAAGGTTCTGAGATCCGCCACCGCCAGTTCGCCGAGCTTGAAGGCGCGAAGGCCGGCATCGGCGCAATGGGAAAGCAGCGCCGGCGAGATCTGGTAGAAGACGGCACGGCAGCCCGCTGCACGCGCTGCTTCGACGAAGCGCCAGACGAGCTCCTGCACGGCGCGATGATCGCCGACAGGGTCGAACAGCGCGATCCATGAGCGGCCCTGCCGGCCGTACATGATGAAAGCGTCACCCTTCTCGGAAAACATGATGCTCTTGTCGCCCATGCGCACCAGATTGGCGTCGGCATTGCCCTGCTTGCCGACGATCTCGACGGCACGCACCAGCGCCTCCTCCGTCGCCGGTTCCGGCCGGAAGGTCGCCGGTCGGAGCAGGCTGAAAATGGCGATCGCCGACGAGATGATGGTGATGCCGAGCACGGCGCGCAGCCCGCGCGGCGCCTCGGCGGTGAATTCGAACTGCCACCAGAGCTGGTTGCTGTATTCGACATCGCGATAGACGAAGAGCAGGATGACGACAGCGCCGACGACAATGACGGCGATCGCCATCAGCCAGGACGCCGTCAGCGCCTGGTTGAGCAGCGACGCGTGGCGGGTGAAAAGCCGCCGGCTGACGAACAGCCCGAAGATCAGGAAGGCCAGAAAAGCAGCTTCGACAAGCGCGATCGCCTTCAGGAGCGACAAAGTCAGCGCGGCAAGCGCCGAGAACACGGCCACCCACCAGGCGCCGTCGAGCCGCTGGCCGAGGCCGCGCGCAGCGACGACGAGTGCCAGCCCGAGCAGGCTGGAGAGGAAATGCGCTCCTTCGACCATCGGCAGCGGCAGATAGTTGGAAAGGAATTCGAGATTCTGGTCCGGCGTCGGCGTCACGCTCGAAAACACCAGCATGACGCCGAGCAGCAGCGCGAGCGCCGAAAGCAGCTGCGGCATCAGCCGCCCGCCGATGCGCCGCATGCTGGAGGCGGCCGGATGATCGACGAAACGACGCAGTTCGGCCGCCGAAACGGCGAGCACGGCGATCAAAAGCGGCAGCACATGGTAGATGAGCCGGTAGATCACCAGCGATCCGAGCACGGCATCGATGTTCACCGCGCTGCCGAGCGACGCGATGATCACGGTTTCGAACACACCCAAACCGGCCGGAACATGGCTCAGCACGCCGAGACCGACGGCGATCGCATAGACGGCGAGGAAGACCGGCCAGCCGATCGCCGTCTGCGGCAGCAGCACGTAAAGCACGGAGGCCGAAGCGGCGATATCGAAGGCGGTGACAAGGAACTGGCGCGACCAGGTGCGCGAATCCGGCAGGCGGATTTCCACAGGGCCGAGATTGAGCGCGCGGCCCTCGCGGCCGATGATCATCGCCGCGCCGAGAATGGCGATGATCGAGCCGGCAATCACCCGGAGAAGCAAGGCGCTGACACCGATGAGCGGCCCGATCTCGTCGGCGATGATGAGGAGGGCGATCGCCGCGACACCTGCAAGCCCGAGACCGAAGGAGAGCGTGACGAAAGCGATGATCCGGCCGATATCCTCCGGCGAGAGCCCGAGGCGCGTATAGGCTCGGTAGCGGATCGCACCGCCCGAAAGCGCGCCGAAACCGGCGGTATTGCCGACGGCATAGGCGCTGAACGCCGTCAGCGCCACGTGCGGAAAGGGCAGCTTCTTGCCGATATATTCGATGGCGTTGAGATCGTAGAAAACAAGCGAGAGGAAACTGAGCGCCGTGAAGAACAGCGCGAGCAGAATCGCGCTCGGCCGGGTCGCCGCCAGTGCATCGACGACGTCATCATAGCGCACCTCGTTGGTGAGCTGCATAATCGCGTAACCGACGAGGCAGAAGACCACCAGTGTCGCTGCTGCCGTCAGCGGCGTCCTGTAACGTCTGAAAAGCCCGAGGAAAAAACCGTCCGTCTCTTCCATTTCTTCCAAATTGTCGTGACCCGACATCTCTTACCTGCGCGCAATTTCCAGCTGGTGGGGAATCATTTCCGAAATGACGTAACATAAGAGGCATATAAGCTCTATGAAGCCCTGCCCGACGCTACCCCAGCCCGCCGCCTGCGCCTCCATCATCCTCAATTGGGGCGAATTTGCGCAGGCGCGCTTAACATCACATTGCATTTTCGTAAGTTTACGAATGCCTTGCCGCCATGACGGAGATTGGAATGTGCGGAGGAGCCGGCATGCAGAAGGCGCCTGCCCTCATGCGGCCGGTTCACTGCCGGCCCGTGCATGCGCAGCGTAGCGCGCGACGGCAGCATCCACATCCGCGTCGCGATCACCCGCCACCTGCACCGTCGGCACGGCGAATTCGATGCCGTTTTCCTTGAAGGCATTGCGGATCATCGCCAGCGCGTTGCGACGGATGACGAATTGTTCGCCTGGTTTCGTCATCATCGACAGCCGGATCTCGATCGCGAATTCGCCGAACTGCTCGACACCCTTCATCTTCAACGTCTCGATGATATGAGGGCCGAATTCCGGATTTTCGAGCAGCGTTTGTCCGATCTGCTTGATCACCTTCTTCGCTTTGACGAGATCGGTGTCGTATTTGACGTTGAGGCTAATCTTGTCGATCGTCCAGTCGCGGTTGAGGTTCTTCACCGCGCCGAGTTCGCCGAAAGGCACCGTCGTCAGCGGCCCGCGATGGTGTCTGAGTTTCACCGAGCGCAGGCTGAAGGCTTCGACCACACCCTTGTGGCTGCCGCTTTCGATATATTCGCCGACGCGGAAGGCATCGTCCCAGAGATAGAACATGCCGCTGATGACGTCCTTGACGATCGTCTGCGCGCCAAAGCCGACCGCGACGCCGACGACGCCGGCACCGGCGATCAGCGGTCCGATCTCGATACCGAGGCCCGAAAGCACCATCAGCGCAGCGATGACGGCGATCACGACGGCAAGGATGTTGCGGAAGATCGGCAGCAGCGTCTGCATCCGCGCGCGTTTGGCCTTCTCCTCGTCCGTGGCAGCGCCGTCCAGGGGCGAGTCGAGCAACTGGCCGTCGATATAGGCTTTTACCACGTGCCAAAACAGGTCGGCCGCCAGCAGGATGACGATACCGCCGATGACACCGCGGGCGATCTTGTCGACCATCGTGTCGCCGGCGGCCATCGTGTCGGCGCCGACGCCGAGCATCCGCCCGAACCAGACGGCGGCAACGGCTATGATCAGCGCACGCACGCCGCGGTCGAGCAGCACGGTCGCAATGCGGCGCGTGGCAAGGAAACTCGCTTCGGTCTGCTGCAGCGACTTCACCGCGAGCGTCGAGACGGCGAGCACCCGCGGCAACAGCAGCGCGTAGACGCCGAGCCAGAGCAGCCAGTTGAAGCCCGAGACCCAGAGGCTCCAGAGCAGCAGGAAATAGACGGTGAGCGCCCAGGAGATCCCGTGCCCGCGCTTTTCGTCCTTGTTCGGCCGCGACCAGACCGCCTCGATCGCGATGAGCAGCAGGCCGATGCCGAGGATGTAGCCCACGAGGAGCCGGACGCTCGGGGAATAGCCGAGCGGCTCCATCGACTGGATCACCGCCCAGCCGAACACGAAATAGATGAGGAAGGTTGCGCAACGGCGATACCAGAAGAGTGCGACGGCATGCCCCGGCATATCAGGAGCGGTGATGCCCTGCCGTTCTTCCTCGGCCCGCGCCAGTCCGATGAGATCGACCAGCACACCGCCGAGGCAGATCGTAAAGCGCTGGACGATGAGTGCAACGACACAGACAATCGCAATGCTCTGGCTGAACGGTGGCCAGCCGAGGCTGAGAAGCGTCAGCACCGTTGCTGCTGCAAAGATCAGCGCCGGGATGACGCGCGGCGCCAGATGCATGCCCGCCATGTGCTGGAGCCGATAGCGACGGCGACGGAAGGCATAACGGGCAATGCTTTCGACGATCCCGCCGAGCAGGAAAATCCCCAGGAACTGCGTTATCATGCGTGTCCAGCCATTGGCTGCGATTTCACCCATGAGCAGCGAGGACGCATTGCCGATCTGCGAAGGCAGCATCATCGCCGCATCGGAGACCATCGAGACATGCCGGCGGGCATGCTGCAGCAGGCCCGACAGGACCGACATCTGGTTTTCAGCCGCCGCGTTTGCCGCAGGCGTCGCCGCCATCTGCGTCGACATCCATTGCTTGACCTCGGGCGTCTGCATCAGCTGCATCATCTCACGCACCTGCGCCGGCGGGGTGGTCGCGACTGGCGCTTGGGCGGGTGGCGTCTGGGCAAAGCCCGGTAAAACCGCCCCCACAAGCGCAATGAAAGCCAGCACACCCGATATGGCGGCCTTCAAGCCCCCTGCCCTGCCACGCGCCATGACCGCCTCCAATGGAGTGCCGGCCGCTTGGACGAAGCAGCCTCGACATTTCCCTTTTCAGCAATGGATACTCGCGACCGGTGCCGCCAGCAAGCCGTAGGCAAACCATACCGATGGCTAGTGCATGCCGCCCGAAAATGCGCCGCAGCCGATGTCGCCGCCTCCCAGGCCGGGGCCGTTAGGCCCTGGCCTCAGAATGACGGCGTTGTTCGAAACGACTGGGGGAGCTGCCTGCCTTCAGGATTTCGGAGCCGGCTTTTCCACGTGGCCGCCGAAGCCCGCGCGCATCGCCGACAGCACCTTGTTGGCGAACTCGTCATTGTCGCGCGAGGAGAAGCGGCCGTAGAGCGCAGCGCTCAGCACCGGCGTCGGCACGCTTTCGTCGATTGCCGCCATGATCGTCCAGCGGCCTTCGCCGCTGTCGGAGACGCGGCCCGCATATTTCGACAGCGCCGGATCGGCATGCAGCGCATCGGCCGTGAGATCGAGCAGCCAGGAAGTGATGACACTACCGCGGCGCCAGACTTCCGAGACGTCCTGCAGATTGAAGTCGTATTGGAAATGTTCGGGGTGGGCGAGCGGCGCAGTTTCCGCATCCGCGACGTGCGAGGCGGCGCCGATATTGGCGTGTTTCAGGATGTTCAGGCCTTCGGCATAAGCAGCCATCAGGCCGTATTCGATGCCGTTATGCACCATCTTGACGAAATGGCCGGCCCCGTGCGGGCCGCAATGCAGATAGCCTTGCTCGGCGGTGCTGGCCGCAACTGCTTCGGCGGTGCGGTTCGGCGAGGCTTCCGTGGTGCCCGCGCCGGGTGCGAGCGCCGCAAAGATCGGGGAAAGGTGCTGGACGGTGCCCTTCTCTCCGCCGATCATTAGGCAGTAGCCGCGCTCGAGGCCGAAGACGCCGCCACTGGTGCCGACGTCAACATAATGGATGCCCTTGCTGATGAGCTCAGCGCCACGGCGAATGTCGTCGTGGTAATAGGAGTTGCCGCCGTCGATGACGATGTCGCCATTTTGCAAGAGCGGCACCAGGCTCGCCAGCACCTTGTCGACGATCGCCGCCGGCAGCATCAGCCAGATCGCTCTGGGATGGGTGAGCTTCGAGACGAATTCTTCCAGCGAGGCGCTGCCGGTCGCGCCGAGGCCCGCGAGCTCGGCAACGCTTTCCGGCCTGGCGTCATAGACCACGCATTCGTGACCGCCCCGCATCAGCCGCTGGACCATGTAATTGCCCATGCGGCCCAAACCAACCATACCAAGCTGCATAATGAATCTCCCGGAATGAGATGAAGTATCGACTCGGGAAATTAGCACCCGCAGTGTGACAGGCAAGCGAAGTCTGGCGATGCGCCGCCGATCTCCTCGAGGCCGGCCTGCTGGTCAAACATCCGGCGCGCTCGCCGGCTCACCCTTCATTTCGCTGAGATACATGCCCTCGCGCAGGTTGATGCCGTATTCGACAAAAGCCTTCATGCTGCAAAGCATCTGCGTCCAGCCCTCGCAGTTGAGATAGGTGCCGCGCCGGCCGGCCTCGTCATCGCGCCAGCCATTCTCGGCGATCGTCACCAGCGTGCCGCCATCCTCCAGCGGTTTGAAGTTCATCTCCACCAACGTCTTGTACCTCGTCTTGTCCTCGGCGGTGCCGCCGTCCCAGCGCAGCACGATGCGGCTTTCCGGTACGAGTTCGACCACCTCGACCGCCGCATCCTTCCACCAGGTCACCGTCGTGCCCTGGACGAGCGGCCCACTCGCCCCGCCGATCGTGGTGAAATAGCTGCTGAGCTTCTTCGGGTTGACGACGGCATCGAACACGTCGGCGACGGGACGGCCGATGCGGCCGGAAACGCGGATTCCGAGAGACATGATACTTCTCCTCTTCTCCATTGCACCTGATATCATCATGTTATAAAAACATAACATGTTAAGCGAATCACAAGACGATCCTGTTTTCAAGGCGCTGGCCCATCATCGCCGTCGCGAAATTCTCGACCTCCTGAAGGACGGTCCCCGCACGACAGGTGCACTTTGCGAGACGTTTCCCGAGATGGACCGATGCACGGTGATGCAGCATCTGAAAGTGCTGGAGGAAGCCGACCTGGTCATCGCCAGGAAGGAAGGCCGCGAGCGCTGGAACCACCTGAACAGCTTGCCGATCAAACATATCTACGACCGCTGGATCAGCGCCTATGCCGGCCATGCGCTCTCGATCCTCGACCGATTGAGAAGTGATTTGGAAAGCCAGCCGGAATAACGGAGCAACTTGTCTCCCGGTTCGCTGAAAGCGTAAGCTGGCGAAAATATGGGGCGCAGGACAGATGACGATATCGGGGACTGGCATACGCCGTATGCGGCTGCTACGCAGCATGAAGCAGCAGCATCTCGCCGAACTCCTCAGCGTCAACCAGGCGACCGTTTCGCGTTGGGAACGCGGTCAGCTCGCCCTTTCGCCCGAGCAGGCTGTCAGGCTGGAGCGGATTTTCGCTTCGCCGCCGCATGTCTCGGCCGATGCGGCACTGAAGCGGCTGGTCGAGGATTCCATCCGGCCGGTGCATCTGATCTGCGACGTTACCCACCGGCTGCTGTCCGCCTCCCGCTCGCGCCAGGCGGAATGGCGCGCACCGCTCGCCGCCTTTCTCGGCCGCTCGCTTTTCTCCTACGCATCCGCTGAAATCGCCGCCAACGAACAGTCTCTGGAGGAGCGTGGCTGGCATGAAGGCAGGCTCCTGTCACTGACGTTTGAAACCGGCGCTAACGACAATGCATTGATGCCGATCGCAGCCGGCCGGGTGACGTGGGACCGGATCACGCTTTCCGACGGCAGCGCCGGCCGCCTCGTCACGACAATCGACTGAGCCTGCAGCTTTCCTGCATTCCCCTGCATAATTTATGCGTTGTCTCCGGACACCGGTCTTTATAGCGTCCGCCGCCGAAGGGTCAGGAGAGGATGCGATGACGATACTGGTGACGGGAAGTGCCGGCCATCTCGGAGAGGCGCTGATGCGCACTCTGAGGGCGGAAGGCCGGTGGGCGCGCGGCATCGATATCAAACCATCGGCATTTACCGACATGGTCGGCTCGATCGGCGACCGCGGCTTCGTCAGCCAGGCCATGTCTGGCGTCCGCCATGTCATCCACGCCGCGACGCTGCATAAGCCGCATGTGGCGACCCACGGCAATCGCGATTTCCTCGACACCAATGTCGGCGGCACGCTGAACCTGCTCGAAGAGGCCGCCGCCTCCGGTGTTTCAAGCTTCGTCTTCACCAGCACCACCAGCGCCTTCGGTGCCGCATTGACGCCGGCCGCCGGCGAACCGGCGGCGTGGGTCACAGAGGACGTGCTCCCTGTTGCAAGGAATATCTACGGCGTGACCAAACTCGCCGCCGAAGGCGTCTGCGAACTCTTCGCCCGCAAGTCCCGCCTGCCTGTTGTCGTTCTCCGGACCTCGCGCTTCTTCCCGGAGACCGACGACGATCCTGATATTCGAAACCGCTATTCGGCTGACAATGCTCAGGCCAACGAGCTGCTCCATCGCCGCGTCGACATCAGCGATGTGGTCGCTGCCCATCTTCTGGCGCTCGAAAGGGCGCCGGCAATCGGCTTCGGCCGCTACATCGTCTCTGCTACGACACCGTTTTCGTCAGGCGATCTCGCCGAGATCCGGCAAGGCGCGCCTGCTGTTGTCGAGCGGCTGTTTCCGGGTGCCGGTGCCCTCTATGCCGAACACGGCTGGAAAATGTTTCCGACGCTCGATCGCGTCTATGTCAACGAACGCGCTAGGCGGGACCTCGGCTGGCAGCCGCGATATGATTTCCGCTTCCTGCTCGATTGCCTGCGCGACGGCAGGGAATGGCGAAGCCCGCTGGCGCTCGATGTCGGCTCCAAGGGTTACCACGACGAGGTCTTTGCCGAAGGGCCCTATCCGGTCGGTTAGAGCTGCTGCACAAAAGCGCGTAGCGGTTTGCGAACCAGTTTCTCAAAAACGTCATCCAGATATCACGATCCCGCCTTAGACCGTTAGCCGGGCATATTGGGGGACGAAAATCCGGGGCTTGTTCTGCCCTGAGGAAATTCAATCCAAAGCCGGATTCATTTGAAGCGGTGTCGAGCTTGCATGCGGGCACCGTTGCAAGAACGCTTTTTGACCGAGAGGCTATTTCATGAAGAACGTCAGACCATATGCATCGCGGCTGTTCGCCGCTATTCTCGGGGCATCCGCCGCCATTCCGGCCGTTGCGAGCGCTGAGAATTCCGCCACCGTCGGCAGCCTCACCTTCGTCAACAAGGGCCTGGTCGGCGTCGGCCGCATCCCGGCCAACCAGCGCGACAAATTCGGTGAAACCTTCGGCTCCGGCTCCGGCATGGCGATCGATCCCGCCGCCTGGAGCCGCGACGGCGCCAGCTACAAGGGCACGCTCTACCTGCTGCCCGACCGCGGTTACAACGTCGCCGGCACCGTCGATTATCGCCCTCGCCTGAACACCATCTCGATTGGCCTGACCCCGACCGCTCCGGGTGCAGCACCCGAGGCCGGCAAGGAACAGTCGGGCGTCGACGCAAAGCTTGCCGATTCCATGCTCTTCCTCGATGACAAGGGTGGGGACATGACTGGTCTCGATCCGGAATCCGGTGTCCGCCCCGCTGCCGGCAGCTTCCCGCCGCTGCCGCAGGCGGTGAACGGCAAGATCGCGCTCGACAACGAGGCAATCATCCGCATGGCCGACGGCACCATGTTCGTCAGCGACGAATACGGCCCCTACATCTATCGCTTCTCGGCCGACGGTCATCTGCTCTCGGCCACCCAGCCGCCGAAGTCGCTTTTGCCGATGCGCAAGGGCGCACTGAGCTTTGCCTCCAACAATCCTGGCCCCGGCGCCTCCGCGCCCGATCCGAAGGACCCGGAGACCGGCCGCCAGAACAATCAGGGTCTCGAAGGCATGGAGATGACGCCTGATGGTAGGTTCATCATCGCTGTACTTCAGTCGGCGGCCCGCCAGGACGGCGGCGATTCCAGCTCGACCCGCCAGAACACCCGCGCCATGGTCTATGACGCCGCCGACCCCGATCATCTGAAGCTGGTGCACGAATATGTCGTGCCGCTGCCGGTCTTCAAGGATGCCAAGGACAAGACGACGGTCGCCGCAGAGAGCGAAATCGTCGCCCTTTCCGACAAGACCTTCCTGATGCTCTCCCGCGACAGCGGCAACGGCCAGGGCGTGAAGGGTGACACCTCGCTCTACCGCAAGATCAACGTCGTCGATCTTTCCGCCGCAACTGATATCGCCGGCAGCGATTTCGACGCCGGCAAGCCGATCGCGCCGAAGGGCGCCATCGATCCCTCGCTGACGCCGGCAACGCTGACGCCCTTCATCGACCTCAACGACAAGGCTGATCTTGCCCGTTTCGGCCTCCACAATGGCGCACCGAACGACAAAAACAATTTGTCGGAAAAATGGGAAGCCATGGGTCTCGCAAGCGTTCTCGATCCGAACCTGCCGGACGACTATTTCCTGTTCGTCGCCAATGACAACGACTTCCTGACGCAGGACGGCTTCCAGGTGGGCGCAGCCTACAAGGCGGAGGGCGGCGCCAACGTCGATACAATGTTCCAGGTCTTCCAGGTCACGCTTCCGGGCCTGAAGAAGTAATAGACGCGTTGAAAGGGGCGGACGCGCAAGCCGCGTTCGCCCGCCACATCAGGCGTATTTGCCGACGATAAAAGGGAAGGGTGCGATCCACGACCACCGGTGGATGTTTACGATCCTGGGTGCCTACAAACGTAGGTGGGCGCCGTGTGTCCAGGCCCACAGGCCTGGCCAGGGACAGCTCCCTTTGGATCGAGTATGGCCCCAGGGATTGTGGTTCCTGTCGAGAGGCGCAGACCGCATCGCGATATATAAGGTCGTTTGCGCTGACGCGCCAGTGGCGACGGCAGGCCGTCCCTATTTAATTGAGTTCGGGCGCCGCGCGGCCATTCAGCTTGTCGGTGATGCCGCGGATTCGGCTTGACACTTCGCTCAACGCCGCAGCCAGGTTTTCCTCCGTGCGTGCTGTCGCGGCAAGCACGGTGTCGCGATTGCCGCGCAGCGACTCGAGTTCGGATTCCAGCCCGGCAACGCGGCGCGTCAGCTCGGAAATCTCGTCCATGATCATGATGCCGGCCATGACGGTGATCCTGAGATCGCCGATTTCGCCGAACTGACCCTTGAGATGGGCGACATAGTGGTCGAAGCGGATGGCGAGATCGGTCAGGTGTTCCTCCTGCCCTTCCTCGCAGGCCATGCGATAGGCCTTGCCGTCGATCGTTACCGTCACCTGCGCCATGCCATACTCTTTCTATCAGCGATCCAGAACAGCGCGGATCGTTTCCATCGCCGTCACCAGCCGCCGCGACACCTCGCGGTTGACCTCCTCCAGCCGGTTGGCACGGAATTCAGCCTGGTCGAGCTCCTGCGCCAGCCGCGAACGGTCGGCATGCACGCGCCGAACCTCGCCCTCGATCTCGCCCTGCTCACGCTGCCGCTCGATGCGCATGTCGACGGCATTTTCGAGGTTCGAAATCGCCTGTCTCAGCTCGTTGAGCGCTGCTTCCATGGTTTTGCCCGTGGGCGTCATGCCTTTTCGATTCCCGTGCAGGATCTGCGAATCGGCCCTCTGCGCCGATCCTGTCATATCAAGAGGATATGCAGCTCGCCGACGGCCCGTCAATAAATCCCGTCATCTGCCCACCGGCCTATCTTGTGGATGAATGCTTTCCGCACGTCCGCGACGCAAGATTCGACTTTTGTGCAACCGCGCGATCAAATGTCAAAAAACACTGCGGGCCACCCGGATTTGGCCCGCCATTTATTGACTTGCCAGCCCCAACTGCTATGTCTCAGCCGCTTTCACTCGATGGTCTTGGAGGCTCGAGGCCATCCCCCGACACCCGGAGTTTGCAGAAAAGCCATGACCTCTCTCCAACAAAATGACCGGATGGCGAATGCGATCCGCTTCCTCGCCATGGATGCCGTTGAAAAGGCGAATTCCGGCCACCCTGGCATGCCGATGGGCATGGCTGACGTGGCAACGGTCCTTTTCACCAAGTATCTGCGCTTCGACCCCAAGAAGCCGCATTGGCCGAACCGCGACCGCTTCGTTCTTTCCGCCGGTCACGGCTCGATGCTGCTCTACTCGCTGCTGTATTTGACCGGTTACCCCGACATGACGGTCGAGGATCTGAAGCAGTTTCGTCAGCTCGGCTCGAAGACCGCCGGCCATCCGGAATACGGTCATGCCACGGGCATCGAAACCACCACAGGCCCGCTCGGCCAGGGCATTGCCAATGCCGTCGGCATGGCGATCGCTGAGCGTAAGCTGCGCGAGGAATTCGGCGCGGAGCTGCAGGATCACTATACCTACGTCATCAATGGCGACGGCTGCCTGATGGAAGGCATCAGCCATGAGGCGATCGCGCTTGCCGGCCATCTGAAGCTGAACAAGCTGATCCTCTTCTGGGATAACAACTCGATCACCATCGACGGCGCCGTCTCGCTGTCGGACTCCACCGACCAGATCGCCCGCTTCAAGGCTGTTCACTGGAATACGATCGAGATCGACGGTCACGACCAGGCCGCCATCGCCGCTGCGATCGAAGCCGCCCACAACTCCGACCGCCCGACCTTCATCGCCTGCAAGACGATCATCGGCTTCGGTGCTCCGAACAAGCAGGGCTCCCACAAGGTGCACGGCAACCCGCTCGGCGCCGAGGAAATCGCCGCCGCCCGCAAGGCGCTGAACTGGGATTACGAGCCCTTCGTCATCCCCTCCGATCTTCTTGAGGAATGGCGCGCAGCCGGCACTCGTTCCGACAATATCGTCAAGGCATGGGAAGAGACGCTTGCCAAGTCGCCTGCCAAGGCCGAGTTCAGCCGCCGTTTTGCCGGAGACCTGCCTGAAGGCTTCGACAAGGCCATCGACGACTACAAGAAGAAGCTTGCCGAAACCAAGCCGACGATCGCCTCCCGCAAGGCATCCGAAGACGCACTTGAAGTCATCAACGGCTTCGTGCCGGAAACGCTCGGCGGCTCCGCCGACCTGACGCCGTCGAACAATACCAAGACCAGCCAGATGCACTCGATCACGCCGACGGATTTCGCCGGTCGTTACATGCATTGGGGTATCCGCGAGCACGGCATGGCCTCGGCCATGAACGGCATCGCTCTGCACGGTGGTCTCATTCCCTACGGCGGCGGCTTCCTGATCTTCTCCGATTATTGCCGTCCGCCGATCCGCCTCGCCTCGCTCATGGGCATCCGTGTCATCCACGTGCTGACCCACGACTCGATCGGCGTCGGCGAGGACGGGCCGACCCATCAGCCGGTCGAACAGATCGCCGGCCTGCGTGCGGTGCCTAATCTGCGCGTCTTCCGCCCGGCCGACGCAGTCGAAACCGCGGAATGCTGGCAGATCGCCATGAAAAGCAAGGATCATCCGTCCGCTCTGGCTCTGACACGTCAGAACCTGACGACCGTCCGCACCGAGTACAATGAGAAGAACCTCTGCGAACTCGGCGCCTATACGCTCGCGGGTCACGCCGACGCCAAGGTCACGATCTTCGCATCCGGTTCGGAAGTGGAACTCGCCGTTGCCGCCCGCGCAACGCTGGAAGGCAAGGGTGTCAGCACCCGTGTCGTATCCGTTCCCTGCACCGAACTGTTCTTCGATCAGCCGGAAGCCTATCGCAAGGAAGTCCTCGGCAACTCGCCGGTGAAGATCGCCGTCGAAGCCGCCGTCCGCGAAGGCTGGGATGCCTTCATCGGTCCGGAAGGCAACTTTGTCGGCATGAAGGGCTTCGGCGCTTCCGGCCCTGCGAAGGATGTCTTCAAGCATTTCGGCATCACCGCCGACGCCGTCGTTGCGGCTGCCGAAGCAAAGCTTTAATGAGAGCGCCTTGAGGCGCTCTCCATCTCCTCAATTCCAGGCCCTGCTCTATCGGGCCCTACTCTATCGGGAGTGAATGAACATGACAGTCAAGGTTGCCATCAACGGTTTCGGCCGCATCGGCCGCAACGTCCTCCGCGCTATTGTCGAATCCGGCCGCACCGACATCGAAGTCGTCGCCATCAACGACCTCGGCCCGGTCGAGACCAACGCCCATCTGCTGCGCTACGACTCCATCCACGGCCGCTTCCCGGCAGAGGTGAAGGTCGAGGGTGACACGATCATCGTCGGCAACGGCAAGCCGATCAAGGTCACCGCGGTCAAGGATCCGGCAACGCTGCCGCACCGCGAACTCGGTGTCGACATCGCCATGGAATGCACCGGCATCTTCACCGCCCGCGACAAGGCCGCCGCTCACCTCACGGCCGGCGCCAAGCGCGTCATCGTCTCGGCTCCTGCCGACGGCGCTGACCTGACGGTCGTCTTCGGCGTCAACCATGACCAGCTCACCAAGGAGCATCTGGTCATCTCCAACGCGTCCTGCACCACCAACTGCCTGGTGCCGGTCGTGAAGGTTCTCGACGACGCCGTCGGCATCGACCACGGCTTCATGACGACGATCCACTCCTACACCGGCGACCAGCCGACGCTCGACACGATGCACAAGGATCTGTATCGCGCCCGCGCTGCCGCTCTCTCGATGATCCCGACCTCGACGGGCGCTGCCAAGGCCGTCGGCCTCGTTCTGCCGCACCTCAAAGGCAAGCTCGACGGCACCTCGATCCGCGTTCCGACGCCGAACGTTTCCGTCGTCGACTTCAAGTTCGTTGCCAAGAAGGCCACCTCCGTCGGCGAAATCAACGAAGCGATCAAGGCTGCTGCAAACGGCAAGCTGAAGGGCATCCTCGGCTACACCGATGAGCCGCTCGTCTCCCGTGACTTCAACCACGACAGCCACTCCTCGATCTTCGCAACCGATCAGACCAAGGTCATGGAAGGCAACTTCGTGCGCGTGCTGTCCTGGTACGACAACGAGTGGGGCTTCTCCAGCCGCATGTCCGATACGGCAGTCGCGTTTGCCAAGCTGATCTGATAGCGCTTGAAGCATCGATATGCGGGCGGCCCGGGAAACCGGGCCGCTTTCTTTTGCCGCACCAAGGCAAAAACAGGCCGATCTTGCGCACCCCATCTTTTCGCCCATTGTCGGGCCGGGATCTGGTAGGATAGGTCACCTTGAAGCATCGCGTCGAACAACCGATGTGGCCACGCCAATATCCTGCGGCAGCGCTGTCGCCCGCATGAAGATGAGAGAGATGGATGGACTATTTTACCGTTGAAATCGCCGGCCGTGCCGTTGCCAGTTTTCGCTCGCGAAACCATGAGGAAGCGACGCACTTCTTCGAGGCGGAAGATTTTCGCGACGACCTGACCATTCTCGAATCCGAGGGCAAACCCCTGTGGGACCGCAAGGCGACGCTCAGCCTGCGCAAGGCAACCGCTGAGGAAGCAAGCGAAGTCGAGCACGCCTATGAATTCGACGACGATCCTGAAAGGACCATCGACGACGAGTTCGTCGTTTTCCTGGTCCCGGTCGAAGATCTGACCGACGAGGGCGAGGACACCGAAGGCTGACAGTCGATCCGCATCGGTCTTCCGGTTTTAGAGGCCATCTCGAAACGACGGGTTCGGTGTGGCCACAAGGATGGAATCACGGTTGGCAATCCGTTGGCCAGCCGTGATAAACTGAGGAAATACATAGCGCTGTACAACGGCTGAAATGATCCAGGCGGAGGCGATAAATGGCAGAGGCGCAAAAACGCTTGTCCCACACCACCCTCAAGCGGCGGCAGCGGTTTCACCCCAAGCGGGATGTGAGACCTGCCGTGTTGGCAAAGGCCAATCGTCTGGTCATCTCGGTTGCCGCGTTCATCGGTCTTTCGTTTCTCGCCGTCGTCATCCTTCAGGCAGTGTTCTGATAGCGGAGCAATGGCCGGCCACTTCCGGCACAAAGCTGCATCTGGCTTCATCGCCGGGCAGACGGCCTGTCTTTCTTGCCCGATATCGAAAAATCTCCGCGTTGGCAGATACCGTCAGTAAAAATCGATCTTCCTGCCTTTCGCCCTGCTCTTGCCTGATTTGCCCATACATTCTTTATAGTGAATTTCTCCCGTAGCATTTCCGTGTCGGTGGCCGTCCGGCAGCCGTTCAGCAGCATGATGCAGCACGAGACGAGGTTAAGCCGCAAGGCCTACCCTTCTCTGCCTTTTTGCCGTTTACTGATGGATCGTCGCGTTTGGCGGAGGGGTTGAGAGGGCGGATCGGCCGGGGATGGCCGTATCCGCGAAGCAGTCGATGGAAAGGGGTGGGCATGGAAGCGTTCTATATCGTGGTGCTGGTCTCGACGGCGCTCGTGCTTCTTGCCGCTTTTTCGAGCCTGCTCGCTTTCCGCTTCGGCGCCCCCTTGTTGCTGCTTTTCCTGATGATCGGCCTTGCCGCCGGCGTCGATGGCCTCGGCATCGAGTTCAGCAACAATTACCTCGCCTATATTCTCGGCTCCATTGCGCTTGCCGTCATCCTGTTCGATTCCGGCTTCGGCACGCCGATGCAGGCCTTCCGGCTCGCAGCCGTGCCCTCGCTCGCGCTCGCCTCGGTCGGCGTGCTGATCACCGCCTCGCTCTTTGCCGTCGCAGCCATGTGGCTTTTGAACTTCACCTGGCTCGAAGGCCTGCTGCTCGGCTCGATCGTCGCATCGACCGATGCCGCCGCCGTCTTCTTCCTGCTGCGCATCGGCGGCATCAATATCCGCGACAAGGTACGCTCGACCCTGGAAGTCGAATCCGGCACCAACGACCCGATGGCGATCTTCCTCACCATCGCGCTCGTCGAGGTGCTGGCGAGCGGCGAGCGTTACGCCGGCATCAATATCGGCATGCTGGCGATGTTCGTGCAGCAGATGGGCCTCGGCGTCATTCTCGGCCTGCTCGGCGGCATGATGATCGTGCTGATCGTCAGCAAGCTCGATACCGAGCGCGGCCTGACGCCGATCTTCGTGCTGGCGCTCGCCCTCCTCGTCTTCTCGTTCACCGGCGCGGTCGGCGGCAGCGGCTTCCTTGCCGTCTATGTCGCCGGCATCTATGCCGGAAACCGCAAGATGCAGGCGATCGGCACCATCAAGCGTTTCCAGGACGGCATGACCTGGCTGGCGCAGATCATCATGTTCCTGGTGCTCGGCCTGCTGGCGACGCCCTCGCAATTTCCCGTCATCATCGTGCCTGCCATCCTGCTGGCCCTCTTCCTGATCTTCGTTGCCCGCCCATTGGCGGTCTGGCTGTCGCTGCTTCCCTTCGATTACACGCAGCAGGAGATCGGCTTCGTCGCCTGGGTCGGCCTGCGCGGCGCCGTCTCCATCCTGCTTGCGATCATGCCGATCCTCGGCAAGTTGGAAAATGGCCAGATCTATTTCAATACCGCCTTCATCATCGTGCTGGTCTCTCTGCTCGTCCAAGGCTGGACGATCAAGCCGGTCGCCAAGAAGCTCGGCCTGATCATTCCGCCCCGCATCGGCGCCGTCGACAAGGTCGAGGTCGACCTGCCGGGTGCCGCCAACCATGAACTGCTCTCCTACCGCGTCATCAAGGACAGCCCAGTCCTGCGCGGCGAGCGCATTCCGCGCTGGGCCACGCCCTCGCTTGTCATTCGCGACGGCAAGTCGATGCGCTATCAATATGCCGGGCGGCTTCGTGAGAACGATCTCGTCTATCTCTTCATCGTGCCGAGCTATTCCCGCCTGCTCGACCGGCTCTTTGCCAGCCGCGCGCCGGTGGATGAGGACGATGCCGAATTCTTCGGAGCCTTCGCGCTCTCCCCCGCCCGGCCCGCCGCCGACCTCGACGCCGCCTATGGCCCAGGGCTTCTCAACGAGTCGGAAAAGGGTCTGACGATCGCCGAATTGATGCGGCAGCGCCTCGGCGGCAAGGCCGATTATGCCGACCGCGTCCGCCTCGGCTCGATCATTCTCATCGTCCGCGACCTCGACGAGCACGATCACGTCACCTCCGTAGGCATGTCGCTGGAAGCGGTCGAGCCGGCAATCACGCTGCCGATCTTCATCAATCTCAAGGACATCATCCAGCGCATCCGCGGCCGGCTGAAAGGACGCAGGAACCGCGAAGCCGCCGCCTCTGAAAGCGCTGAGAAAGCGCCGGCCGGACGCGACGAAGCCACACGCGAAAACGGCCATTGAGCGCCTTGCGTCTCGGATGATCCTTGCTATGGTCGGCGCGATTTCCGCCAACCAAGACTGGATCCTCCCCATGCCTTCTTTCAAGACCCTCGACGATCTCACTGACATCAGCGGCAAGCGCGTTCTCGTCCGTGTCGACCTCAACGTCCCGGTCAAGGACGGCAAGGTCACCGATACGACGCGCATCGAGCGTGTGGCGCCGACGATCCTCGAATTGTCCAATAAGGGCGCCAAGGTCATCCTGCTTGCCCATTTCGGCCGGCCGAAGGACGGCCCGTCGCCTGATCTCTCGCTGTCGCTGATCGCCCCTTCCGTCGAGGAAGTGCTCGATCACGCCGTGCTGACGGCCGGCGATTGCATCGGCGAGGCCGCCGCCTCCGCCGTCGCGGCGATGAATGATGGCGATATTCTGCTTCTGGAAAACACCCGCTTCCACAAGGGCGAGGAAAAGAACGACGCAGACTTCATCAAGGCGCTTGCCGCCAACGGGGATATCTATGTCAACGACGCCTTCTCCGCCGCCCACCGCGCCCATGCCTCGACGGAAGGCCTCGCTCACCACCTTCCGGCCCATGCCGGCCGCACCATGCAGGCCGAACTGGAGGCACTGGAAAAGGGTCTTGGCGATCCGGCCCGCCCGGTCGTTGCAATCGTCGGCGGCGCCAAGGTTTCCACCAAGATCGACCTCCTGATGAACCTCGTGAAAAAGGTCGATGCGCTCGTCATCGGCGGCGGCATGGCCAATACTTTCATCGCCGCCCGCGGCACCAATGTCGGCAAGTCGCTCTGCGAGCATGACCTCGCCGAAACCGCCAAGCAGATCATGATCGAGGCCGCGACCGCCGGCTGCGCCATCATCCTGCCGGAAGACGGCGTCGTCGCCCGCGAGTTCAAGGCCGGTGCGGCCAATGAGATCGTCGACATCAACGCCATTCCCGCCGATGCCATGGTGCTCGACGTCGGCCCGAAATCCGTCGAGGCCATCAAGGCCTGGATCGAGCGTGCCTCGACGCTGGTGTGGAACGGCCCGCTCGGCGCTTTCGAGATCGAGCCCTTCGATGCTGCAACGGTCGCCGCCGCAAAATATGCCGCCGAGCGCACCGTGGCCGGCAAGCTGACCTCCGTTGCCGGCGGCGGCGACACCGTCTCGGCGCTCAACCATGCCGGCGTCACCGACGATTTTTCCTATGTCTCGACCGCCGGCGGCGCCTTCCTCGAATGGATGGAAGGCAAGGAACTCCCCGGCGTCGCGGTGCTGAACGCCGGCAAATAACCCAAACCCGATTTGACAGGTTTTACATGTGGATAGACCGCGGGTGGCGAGGAGCTTTCCGCGGTCTTTTGCTCAGAGCGCGGAAAAAATCCCATCTTTTCAAACGATTGAATTGATTTCAATCGTTTCAATGACTTAGCCTTCCATTTTCCTCTCTATAAACTTCTGTTATCGCCGTCCTATATCCTTAAACTGCCGATGTTTAATGCTGTGGAGAGAACGAGATGAGCGAACGACTGGAAGACATTGCAGTGCAGATGGTTGCAGGCGGCCGGGGACTGCTTGCGGCTGATGAATCGACCTCCACCATCAAGAAGCGTTTCGACACGATCAATCTCGAATCGACCGAAACCAGCCGTCGCGACTACCGGGAAATGCTCTTCCGCTCCGACGAAGCGATGAAGAAATACATCTCCGGCGTCATCCTCTATGAAGAGACACTCTTCCAGAAGGCCGCCGACGGCACGCCCTTCGTCGACATCATCCGCGCCGCCGGCTCCATCCCCGGCATCAAGGTCGATACCGGCGCCAAGCCGATGGCCAAATATCCCAACGAAACCATCACCGAAGGCCTCGATGGCCTCGGCGAGCGCCTTGCCCGATATTACGAAGCCGGCGCCCGCTTCGCCAAGTGGCGCGGCGTCATTGCCATCTCGTCGACGCTGCCGACCCGCGGTTCGGTCCGGGCCAATGCTCAGGCGCTCGCCCGCTATGCGGCTCTCTGCCAGGAAGCCAAGATCGTTCCGATCGTCGAGCCGGAATGCCTGATGGACGGCAAACCGGGCGACCATAATATCGACCGTTGCGCTGAGGTGACCGAATCCACGCTGCGCATCGTTTTCGAGGAACTGGCCGATGCCCGCGTCAGCCTCGAGGGCATGATCCTGAAGCCGAATATGGTCATTGACGGCAAGAATGCCCGCAAGGCCTCGGTCGCCGAAGTCGCCGAACGCACCGTGCAGGTGCTGAAGCGCACGGTTCCGTCAGCCGTCCCGGGCATTGCCTTCCTCTCTGGCGGCCAGACGACCGAAGAAGCGACGGCGCACCTTTCCGCCATCAATTCCACGGCCGATCTACCCTGGCTCGTCACCTTCTCCTACGGCCGCGCCCTGCAGGACAGCGCGCTCAAGGCCTGGAACGGCAAGCAGGAAAACGTTGCCGCAGGCCAGCGCGAATTCACCCACCGCGCCGAGATGAACAGCCTCGCCGCCAAGGGCAGCTGGAAAAAAGACTTGGAAAAGGCCGCCTGATCTTTCCCACTTGAGATTTGGGCAGGACGCGGCAACTGCAGCGTCCTGCCCTTTCTGTTTCTCTCATTGTCTCGGCGACAAGAAACCGCTTCGTCCCGCGAAAAATCGTGATTATTCATAACGGCCCGCTGCAACAGGAGCCGCTATGCACACCATCTCCTACGTCACCGTCGATGTCTTCACGTCCACGCGTTTCGAGGGCAATCCGCTTGCCGTCATCTCCGATGCGCGCGGCCTCACCGATGCGGCGATGCAGAAGATCGCCACCGAGTTCAACTATTCCGAAGTCACCTTCGTCCTGCCGCCGGATGATCCCGAGAATTCGGCCCGTGTGCGCATCTTCACCCCGACGATGGAAATACCCTTCGCCGGCCATCCGAATGTCGGCACCGCCTATGTGCTCGGCCAGCGGGCGGAGATCTTCGGCAAGCCGGTCGGCGACGGGCTGCGCTTCGAGGAAAAGGCCGGCATTGTCGAAATCAGCCTGAAACGCAGCGGCGGAAGGGTTACGGCAGCAGCGATCCGCGCGCCGCAGCCGCTGACGATCGGCGATGCCATCGCCGAAGAAACCATCGCCCGCTGCGTAACACTCGATCCGGGCGTCATTGTCACGACCACCCACGCCCCGGTCTTTGCTTCCGTCGGCCTCAACTTCGCCATCGCCGAATTGAACGGGCTTGAAGCGCTGGCCGCCGCCCGCCCGAACCTTGCCGGCTTCCACGCGGCAGCCGGCCGCCAGGCGACGAGCGGCCACGACTTCTCGCTCTTCCTCTATGTCAGAGCCTCCGAAGACCCGTGGCATATCCGCGCCCGCATGTTCGCGCCGCTCGATAACGTGCCTGAGGACCCGGCGACCGGCAGCGCTTCGGCCGCACTTGCCGCCTATCTCGTCTCGCTGGCGCCGGACGCCGATATGAATATCCGCATCACGATCGAACAGGGTGTGGAAATGGGCCGCCGCAGCGTCATCGCCCTCGATGTTGCGAAATCCGCCGGCATCGTCACCGACGTCGTCATCTCCGGCAGCTGCGTTCCCGTCATGCGCGGAGAAATCTTGCTTCAGGACTGAACTCGCGGATCGGGGCGACGCGGTCCGTCTACATCAGGAAATCGCGCGAAAGCAGTGCCACCGCCCAGATACCGAAAGCGATCAGCGCGATCCTCCAGAAATCCATGCGTCGTCTCAGGCCGGGAAGCCCGAGCGGCTTGATCACCTGTATCGCCATGGCAAGGATGAGCAGCAAGGCTATCAGCTTTGTCATGCTTTATTTTTTCCGTTTTTCGGAATGTCACAGGACGGACATTTTTCCGCGCGAACAAGGGATCTCGACACGCCGTAAAGACATTCCGGGGCACAATCAATCATCTTGAGGCTAGGCAGACGCAGGTCTTGCCTTATGTCCATTTTTAAATCGCTGAGACCGAGTCTGGGGAAATGAAGAGAAATCTGCTGTCCGTCGCCGCGCTGCTCTTTGGCACGCTCTTCCTTTTCATGGGCAACGGCCTGCAGGGCATCCTGCTTCCGGTGCGGGGCAATCTCGAAGGTTACGCAACCACGACGCTCGGCCTGCTCGGCACCTCATGGGCCGGGGGCTTCGTCATCGGCTGCCTGGTGGCGCCGAAGCTGGTGCGCCGTGTCGGCCATATCAGAGCCTTTTCCGGCTTCATCTCGATCATCGCCATCATCGCGCTGGTCAGCGGCATCATTATCGATCCGTTCTGGTGGGTGGTGCTGCGCGCCGTCACCGGCTTCTCTACAGCCGGAACCTCGATGATCATCGAAAGCTGGCTGAACGAACGCGCCAGCAACGAGAGCCGTGGCGCGATCTTCTCGCTCTATATCGGCATCACCCTGCTCGGCGTCGTCGGCGGCCAGATGATGATCCCGCTGGAAGACGTGCGCACGCCGGTGCTCTTCATGATCTGCGGCATCTTCTACTGCATCGCCATGCTGCCGACGACGCTGTCGACCGCTGCATCACCACAGCCGCTGAAGGCGGTCCGCCTCGACCTGCCGGCGCTCTACCGCAACTCGCCGGTTTCCTGCCTCGGCATTCTGCTCGTCGGCATCGCCAACGGCGCTTACGGTACGCTCGGCGCCGTCTTCGGCGCCGGCGCGGGCCTCTCCGACGCCAGCATCGCCATCATGATGAGCGCCACCATCTTCGCTGGCGCGGTGATGCAGCTGCCGGCCGGCCGGCTTTCCGATCGTATCGACCGGCGCTACGTGCTCGCCGCCATGTCGGCGATCGCCGCCGTTGCCGGACTGCTGATCTTCCTGCTCCACCCGACCTCACCCACCTTCCTGATCGGCCTCGTCATCCTCTATGGCGCAGTGGCGAACACGCTCTATCCGATCGCCGTCGCCCATGCGAACGACTTCGCGACCTCAGAGGATTTCGTCAAGGTCTCCGGAGGCCTGTTGCTGCTCTATGGCATCGGCACGGTCATCGGCCCGACGATCGGCGGCCCCGTCATGTCGATGATCAGCCCACATGCGCTCTTCCTCGTCACCGCCGTCGCCCATGTGCTGATCACCGGTTACGCCATCATCAGAAGCCGCATCCGCGCCGCCGTTCCGGTCGGCGACCGCGATGCCTACACGACGATCCCGACCGGCACCTCGCAGATGCTGACGCCGCAGAGCATGTCGCTTGCCGACCGCGGCACCGGCAAATCTGCTGAAACCGCGAAGTCTCCCGAAAGCGGTGATCCTGCCGTAAAGTTCGGCTGAGCAATTCCAGGAAAACTGCGAAGCGGTTTTACAAGGCAAAGCACGAAGCGCTTTTGCCGGGAGTTGCGTAAAACAAGACGTGAGAGCGATTTTACGCTTCCATGAAAAGCTGAACCGCTCTAGCGCATCGGCCCTAAAATCGGAATCGATTTTGGGAAGTACGATGCCCTGGGCAGCAACGGAGGACGAACCATGAGCTTCATCGATGACGACCGGCCGCAGAAGAAGGCCGTCCATGAGATCGGCGCCGATCTCTCCATGCTTTCGGTGGACGAGCTGAAAGCGCGGGTGGAATTGCTGAAGGCGGAGATCGCTCGCCTCGAAGCCGAGGCCACCCGCAAGGCCTCCGGACGGCAGGCGGCTGAGAGCTTCTTCCGCTCGTAATCGCCGAAATCCCTAAAAAACAAGAGTCTAGGCGAGAAAATGAGGCGGCCTCAAGTCTTAATCCGGCACAATGTTAATAAAATATTAAGCTTTATAAGGTATTACTGTACTCATCCGGATCTTTTCTGGATCTCAGACAGTTTTCCATGCGGTGAATTGGTCTGATTTTTCTCCCTGTTTTACCTTGAGAGCCGCTTTTGCGGCTCTTCTTTTTACTTGCAGCCGGCACACTTCCACGAAACTGTGGAGATTAACCCTTTCTTAAGAAACGGCTTGCGCATTTGCGCTAATGATACCATCTTAAAGTCATAAAGACCGGGCTTGGAAACTTTTCCGTCGGCGCCGGCGTTACCTGACCATTAAGTAGCTGCGTGCAACAGGGACTATTGCGATGTCGGAAGTTGGATTGAACACGATCAGTTTTGCGGGCCGCGCGGCTGCATCCTCGCAGTTCAAGGCGCTTTACGCGGAAGGCATGTCACTGGTCGAAGAGACCGCAGCCTATCTCGACGGCCAGGGCCGCACCGCCTCCAAGGTTTTGCCGCGGATGGCCTCGGTCCTCTACGCAGCGGAATCCATGCGCCTCACCACCCGCCTCATGCAGATGGCCTCCTGGCTGCTGCTGCAGCGCGCAGTCAACAACGGCGAAATGTCCCGCGACCAGGTCCTGGCGGAGAAGAACAAGGTTCGCCTCGACGGCTTCAACGTCGACCGCGCCGCACCCGGCTGGGGCGACCTGCCGGAATCCTTCCGTGACCTCGTCGAGCGTTCGCTGCGCCTGCAGAACCGTATCGCCCTGCTGGACCGCGAAATCTACCGCCCGTCTGAAGCTGTGATCGTCCACGACAACCAGAACAGCGTCCAGGCCCAGCTTTCCCTGCTGCAGACCGCCTTCGGCAACAACTGATCCGGATTTAGAGAATTCCACATGAAACCGGCTGCGCTCCGCGCAGCCGGTTTTTTGTTTACCTGTGACCGCTGGCATCCCACAAACGCAAAAAGCCCGGCAAAACCGGGCTCTTTTCAAATTCCGTCGAGCAGAAGCGATTAGAGGCCGAGGCCGCCGAAACGCTTGTTGAACTTGGAGACGCGGCCACCGCGATCCATGAGCTGCTGGTTGCCGCCGGTCCAGGCCGGATGCGACTTGGAATCGATTTCGAGGTTCATGACAGCGCCTTCCGAACCCCAGGTCGAGCGGGTTTCGTATTCGGTGCCGTCGGTCATGACAACCTTGATCACGTGATAGTCGGGATGGATGCCTGCCTTCATAACAATCTTCCTGCGATACCGGAGTTCAATTTGCCGCATGCAGTTGCGGGCAACGAACCGATTGAATAAATGAAGCCGCAGTCGTGATGGCTACGGCTTCCCATTAGGATGCGGTGCCTATACATGAAGGACGCCGGGATAACAAGAGCCTACAGGCCGCATTGCGCGGGTCTTGCAGGCGATCGGAGACGATTTGGCAGAGCAGGCACAGGCAGAAGAAAAGAAGAGACGATCGCTGCGGCCGCTCGGCAGGCTGACGCCCTATGTCATGCGGTATCGCGGCATGGTGGCGGGCGCGCTGATTTCGCTATCGCTTGCCGCCGTCACCTCGCTGGCGCTGCCGCTCGCCGTGCGCCGCATGATCGATCACGGATTTACCCACTCCGACGGCCGCTTCATCAACAGCTACTTCGCCATGCTGATGGTCATGGCGGTGGTCCTCGCGATGGCAAGCGCGCTGCGCTATTATTTCGTCATCACCATCGGCGAGCGCATCGTCGCCGATCTTCGTCGCGACGTCTTCGCCCATGTGACGCGGCTGTCGCCCTCTTTCTTCGACGTCAACCAGTCCGGTGAGATCGTCTCGCGCCTGACCGCCGATACGACGCAGATCAAATCCGCCGTCGGCGCCACAGCTTCGGTGGCGCTCAGGAACCTCATCCTCTGTCTCGGCGCAATGGGCATGATGATCGTCACCTCGCCGAAGCTCTCGAGCCTCGTCATCGGCGCGATCCCGCTGATCGTCTTCCCGCTTGTTGGCTTCGGCCGCTCGGTGCGCAAGCGTTCCCGCGCCGCCCAGGATACACTCGCCGAGGCTTCCGCCTTTGCCAACGAGACGGTCGCCGCCACCCGCACGGTACAGGCCTTCAACGGTGAGGATGCCGCAGCGGCACGTTATGGCGCCGCCGTCGAATCCGCCTATGAGGCGGCCCGCGCCGCCATCCGCTCCCGCGCCCTGCTGACGGGCATCGCCATCACGCTGATCTTCGGCAGCGTCGTCGCCGTGCTCTGGGTTGGCGCGCACAGCGTGCTTGCCGGCACGCTCTCTGCCGGAACGCTCGGCCAGTTCCTGCTTTATGCCGTCATCTCCGCCGGCTCGCTGGGCGCGCTCTCGGAGGTCTGGGGCGAACTCTCCCAGGCAGCGGGCGCTGCCGACCGCCTGACCGAGCTTCTCGACGAGGTCTCGCCGATCGCAGCCCCGGCCAACCCGCAGGCCCTCCCTTCGCCCGGCCGCGGCCGCGTCGAATTTTCCGGCGTGCATTTCGCCTATCCCTCGCGCCCCGGCAAATCGGCGCTGCACGGCTTAAGCTTCGCGATCGCGCCGGGTGAGACGGTCGCCATCGTCGGCCCTTCCGGCGCCGGCAAGAGCACCGTCTTCTCGCTGCTGCTGCGTTTCTACGATCCGCAGCAGGGCAGCGTAAAGATCGACGAGGTCGACGCGCGGCTGACGACGCCGGACGAACTGCGCCAGCGCATCGCCATCGTGCCGCAGGACGTCACCATCTTTGCCGCCTCGATCCACGACAACATCGCCTTCGGCCGCCCCGGCGCTTCGCGCGAGGAGGTCCGCGCCGCAGCGCTTGCCGCCCAGGCCGACGAATTCGTCTCCCGCCTGGACAAGGGCTATGAAACCGAGGTCGGCGAGCGCGGCGTGACGCTTTCCGGCGGCCAGCGCCAGCGCATCGCCATTGCCCGCGCCATCCTGAAGAACGCCCCTGTCTTGTTGCTCGACGAGGCGACCTCAGCGCTGGATGCCGAAAGCGAGACGCTGGTGCAGAAGGCGCTCGACGGCCTGGTGGACGGCCGCACAACGCTCGTGATCGCCCATCGGCTGGCAACCGTGCTGAAGGCCGACCGCATCCTCGTCATGGACCAGGGCCGCGTCGTCGAGGAAGGCACCCATCAGAGCCTGATCCGCCAGGGCGGCATCTATGCGCGACTAGCGCGTCTGCAATTCGACGCCGCCAACGAAGATGTGCTCGCTACCGCCAAATAGCCGGCAAGCGCTTATTCGTCGACACGACGAAAGCCTGACCTTGACCGCACCTCCCTGCGGTTGTCTTTCGCGCGCCCTGCCCTAAGCTCCTTATGCCCTGGGTGGGATATTGCTGTTGAAATCCTCGGGAGGAGATAGGAATGGCGCTTTCCGATATCACCCGACGCGCGGGCCTTGCGCTCGTTCTCGGCCTGACTGCGACGCTCGGTCTCGGCGCGATGTCCGCTGCGGCGGACTTTCCCGATCGTCCGTCACCATGAGAACAGGCCCCGCATTCGCTTGCGCCCAATGGAAATGGTGACAATTGGACGCTAAGCAACCGAATTCTAATTAAGGCAGTGGAAAAGCTCGTCATTTTGATCTAGCCTCCACTAAGCTGATGGTTGCAATTCAGCGTTTCGGGAGACATCCATGTATAAATTCGAAGTTTATAAGGATAAGGCGGGCGAGTTCCGCTTCCGCTTCAAGGCATCGAACGGCGAAGCCATGTTCTCGTCCGAGGGCTACAAGGCGAAGGCGTCCGCCATGAGCGCCATTGAATCCATCAAGAAGAACACGCCCGGTGCCGAAGTCGTCGATCAGACGAAGGCCGAATCCTGAATCCGATCGGCAGGGGCGGTGTCAATGCCACCCCTGCCCTTTCGCGCCCTTGAGCAGCGCCGGTGCCGTTGAGCCCGGCCCGCTTGCTCCTGATTTTCGGCGCCATTTTTTCTTTTTCGCATATTTTTTGAAAGCCATGTCGAAACGATCGGTGGCCGCGCCTCATTGTATCGGAACGGCTCGCCGCTCCGCCGGGCTTCACAGCTTTCGGATATCGGTCCCCGATATCGGCATGCCCGGATCAACGCCAACACGAGATCAGGAGTTTTCCATGCAATATGCCCTCATCATCCGCGAAGGCGCCGAGGATTTTGCTCGGCGCAGCGACCCTGCCTATCGCGACGGCTGGATCGCCTATAGCAAGGCGCTTGCCCAGGCAGGGATCATGACCGGCGGCGCCGGGCTGACTGGCCCGGAAACCGGCACGATCGTGCGCCGCAAAGGCGAGGACCACGATGTTCAGGACGGCCCCTATCCGGAGGGCAAGGAACTGCTCGGCGGCTTTTATCTGATCGAAGTTCCCGACATGGATACCGCGCTCGAATGGGCGACACGCGTTCCGATCTCCGACAAGGGTTCGGTCGAGGTACGCCCGCGCCTGCAGATGTGAAACGACGATGCCGCCCGATGCCGGACGCGCTGCCGAACAGGTGGCGCGTCAATCCTATGGCAAACTGATCGCCTTTCTCGCCGCTCGCTCGCGCGACGTGCCGGCGGCGGAAGACGCATTGTCGGAAGCGCTGGCTGCGGCCCTTCGTGTCTGGCCAGACCGCGGCGTTCCCGGCAATCCGGAAGCCTGGCTGCTGGTCGCCGCACGCCGCAACCTCATGCAGGCGGCCCGCCACCGCACCGTCCAGGCCAACGCGCAAGCGACGCTATCGCTCGCCTTTGAGGAGGCCGAGGAACGCATGAACGAACCCGACAAATCCGTCTTTCCCGATGAGCGGCTGAAGCTGCTTTTCGCCTGCACCCATCCCGCCATCGACAGCTCCGTGCATACCCCGCTGATGCTGCAGACCGTTCTCGGCATCGAGGCGAAGACCATCGCGCGAGCCTTCGTCGTTTCACCGGAAGCGATGAGCCAGCGGCTGGTACGGGCCAAGATGAAGATCCGCGATGCCGGCATTCCCTTCGCCGTTCCCCCTCGCCCCGCCCTATCAGGTCGGCTTGCCGCCGTTCTTTTGGCGATCTACGCCGCCTATGGCCTCGGCTGGGACGGCCTCGACGGCGAGGAGGAGCGTCATTCGCTTGCCGGCGAGGCGATCTGGCTCGGCCGCGCGCTTCTCGCCGTCTTGCCCGACGAACCGGAAGCGATCGGTCTCCTCTCGCTGATGCTTCACTGTGAAGCCCGCCGCAGCGCCCGGCGCGACGACAGCGGCCGATATGTGCCGCTGGACGAACAGGATACGGCGATCTGGAACGCGATCATGATCGCGGAAGCCGATGCGCTGCTGCGCAAGGCCGGAGGTTTCGATCGTTTCGGCCCGTTCCAGTGCCAGGCGGCGATCCAGTCCGTGCACGCGGCGCGCCGGTTCTCAGGAGCGACCGACTGGCAGGCGCTGGCGACACTCTACGCCGCGCTTGTGACAATGAAGCCCGCGCTCGGCGCGCGCGTCAGCCAGGCTGCGGTGATCGGCAGGGCGTTGGGTCCGGCCGCGGGCCTGGAGCAACTCGACAGGCTCGATCCGCGCGACATCGCCGCTTATCAGCCTTACTGGGCAGTGCGGGCCTTTCTTCTGGCAAGCGCCGGCGACGACACCGCCGCAACCGACGCCTACATGGCGGCAATCGGCCTCAGCGACAGTCCCGCCGTGCGCGACTTTCTCACCCGCCGGCTGGAGCAGGCGCGCCGGGTGCCCTCAGGCTGATCATTTCTCGGTCAGCTTCAGCTCGATACGGCGGTTGGTGGCGCGCGCGTCCGGCGTATCGCCCGGTGCAATCGGCTGGAATTCACCGAAGCCGGCGGCAACGAGCCGGTCAGCCGGCACGCCCTGCGCGATCAGGAACTTGACGACCGAAATCGCACGCGCCGAGGAAAGCTCCCAGTTGTCGCGATAGCGGCCCGTTCCGGCAAGCGGCACATTGTCGGTGTGGCCGTCGACGCGCAGCACCCAGTTGATCTCCGGCGGAATTTCCTTGGCGAGATCGAGAAGGGCTGCGGCAAGCTTTGCCATCTCCGTCTGGCCATCCGGATTGAGATCGGCACTACCCGAGGGAAACAGCACTTCCGACTGGAACACGAAACGGTCACCGACGATGCGGATATTCTCGCGGTCCGAGAGGATTTCGCGCAGCCGGCCGAAGAAGTCGGAGCGGTAACGGTTCAGCTCCTGCACGCGCGCGGCAAGCGCCACGTTGAGGCGGCTGCCGAGATCGGCGATCTTCGTCTGCGAGACCCGGTCTTTCTCTTCCGACGCCTGAAGCGCTGCTTCGACGGCGGCGATCTGGCTGCGAAGCGCTGCGATCTGCTGGTTCAAGAGTTCGACCTGGCTGAGCGCCCGTTCGCTCACCTGCTTCTGCTCGTCGAGCTCCTGCGTCATCGTGCCGATCCGCTTTTGCGCCGCATCCTGGCCGCCCGAACCGGCGTTCAGCAGCGCCTGCAGCCGCGAACGCTCGCCTTCGGCATTGGAAAGCGATGCCTGCAGGTTGGCGACCGAATCCTGGAGATCCTGGTTGCTGCCCTTTTCGAGCGCCAGAAGCTGGGTCAGCTCGTTGATCTGGCTGTTGAGGCGATTCAGCACCTCGTCACGGCCCGTGATTTCGCGGCTGAGAATGAACTGTCCGACGACGAAGACCGTCAGCAGGAACATGATCGAGATGAGCAGCGTCGACAGGGCATCAACGAAGCCCGGCCAGTAATCCACCGTGCGTTCGCGGCGGCGGTTGCGGGCAAGAGCCATGGCTTATTTGCCCTCGCTCTTCTCTGTGTGGCTCGCCCGGTCGCGCGGGCGTTCGGTCCTGTCGCCCCCGCGCTCCTGCAGACCGATGCGTTCCGCCAGCCGGTCGAGCGTGCGGCGCATCGCCTTCGCTTCGTCCTGTTGCGCCTCGATCCAGTCGCGCAGCATCTGCTGCTCGTTGCGCATGTTCTTGACGAGCCCCTGAATGCCTTCGGCAAGGCTCGCCATGGCGGCGACCGAGCGCTGGCTACCGACGCCGCCCTCTTCGGAGACCTTGCGCAGATAGTCGGAAAGCGCGCGCATGTCTTCCGAGGATGCGCCGGAAACGGCTTCGAGGGCCGGCGCAAGATCGGAGCCGACATCGGTGACGGAGGAGAGCCAGTTTTCCAGCTCCATATAGAAGCGGTTCTGCGCGCGGCCGGCCTGCAGGTCGAGGAAGCCGAGAATGAGCGAACCGGAAAGGCCGAGCAGCGAGGAGGAGAAGGCCTGGCCCATGCCCGAAAGCGGCGTGGAAAGCCCTTCCTTCAGCGCCGAGAGCACATCCCCCGTGCCGTTCGAGCTGGCATCGAGCGACTGGATGACGATGCTGATCGAGCCGATGGTGCCGATGAGGCCCCAGAACGTGCCGAGCAGGCCGAGGAAGACCAGGAGGCCGATCAGGTAGCGCGAAACGTCGCGCGATTCGTCGAGGCGGCTGGCGACGGAATCGAGGATGGAGCGCAGCGCCGTCGTCGACAGCGCCATGGACGTTTTACGGCTGCCGATCAGCGCCCGCATCGGCGCGAGCAGCTTCGGATTGCGGCTGACCTTGTCGGCGCTGCCGGCGGCGCGGAACGAATTGAACCAGCGCACCTCGGGGCGAAGTGCCAGCACATGATTGAAAACAAGGATGATTCCGACCGCGAGAACGCCGAGGATCAGGCCGTTGAGGCCCGGATTATGCATGAAGGCGGTCTGCGTTTGCCGGAAGAGGATGGCGGCGATGAAACCGACGATGACGAGGAAAAGCAGCATCGTCCAGAGGAAGGGCATGGGGCTCGAAAGCCTGTAGGCATAACCACCGGGCGCCTTTTCGGTGGAGCCGATCTCCGCCACATTCACATTTTCCATAGGTGCAGCAGCCTCCGAACTCATTGCTGGCGGAGACTAGATCAACATTGTGCCGAATTGAAGTATGCCGGGGCGAAAACCGTGACTTTACAACAGCCGGTTTTCCGTTCGGTCACTTGGCGGGGATCGGCCGCTTGATGACCTCGAGCAGCGCCTTGTGGATGGCTTCGTTGCCGGCGACGATCGCACCGCTCTCCAGAATGGTCGCTCCGCCGTCCCAGTCGGTGGCAAAACCGCCGGCTTCGCGGATGAGCAGGATGCCGGCCGCCATGTCCCACGGCGCAAGCTCGGCTTCCCAGAAACCGTCGAAACGACCGGCGGCGACATAGGCGAGATCAAGCGTCGGCGAACCGAGGCGGCGGATGCCGGCCACTTCGCCCATCACGTGGCGAAGCTCGACCAGGAACTTGCCATGGTTGCGTTTGCCAAGCGCCGGCACGCCGCAGCCGATGACGCAATCCGACAGCGCGCGACGCGCGGCGACGCGCAGGCGCCGGTCGTTGAGGAAGGCGCCGCCGCCGCGCTCGGCGGTATAAAGCTCGTCGGTCGCCGGATTGAAGACCACGGCGGCGACGATCTCGCCGTTGCGTTCGAGCGCGATCGAGACTGCGAAAGCCGGAATGCCGTGCAGGAAGTTCGTCGTGCCGTCGAGCGGGTCGACGATCCAGCGATGCGCGCCGTCCGTGCCCTTGATCTCTTCGCTTTCCTCGCCGAGGAAGCCGTAAGTCGGACGGGCTTTCATCAGCTCCTCCCGGACGATCTTCTCAGCCTTGCGGTCGGCGGTGGAAACGAAATCGCCCGGTCCCTTCACGGAAACCTGCAGGTTCTGCACTTCGCCGAAATCACGCCCCAGCGATTTTCCTGCCTTGAGGGCAGCCTGAACCATGACATTGAGAAGAGCTGAACGGGCCATCTGCGCATTTTTCCTTGGGACTGATATGGGGCGCGCGCTGCCAGGGGCGGGAAATGTCCCTGAACATGCATGACAGGCAGCGCTGCAAAGATTGGCGGCCTCAAGACCACAAAATCACGGAAATTTCAAGGGGAGGCGCGCATGGCTGCCCTGCGGCGCCGGAAACCGCTCGCTTTGCCCAGCCCGTTGGGGTCGGCCTCAGAATTTCTGCTGTGTCATCAGCACTTCGCGGGCGATCTGATCGAGCGGCAGGACACGGTCGACACCGCCCTTGGCGATCGCTTCCTTCGGCATGCCGAAAACGACGGAACTCGCTTCGTCCTGCGCCACCGTGTAGGCCCCGACCTCGTGCATTTCCAGCATGCCGCGCGCGCCGTCGTCGCCCATGCCGGTCATGATGATCCCCATCGCGTTCGAGCCGGCCGAACGCGCCGCCGAACGGAAGAGCACATCGACGGAAGGCCGGTGGCGGGAGACCAGCGGCCCGGTCTTCACGCTCACATAATAGCGCGCTCCCTGGCGTTCGAGCAGCATGTGCTTATCGCCGGGAGCGATCAGCACATGGCCGCGCAGCACCGGGTCACCGTCGGCGGCTTCCTTGACCTCGACCTCGCAGAGCCCGTTCAAACGCTTCGCGAAGGCAGCAGTGAATTTCTCCGGCATATGCTGGACGATCACCACGCCTGGAGCATTGGCCGGCAGTTCTTCCAGGAATTCGCGCAGCGCCTCGGTGCCGCCGGTGGAGGCGCCGACGCAGACGACCATCTCCGTCGTCTTTGCCATCGCCCGTCCCGTCGGCGGCGGCAGCATCGCATCCGCCGTCAGCTTCTTGGTCGGCCCCTCGGCGGAAGCGGAGCGAATGGTTCCGGCGGCGCGGCGCACGGTGGAGAGCCGCGCGTATGAAGCGCTCTTGACGACTTCGCGAATGCGTATGGCGTCATCGGCAAGGCTGTCGGCGGCTCCGATCTTCGATTTCAGAATGACATCGACGGCGCCTGCCTCCAGCGCCTGAAGCAGCGTTTCCGAACCCGCCTCCGTCAGCGACGAGCACATCACGACGGGGATCGGCCGCTGCGACATCAGCTTGCGAAGGAAGGTGATGCCGTCCATGCGCGGCATCTCCACGTCGAGCGTGATGACATCGGGGATTTCCTCCTGCAGCTTCCGCGCCGCCACAAAAGGATCGGATGCGACCCCCATGATCTCGATATCGGGATCCTGCTCCAGCACATGGCTCAGCGTCTGTCGGATGCTGGCGGAATCGTCGATGATAAGAACGCGGATTTTCTTACGCATGGATGCCTCCAGAGCAATTCCAGCAAAAGTGTGTAACGGTTTTGCCAGGCAAAGCGTGAAACGCTTTTGCCGGGAATTGCGTGAAAACAGAGAGATAGTGCATTTTCGCGATTCGGAGAAAAGCGGAAATGCTCTAGATACGCTGAAACACCGTATTCGAAACCTGTTTCAACGGCAGGTCGAAGCCGGTGATCGACTCGGAATGGCCGATGAACATGTAGCCGCCCTTCGCCAGGCAATTGCAGAGACGGTTGAGCACACCGGCCTGGGTTTGCTTGTCGAAGTAGATCAGCACGTTGCGGCAGAAGATGATGTTCATCAAGTCGCCGACCGGGTATTTATCGTCCATCAGGTTCATTCGGGCAAAACCTACCCTGCTGCGCAGTTTCGGTGTGATGCGCACCTCTTTGCGGCCCGGCTGTTTGGCGACCAGCACGTATTTGCGCTGCAGGTCTCGCGGCACAGGCGCGATGATGTCTTCCGTATAGATGCCCCGGCGCGCCGTCTGCAGCACGTCGGTGGAAAGATCGGTGGCAAGCACGCTGTAGGAGACGTCATTGCGGCTTTCGGCAAATTCCGCCAGCACCATCGCCATCGTGTAGGGTTCGGCCCCCGTCGAGCAGGCCGAGCTCCAGGTGCGGACGGTGCGCACGCCGCTGTTGGCGATCGCCGGCAGTGCCACCGTCTGCATGTAGTCGAAATGCTTGGCTTCCCGGAAAAAATCCGTCTTGTTCGTCGTCACCACGTCGATGAGATAGACGGTTTCCTGGGCGAGGCCGTCATGATTGAACAGGAAGTCGCAATAATCGTCGAAGGTCGAATGATTGGTCGCGCGAAGACGGCGCCTCAACCGCCCTTCGAGCATCGTCAGCTTGGTCGGCGGCATCTTGATGCCGCTATAATCGTAGATGAACCGGGCAAGCTTGTCGAAATTGCGCTTGCTGATCCGGTCGCCGGGCAATTGGGTTTCCACCGCTGCCATACTCATAGAACGCAGTACTCCAGATTTGACTTGGGCGTCAGGCCGCCGATTGCAGTGCCGAGGCATCCTCGCGTGACAGCAGCCGTGCAAGATCGATGATGACGACGAAGCCGTTTTCGCGGCGAACGACGCCGGCGATATAATCCGAGCGCCAGCGCACGCCGATGTCGGGCGCCGCCTCGATCTGGTCACGCCGGAACGGCGTGACCTCGAAGACGCGGTCGGCGACGAGGCCGAGGGTGAGCAGCCGGCTTTCCATCGGCACGTCGAGGACGAGCACCCGCGTGTGCGGCGTCGGCACGGTCTTCGTCATGCCGAGCTTCAATCGAAGATCGATCGTCGGCACGCCCTGCCCGCGCACGTCGCGCAGGCCGAGCAGATAGTCGGGACCGTTCGGAATCTTGAAAGCTTCCGCATAGTCGAGGATTTCCCGCACTACCTCAACCGGCACGGCGAAAATTTCGTCGCCCAGGCTGAAGGTCACGAATTGCGCTTCCAGAGATGTCGTGGCCATGATCATGCACTTTCCTTGAATTCGGCGTCCCCGTCATCTGGGCCGCCCATGGAGAGATCGAGAGCGAAACCTTTCACCCGCGCCTGTTGAGCAGCGACGGCGTTGGCGGCCGGTTTCTTGGTTGCAGGCTTGCGGATGGCGGCCGGAGCGGGGCTCCGCACCGTCATCCTGGCAGCCGGCGCGCGCTCGCGAGGCCCACCGGCCATATCGACCTTGAAGAAGGCGATCGAGGTCTGCAGCTCTTCCGCCTGCGAGGCAAGTTCCTCGGAGGTGGCCGACATCTGCTCGGAAGCGCCGGCATTCTGTTGCGTCACCTTGTCGAGCTGCTGGATCGCCTCGTTGATCTGCGAGGCACCGATATCCTGTTCGCGGCAGGCGGCGCTGATCTCGGAGACCAGTTCCGCCGTCTTGCGGATGTCGGGCACCAGGCGGCCGAGCATGTCGCCGGCTTCCTGGGCGGCGGTCACGGTATCGCTCGACATGGCGCTGATTTCGGCTGCCGCCGACTGGCTGCGTTCGGCAAGCTTGCGCACTTCCGATGCGACCACCGCAAAACCCTTGCCATGCTCACCCGCACGAGCGGCTTCGACAGCGGCATTCAGGGCGAGAAGGTCAGTCTGGCGAGCGATTTCCTGAACGATGCCGATCTTCTGGGCGATCGTCCGCATTGCCTGCACGGCGCGTGTCACCGCGTCCCCACTGGCTTCCGCATCCTTGGCCGATTGACGCGCAATCTTCTCGGTCTGGGCCGCATTGTCGGCGTTCTGCTTGATGTTGGCTGCCATCTCTTCCATCGCGGCGGAGGCTTCTTCTGCGGAAGCCGCCTGCTCCGTGGCGCCCTGCGACACCTGCTCAGAACTTGCCGAAAGCTGCTGGCTGCCGGCCGAAACATTTTCGGCAGCCGAGATCGCGTCGGCGACGACGCCGCGCAGGCGCTCGACCATCTGCTCGAGCGCAATGCCGAGCATATCCTTTTCCGAGAGCGGCTTCGGAGAGACCATCAGGTCGCCGTTGGAGATCTGGTTGGCAATCGTCGCGGTATTGCGCAGGTTCGCGGTCATCCGGCTCATCGAAACGACGAGATCACGGATTTCGTCGTTGCTCTTGTGCTCGATATTCTGTTCGAGGTCGCCGATGCTGACGGCATCGGCAAGGTTGACGGCGCGCTTCAGGCCTCGGGAGATATTGAGCAGGATCCAGATGGCAGCCGCCGACGAGACGATGATCAGGCCGATCGTCATCATGACAAGCATATTGCGGGACTGCGCATACTGGTCGTTGGTGGCGGCATCCGTTTCGGCGACGTTGCCGGTCACGGTGTCGTTGAGCTTGGCAAGGATGCCGAGAAGCTGGGTCGTCACCTGCTGGCCGTCGCCCATCGAGATGACGCCGGCCTGCGCGTTGGTTTCCGTCGTGTTCTGCGTTGCGAGATCGGCAATATGATCCTGCAGCGCCGTCCATTTGCCGTAGAGATCGCCGAACTGCGCCATCGCCGTCTTGATCTCCGGATCGTCGGAGGCGGAAAGGCGGCCATGGAGCGTTTTGATCAGGTCACGCTGCTGCGAGATCTCATCGACATAGCCGCCGATCTTGCTGGCATCGGTATTGATGATCGCGTCCTTTTCGGCGCGGATGGAACGCATCACGGCATCGGAAAGATCGCCGGAATCGCGCAGGTTGGCGACCGGACCGGCGACCATGATCGAGATGTCGCTGTTCAGCGACGAGAGATTGTAGATCGAAAGACCTGCCATGGCGCAGGTCAGGAGAACGATGAAACCGAACACCAGGCTCAGTTTGAGTTTGATCGTGAAACGCATTCTAACACCCCTTAGAATTGCTGTGGATTTCCTGCGAATTTCAAATTGCGCAGTGGTGAAGACGCGTCATGCGTTCACGACTCTGCCGGCATTCCCCGGCGCATCTTTGCGTCGGTCATATTCGAGAGGCCGCCGTAACAGCTCCCCGTTCTGCACCGGGGAAAGCGCTATGCGCTCTCCCGGAATTCGTCGTCCGACGTATCGGGGCCGCCCATCGACATATCGAGAGCAAACCCCTTCGCCCGAGCCTGCTGGCTGGCAACGCTGTTGGCGGCTGCCCCCTTGCCTGCCGGTTTGCGCGCCGCGGCCGGGCTTCGCGTGGTCATTTTGACCGCCGCGCCGCGGCCCTGCCGACCGCTCGTCGCCGCCTTGCCGTTGTCTGCCATCTCGATCTTGAAGAAAGCGATCGAGGCCTGCAGCTCTTCCGCTTGGGCGGCGAGTTCTTCCGAAGTCGCAGACATCTGCTCGGAGGCTCCCGCATTCTGCTGCGTCACCTTGTCGAGCTGCTGGATCGCCTCGTTGATCTGGGCAGCCCCGATATCCTGCTCACGGCAGGCGGCACTGATCTCGGAAATCAGTTCCGCCGTCTTGCGGATGTCGGGCACCAGGCGGCCGAGCATGTCGCCGGCTTCCTGGGCAGCCGTCACGGTATCGCTCGACATAGCCCCGATTTCGGCAGCGGCCGACTGGCTGCGTTCGGCGAGCTTGCGCACTTCCGATGCGACGACCGCAAAACCCTTGCCATGCTCACCCGCACGCGCGGCTTCGACGGCGGCATTAAGAGCCAGCAAATCGGTCTGGCGAGCGATTTCCTGAACGATGCTGATCTTCTGGGCGATCGTGCGCATCGCGTCGACGGCCCGGGCAACGGCGCTTCCGCTCATCTCCGCATCCTTGGCGGACTGACGGGCGATCTTTTCGGTCTGGGCGGCGTTGTCGGCATTCTGCTTGATGTTGGAAGCCATCTGCTCCATCGAGGCGGAGGCCTCTTCGGCAGAAGCCGCCTGTTCGCTGGCGCCCTGCGAGACCTGTTCCGAGCTCGCCGACAATTCCTGGCTGCCGGCCGATACGCTCTCGGCAGCGGCAATCGCATCAGCGACGACATCGCGCAGGCGCTCGACCATCTGTGCGAGCGCAATACCGAGCGTGTCCTTGGCCGAAAGCGGCTTGGGAGACACCATCAAATCGCCGTTTGCGATCTGCGTGGCAATCTCGGCGGTGACGCGAAGATTGGCAACCATGCTCTGCATGGCGATGCCGAGCGTATCCTTGGCCGAGAGCGGCTTGACGTCGACGGAAAGGTCGCCTTCGGCAATCTGGTTGGCGACATTGGCGGTGGCGCGCAGATTGTTCACCATGCCGAGCATGGCGATGCCGAGCGTATCCTTGTCGGAAAGCGGCTTCGGGGTGACACTGAGGTCGCCATTGGAAATCTCGTTTGCGATCTCCGCGGTAGTGCGGAGATTGTCGGTCATCACGTTGATCGTGTTCACGAGATCCTTGATCTCGTCGTTGCTCCTGATCTCGACCTTCTGGTTCAGGTCACCGATGGCAACGGCGCTGGCGACGTCCATGATCTTGCGCAGACCGCTGCTGACACCGAGGGCGATCCAAAGCGCCGCGGCGAAAGCGATCAAGGACGCGCCGATCGCGATGCCGATCAGCATGTTCTTCGTGGAACTATAGAGGACGTCGTTATCGTTATCGGCTTGCGTCATCGCCTTCTGTTGAAGCGCGACGAGCGTCTCGAAAACGTCTTCCAGTTCCATGACCAGGGCGCGAACCTCTCCCGACGAAAGGGCGGCGGCACCTGCCCTGTCGCCGCTCTCCTGCAAGGAGGCGACCTTGTTTGAGTCTTCAGTGAAGCGTTTGGAAAGCTCTACCAGCCGGTCCCAGGTGGGCTTGCCTTCGGCGGTTGCGAGCTGCTGGCCGCCCGTCGCAAAGGCGAGCATGTCTTCCATGCTTTTTGCCGAGTTCTGGTAGTCCTTCGTGACCACTTCGGGATTCATTTCCAGAAGGGCGTTCTTCTGCCAGCGAACGGCATTAAGCTCTGCAGCCTTGGCTTCGAGAGCCAGTTCCAGCCTTTTTGCAGGCCCCGATACAAGGTTGCCGACGGCGTCGTTCAATGAGCCCAGGCTGAGGATTCCGTAGACGGCGCTACCCACCAATAACAATATGACAAAGCCAAATGCGGCTGCGAGTTTAAGTTTAATCGTAATACGCATCTCAATATTCCTCTGTGAGAGCGAGGTAATCAATTTGGACCGGGGGCGCGGCATCATGCAGCAATAAATTCCGTGGGCGAAAACATGCCACGGATAGAAATTCGAGGACTTCTGTGCGCGGCATCGGCGGCCGCCCGGAAGCTTGCGAGACGTCCCGTCCACGGAGCGTCATGTGTCTGAAGGGGGGAAAGCGACTACATTCACTTCCCGGCAGCCGGACATCTATCGGTCGCAGCGCCAACGCCTACACGCGTTGGGGATATTTCAGCCTCGGGCCGCCGAAGCAGCCCGAGGGATCGCATGAGGGCAAAGGCGCTCGGACGCCCCGCCGGGGGAGCGCTTAGGCGCTCTCCCTGAAGTCGTCGTCGCCGGCATCAGGACCGCCCATCGACATGTCGAGAGCAAAGCCCTTGAGACGCTGCTGCTGAGCCGAAACCGTCTGGCCCCGACCCTGTCCGTGGGCCGGCGGAGCGGATTTGCGAACAACAGCCGGGGCCTTCACTTTGGACGCACCTTTCGGCTGCGTCTTCTGGGCGACGGTCCGTATGCTGCCTGCCGTATCGACCTTGAAGAAGGCGATCGAGGTCTGCAGCTCTTCCGCCTGCGAGGCAAGTTCTTCGGAGGTGGCCGACATCTGCTCGGAAGCGCCGGCATTCTGTTGCGTTACCTTGTCGAGCTGCTGGATCGCCTCGTTGATCTGCGAGGCGCCGATATCCTGTTCGCGGCAGGCGGCGCTGATCTCGGAGACCAGTTCCGCCGTCTTGCGGATATCGGGCACCAGGCGGCCGAGCATATCGCCCGCATCGGCAGCAGCCTTGACCGTATCGCTCGACATGGCGCTGATTTCGGCAGCGGCAGACTGGCTGCGTTCGGCAAGCTTGCGCACTTCGGAAGCCACGACCGCAAAACCTTTGCCATGCTCGCCGGCGCGTGCTGCTTCGACGGCAGCGTTAAGAGCCAGCAGATCGGTCTGGCGGGCGATTTCCTGCACAATGCTGATCTTCTGGGCGATCGTGCGCATGGCGTCGACGGCACGCGTCACCGCTTCGCCGCTGGCTTCCGCATCCTTGGCCGACTGGCGGGCGATCTTCTCCGTCTGGGCGGCATTGTCGGCATTCTGCTTGATGTTGGCTGCCATCTCTTCCATCGAGGCGGAGGCCTCTTCGGCGGAAGCGGCCTGCTCCGTGGCGCCCTGCGACACCTGCTCGGAACTCGCCGAAAGCTGCTGGCTGCCGGAAGAGACGTTTTCGGCGGCCGACAGCGCGTCGGCGACGACGCCGCGCAGGCGCTCGATCATAATGTTGACGTTCCCCAGAAGTTCGCCGATTTCGTCATGGCCGGTGATCTCGGCCATCTTCGTCAGATCGCCTTCAGACACTTCGCGAACCACGGTGTTGGCCCGATTGAGACCCTTGCTGATCGTGCCGGCGATCCAGAAAGCCGTGAGGGCAGCGATCACCAGGGCGACGGCGGCGACGGCAACCATCATCGTGCGCGTCGTCTCGTACTGTGTTTGGGCGCCATCATCAGCAGTCTTCATGCGCTGCTTTTCGAGCGCCAGGATTTCGGAGAGCGTCGAGTCGATACTATTGGCGGCAGCGCGCGCCGTCGTGATGGAGATATCGTTTGCACCATCGGTATTGCCGGCCTTCACATAGGCGCGGATCTGATCGTCGGCGGCAACGAAGGTCTTGGAAAGTTCGGCGATACGCGCCCAGCGCGCCTTGCCCTCTTCGGTCGCAAGCGCCTGTACCTGATTGAAGGCGTCGTCGAATTCCTTGCGGGCCAGATTGCCCTTCTCGATCGCGCCGGCCATATCATCGGCGTTACGCGCCGTGAGCAGGTTCTTCTGCTGGCGGATCGCTTCCAGCTGGGCGATGTTGATCTGCTGAGCCAAATCGAGACGAGCTGCCGGGCCGGAAAGGAGCCTGTCGATCGTGTCGTTCAGCGATCCAAGGCTGAGGATGCCGTAAGCGGCGGTGCCCACGAGCATCAGAATAGTGAAGGTGAACGCGGTCACCAATTTCGTCTTGATTGTCAATCGCATCGGTCTAACCCCAATTTGAATTCATCCGGCGTCAATTGACGGCGCCCGCCGCATCATGTCGCGATGAAAAGATCGCCTGCAGATTCGGGAGAATGATGAACTCTCCGCCCCTCTTCACCAGGCAGTTGATGTAGTCGGCGCGCCAGCGCATGCCGACGCTGGGCGGTGCCTCGCTTGCGGTCTTGGCGAGCGTCGTCACCTCGTTCACCTTGTCGGTGCGCAGACCGACGAGCGTCTGTTCGCCCTGTAGGTCGATCTCGATGACGATGAAGCGGCTGTCGATCGTGGCCTCCGCCGCCTCCATCCCGAAGGCGAGACGCAGGTCGGCGAGCGGAATGACCTTGCCGCGAAAATTGATGACGCTTGCGACGAAGGGCTGGCTGCCCGGCACCGCGGTCTCCGGAAGCAGGTCCAGGATTTCCTGGACGATGACCGCTTCCAGCGCGAAGGTTTCACCGTTGAGATCGAAGGTCAGCACTTCGACTTCCTCGGCATAGCTCCAGTGATTGTCGAACCGTTCGACGGTTGCTGCCGTTGCACTCATCCTGCTACCCGCAATTGCGCCTCCTGTTGCTGACCCGCGGCAACCAGGTGCCCGACGTCGAGAATGAGAGCGACGCTACCGTCGCCGAGAATGGTCGCACCCGAGAAGGTCGCCACATCGTTGTGGAGTTTCGACATCGACTTGATGACCGTCTGGTGGTCGCCGATGATCTGGTCGACGACGAGGCCGACCCGCTCCGTGCCGGTCGAGATCACCACGACCTTCTGGTGCACGTCGGGTTTCGTGCCGGTGCGGAAAAGATCGCGCAGGCGCAGGAACGGCACCAGGCTGTCGCGCAGCGAGATGAAGCTGCGGCCGCGCGAGCGGAGATCTTCCTCGAGCGATAGTTCGAGGCATTCCTCGACCGCCGAGAGCGGAATGACGTAGCGGCCGGAGCCGACGCGCACCAGCAGGCCGTCGATGATGGCAAGCGTCAGCGGGATGCGCAGCGATACTTCCGAACCCTGTCCGGGCACGCTGACGATATCGATTGCGCCACGGAGCGCTTCGACCGTCTTCTTGACGACGTCCATGCCGACGCCGCGGCCGGACAGATTGGTGATCGCCGCCGCCGTCGAAAAGCCGGGAGCGAAGATCAGCTGCAAGAGCTCGGAGTCGGAAAGCGGCTGGCCGGGATGGATGAGGCCGGAGGATTCCGCCTTGGCGCGAACCCGTTCACGATTGATGCCCCGGCCGTCGTCCTTGATCGAGATGATCACCTCGCCGCCGGCCTGGCGAGCTGACAGCGTCACCGTGCCGGCTTCGGTCTTGCCGGCGGCAAGGCGGTCGGCAGGTGTTTCCAAGCCGTGGTCGATCGAGTTGCGCACCAGATGCACCAGCGGATCGGCCAGGCGCTCGATGACTGTCTTGTCGACTTCGGTGCTCTCTCCCTCGGTCACCAGCTCGATCACCTTGCCGGTCTCGCGGGCGAGATCATGGACAAGACGGCGGAAGCGGGAGAAGAGAGTTGCGACCGGCACCATGCGCAACACCATCATCGTGTCGCGGAGTTCGCCGGAGAGCCGTTCGATTTCTTCCGAGACGGAGCGCAGCGCGATATCGGTGCTGGCGCTGGCGAGCTGGCTGAGGCGCGATTGCGCAATGACGAGTTCGCCGACCCGGTCCATCAGCTCGTCCAGGCGTTCGGCCGGAACGCGCACATTCTCGGCAGCCTTCGCCTGGCTGGCGGCGGCTGGCGCCTCGCGTTTGGCCGGAACCGCCTCGACAGGGCGGAACTCCGGCACGGCAGCCGGCGGAACGGGCGCGGGCGAAGCCGCTGCGGCAGGGGCAGGTGCCGCCTTTGCCTCGACGGGAGCGGCGGTCGCCGCTGCCGCGGCATCGATCTCCTCGACGCTGAGTTCCATGTCGTCGAGCACGAAGATGAAGACGTCGTCGATCGCCGAGCGGTCCTGCTCGCTGGTCAACGTCACATCCCAGGAAATGTACAATTCCGTCGGAGCGAGCTCGTCGAGAGACGGAATGTCTGATGTGTTGGCGCGCACGGTGCATTCGCCGAGATCGCGCAACTCGTCCAGCAGGCCGAGCGGATTGGTGCCGTTCGCCATCGCATTGGCCGGCAGGCTGAAGCGGATGCGCCAGCTGTTCTTCTTTTTCGCCGGAGCTTCGCGCACGACGGCGGGTGCGGAAACAGCGACCGCCGCTGGGGCAGGCGACTTGCCGCCGACGGCAGCCTGCAACTGCGCCAGAAGCTTATGCCCGGTGTCGCCGTGATCGGCGTCCGGCTGGTCGACGAGGGCACGCATATGGTCCTGGGCTGCGAGGACGGCGGCGACGAGTTCGCTGGTCGCCGCGACCTCGCCCTTGCGGACCCGGTCGAAGGCGGTTTCGCAATGATGGGTGAAGGCGGCGAGCGCCTCGAAACCGAACATCGCGCCCGAACCCTTGAGCGTGTGGAGCCCGCGGAACACGGCGTCGACGAGATCCTTGTTGTCGAGCTGGTGCGTCAGGTCGAGAAGACCGGCCTCGATCGCTTCGAGGCATTCGGCAGCTTCCATGCGGAATACGGCAACGGGATCGAGCGTGTTCATCTTCCTAAGACCTTCTTGACGATCTTCACGAGGTTCTCGGGGTCGAACGGCTTGGTCAGCCATCCCGTCGCGCCGGCGGCCTTGGCGCGGGCCTTGAGATCGGCATCCGATTCCGTCGTCAGGAAGATGATCGGAACACCGGCCTGCGCCGGCAGCTTGCGCAGCTCTTCGATCATCGTCAGCCCGTCCATGACAGGCATGTTGAGATCGGTCACGATCAGATCGAAGCTGCTGCCCTTGGCTGCCGCGAGGCCCTCTGCCCCGTTGACCGCCTCGGTCACACTGTAGCCGGCATTGGTCAGCGTGACCTTGGTGGTCAGGCGAATGCTGGCGGAATCGTCAACGGTCAGGATATTTGCAGTCATAACTTCACCTCTTTATGCAACCAGAACTTTGCGTCTTCTTGATCAAATGATTCAATGAAACCTGCGCGTTCAAGTACCTTCAGGACCGAGCCGCTGGCTGGCGAAGAAAGCTTGAACGTCTTCCCCTTGGCTTTTGCTTGAAGGCGCGAGGATTCGATGAGTTGAACGAAACTCAGATCCGCTTCTGCGCCTTCGGGAATGCTGATGATGATTGTATCACGGTTATGAAATTCGTCGGTAATCTTGGAATATAATTCGGACACATGGCGAATACTCAGCGCATCAGGCAAATTTATAGATTCGCAATATTGTTTCGGAGTATCCAATGCAGCCTCCTGGGCCAGAGAAATACTTGATGACCCTTAAAGGACTCTCACGACAGCGTTAATGGCGGGTAAACAGCGGTTGTAGAAAGCTGCTGCACAGCCAATCCCGCGACTCCCATTTCTCATCCAGGAAAAGTTGTATTTCCCTCTCAGAATTTGAAGATAAATCGAGAGAAAACAGTATGTTGGATAATAATCGCCAGCTATGCAGCTTCTGCCGGCACCGCCTCCACATCTTTCGTTAATCACAACGTAGGCGAGTCTGGCGCGTTTACCGGTCGTTTCCATCCTGCCCGTAAAAATAGAGTCAAATTGCCTGCGTTTGAAGAAAAGGTATAAAATTGGCACACGCTCGGGTATCACCGCACGCTGCAACCTACACGTCAGGGCGGGACATCAGTCAGACCCTGGAATCCGCCCGCAGCCAGGTCGAGGAACGGTTCCTCGAAGGCGGAACGGTGCTGCTCTCGGTGATGGATGTCCTCAACCGGCTGCTGAACTCGCTCGAAAGCGTGACCAAGGCGCTCGACAACAAGGAGTCGAGTGACACCAGCGCCGATCTCCACGCCACGGTCGAGAGCCTGACGGCGCTGCCGGTCACCGAGGAAAACCGTCAGCAGGCGCTGGTCTCGCTGGCGCATACAGGCAAGGAACTGCGCAAGCATGTCGCCGACATGCAGGAGACGATGCGCTACCTCAGAACCTTCGCCGTGACCGTGAAGATCACCGGCGCCGGGCTAGCCGAATTCGCCGGCTTCGCCCAGGAAATCCTGGAGCGCATCTATTCCGGCACGGATGAAGTCAACCGTTTCGCCGCCCATCTCGACAGCCTCGAAAAGGAGGTCAAACTTGCGGCTTCCCTCGGCGCCAGCGTCTCCAGGGGATATGCCGATACCGTCCCGGCCGTTGCGGCAGCGCTCCGCGATGATGCTGCAAAGATCGCCGGGCACCGCAAGGATCTGGGCGTCATCGCCCGCGAGGTCGGTGCGATTGCCCGCGGCGTCCAGGGCAAGGTCGCCTCGACATTGTCCGCCCTGCAGATCGGCGATATCACCCGCCAGCGCATCGAGCATGTGCAGGCCACCTTTTCGTTGCTCGAAGATTTCCTTGCGGGCGAGGATGGCGCCCGGCTCGACGCGGGCGCGCGCCAGCGCCTCCAGAACGTCATTCATCATCTGACCGCGGCGCAGATGAGCGAGATGTGCGCCGATTTCCAGCGGGATTCGGAGAGCGTCGTCAAGACGATCGCAAGTTTCGACCACGACACGAGAGATATCCTCAAGCTGCGCGATCAGATGAGCGGCGAGAACGGCGAGGCCGGCGGCAACTTCATGCGCGCGCTGGAATCCAGCGTTTCGGCCGCCCACGAAATCGTCAAGCAGGTCGATACGGCAAGCCGACAGGCCGACCAGGTGAGCCAGTCGACGATCGGCACGGCCGCCAAGCTCTTCGAGGCGATCGGCAACATCCGCGCCGTCAAGACCGACATCCATTACATGGCCTTGAATACCAACCTGCGCTGCAGCCGTTTGGGCGAGGAAGGCAAGTCGATCAACGTCGTCACCGCCGAGTTGCGCATATTCGCCGGCAAGCTCGACGATTCCGCCGACGCGATCGTCAACGGCCTGCCTACGCTCGAAGCCGCAGCCGGCCGTGTCGCCCCGGCAACCGATGCCGGAGCTGGCGGCCTGGGAGAGAGCCTGACATCGGCCGTCGGCAACATTCGCTTAGCCGCCAACGTGATGGAAAACGAACTCAAGGTGCTTGCCGAAAATGGCCGCGAGGTCGCCACCAAGATCAACCTGTTGATCGGCAAGCTCGATTTCCAGCATGATCTCGGCGACGTGCTCGCCCGCTGCGCCGATGTGCTCGACGGCGTTGCCGGAGCCGAGGTTGCCGACATCTCCGATCTCACGGAGACGATCGCACCGCTCGACCGCAAGATCTTCAAACTCTACACGATGGTCCAGGAGCGCAATACCCATCGCGATATCATCCCGGCGAGCGAGGGGAGCACAGCTCCTCCCGCCGAAACGCCGAAAGCCGAAAACGACGAGGATCTTTTCGCCGACGCGCTTTTCTGATGCGCGGCGGCGCGAGCGTCGGGCAGCCTCAAGCCCGTAGGCGAGCCACGGCCTATCGCCGCCGGAACTTGTTGGCGGCGTCGATCGCAGCCTTCTGCTGATTGTCTTCGATGCCGAGATAGAAATCCTCGAGCGACGGATCGGCAAGCCCGGCACGGCGCGACAGCACATACCATTTCGCCGCCTCGATCGGGTTCGGCGGCGTGCCGATGGCATTGATGTAGAGATGGGCGAGCTTGTTCTGCGCGACGACATTGCCGCCGTTGGCGGCAAGTTTCAGCCACTCGAAACCCTTGACGTAATCCTTCGGCCCGCCGACGCCGTTGACGAGCCAGATGCCGAGATCGAGCTGGGCGGTATCGAAACCGGCGCGCGCGGCGCGCACCATCCACTCGCGGGCAAGCTGCTTCTTTTCCTCCGGCAGGTCCTTCAGTGACGCATAGATCTGCGCCACGGCATACTGCGAGTCGGCAACACCCTGCTCGGCCGATTTCTCGTAGAAGGGCAGCGCAAGCTTCAGGCCCTTCTCGCCGGGATTGTCGGCAACGAGAATCTGCGCCCAGTTGAATTCCGCCGACGAATTGCCGGCTTCGGCCGCCTTGCGCATGTAGTCGTCGGCCTTGACCTTGTCACGCTGGACGCCCTCGCCCTCCATCAGCATCAGCGCATATTTGAACATTGCCGCCGCATCGCCGCCATCGGCAGCCTTGCCGTACCAGAAGGCGGCGTTCTTCACGTCCTTCTTGACCCCCAGTCCCTGCGATAGGATTTCGCCGATCAGCGTCTGCGCTGCGGGATCGCCGAGCTGGGCGCGCGGCAGCGCCTTGTCCATGGCGGTCAGATAATAGCCGCGCTGGTAGGCGCCGTAAGCTTCGTCGATCGGCCCCTTGTAATCCTTCTCCGGCGGCAGATCCGGTAGCTTCGCTCCCATGCGGTCGAACACGCCGACACCGTCGGAGGGTTTAACACCCGGACCGGTCGGCCGGTCGGTCCGGAAGGTGGAAGCCGGCGCCGTACCCGGCTGGCTGATGACGCTGTCGGGCGCCTGTGCCAGGACGGTCTCCGGACCGGCCACAGTCAGGACCGCCATGCTGGCGAGGAAATATTTCAAAAGACGGGCGGGCGGGATCGGCATGAGCGCGATTTCAATCCTCAAACCGTGGCGCTTTTTCGTCAAGCATCGCGTTGATTTCGGCAACGACGGCGGGCGCCCGGCCGGGCTCGCCGAAGACTGCCAGCCGCAGCGCCACGAACTCCGCCCCGGTCTCCGCGACGGCAAGCGCCGACGACGGATCGGTGCCGCCCATGACAATGCACGGGATCTCGATCATCGAGGCCCACCATTCGCCGAGCGCAAGGTTCTTCGGATGAGCCTCCGGCTTGATATCGCCGTCGAGCTTGCCGAAGAAGATATAGTCCGGCCGGGCTTCGCCGATCTCCAGCGCATGATGCCGGTCAGCGGCGTTGCCGCCGCCGACGATCAGCTTCGGCGCGTGTTTCTCGATCGCTTCCGAAAGCGCCTCCGCATTGCCGGAAAGGTGCAGGCCATCGGCCTTCGCCCGGCCCGCTACTCGGCTGTCGCCGGCAATCAGTGCCGCCGCTCCGGCATCCTGGATCAGCGGCACCAGCTTCTCGGCATGTTTCTGGAAGGCGCCGTCGTCGAGCCCGTATTGCGGCACGATCACGGAGGCGACGTCGCCGCCCTTCAGTGCGTCGGCGACGATCTTTGCCCGCTCATCGGCATCGGCGATATCGGGTACGATGAGCACAAGGCGGCAGCGGTTTTCCGGTTCGGTCATGGGGTCTTTCCGTTTCCTGCGAATTCCCCCGCGAAATGGCGGATCCGCACTCGTTTTGTGTGAGTAGTTCCGTTAGAGGAGGCTTGCAAGAGGAGGACGTCGAAAGCATGCCGCAGGACTTATCATTCTATTACGCTGCCGTGCCTGCCGTTCTGCTGGTGGGCCTTGCGAAAGGCGGCATGGGCGACGCTTTGTCGCTGATCGGCCTGCCCTTCCTCGCCCTTGTCGTCTCGCCGGTCGAAGCGGCGGCTATCCTGTTGCCGATCCTGGTTTTCATGGACATGATCTCGCTCGTCATCTGGCGCAAGCATGGCGACTGGGCGACGCTGAAGATCATGCTGCCGGGCGCGATCTTCGGCATCGGGCTCGGCTGGGCGACCTCGGCGCTCGTTCCGGGCAATATGCTGCGCATCGTCATCGGCGCGGTGACCATCCTCTTCTGCCTGCGCTATTTCTGGAACAATTTCGGTCCCGGCGCGGGAAAGGTAATCCCGCCGCGCGGCCAGCGGCCGGTGGCCGCCAGCCTCTGGGGCACGTTCTCAGGCTATGGCAGCTTCGTCGCCCATGCCGGTGGTGCCCCGTTCCAGATCTATGCCCTGCCGCTCAAACTGCAGCCGCGCGAATATACCGGCACCAGCGCGCGCTTCTTCGCGATCCTCAACGCCATCAAGCTTATCCCTTATTTCGCGCTCGGCCAGCTCGACACGCAGAATCTTGCGACGTCGGCGACGCTCCTGCCCTTCGCCCCGCTCGCGACCATCGCCGGCGCCTGGTGCGTGCGCCGCATGAAGCCGGAAATATTCTATCCCTTCATGTATGCGATGGCCTTGATCGCCGCTTTCCTGATCGTGCGCGAAGGCCTTGGCTGGTAGAAGCCCTGCAGTGCCGCGTCTTTTCAGGCGCGCAAAGGACATTGCAGCAATACGCTGCAATGCACAATTTCCTTGCTGGAACGGCCGGTTTGACGTAGCGTTCCCGCCATGTCGACCACGGACCCCTTCTCTGCGATTTCCGACCCGAACCGGCGGTTTCTGCTGGAGGAATTGCGTCGCGCTCCAAGGACGGTCAACGAACTCGCCGAAGGCCTGCCCATCAGCCGTCCGGCTGTGTCGCAACACCTGAAGGCGCTGCTCGACAGCAACCTCGTCTCGGTGACCTCGGAAGGCACGAGGCGCATCTACACGGTCAACAACCGCGGCTTCGACAAGCTCAATCTATGGCTGGATCAATTCTGGGCCTGATGCATCTTCCCTAAGACCGTGGGAAGCGATGCGGATCATATGATATTTTTGAAGAGTGATGCTGCAAAAACGCCAGCCGCGATGCCGCATGCATCGGACTGGCGCATATCTGGTGTAGATCACCGGTTCTTGCTAATTCTCGGCGGAATGGATGGATTTACCTCTTCTAACGCAAGATGATCGGCCGGCGACCCTTGGGAAGATCAGTGGACGGATGACTTGAGACGCTGGATCTCGTCCTTGATGCGCAACTTGCGGCGCTTGCATTCGGCAATTTCAGTATCGGAGATTGAGGGAGCTGTTCTGAGCGCGTGCAACTCCTCCTCGAGTGCTACATGCTTTTTCTGGAGTGATTCAAGATGAGCTTGAACTGTCATTTGACCCTTCCTTCCTCTTACCCTTCCCCGGCCATCGTCGTCGGGGAACAAGGTGTCAACCGGCGGACTGTGACACATTTTTGAAGGCTTGTCGAAGGCCAAAAGATGAAGACTAGATGGCAAATTCATGATCAAGACTAACTAGCCGTTACCTGTATTTGGTGATAGGAGCTTGCGGAAATCATCGGCAGATCGGACAAGATCCGAGGACGATAACGGGGAATGCATATGGCCGATCAGGAACAGGCGGATGTCAGGCTCATGGTGGCGCGTCTGCGCCAGGAGCACGAGGATTTCGACGCCGCGATCAATGCCATGATCCAGATGGGATGCGATGCTCTGCGGATCCAGCGCATGAAGAAGAAGAAGCTCGTCATCAAGGACAAGCTCTCCAAGCTGGAAGATCAGATCATCCCTGACATCATCGCCTGAGAGGGACCGCAGCAACGATGACAGACAGACCACCCGTCGCCATCATCATGGGCAGCCAGTCCGACTGGGAGACCATGAAGAACGCCGCCGACACGCTGGAGGCGCTGGAAATTCCCTATGACGCGCGCATCATCTCGGCGCACCGCACAGTCGACCGGCTGGTCAATTTCGCCAAGGGCGCACGCGCGGAGGGCTTCAAGGTCATCATCGCCGGCGCCGGCGGCGCTGCCCACCTGCCTGGAATGACCGCCGCGCTGACGCCGCTGCCGGTGTTCGGCGTGCCGGTCCAGTCGAAAGCCCTGTCCGGCCAGGACAGCCTGCTTTCCATCGTGCAGATGCCGGCAGGCATTCCTGTGGGAACGCTCGCCATCGGCAAGGCGGGCGCGGTAAACGCCGCCCTTCTCGCCGCCGCCGTGCTCGCCCTTTCCGACGAGGAAATCGCCGACCGGCTCGATGAATGGCGCGAGCGCCAGAGTGCCAGCGTCGCCGAATACCCGATGGACGACCTATGACAGCAGCAACGATCGGCATTATCGGCGGCGGCCAGCTCGGCCGCATGCTGGCCATTGCCGCCGCCAGATTGAATTTCCGCACGATCATCCTCGAGCCGCAGGCCGACTGCCCCGCCGCCCAGCTCGCCAACCGGCAGATCGTCGCCGCCTATGACGATCCGGCGGCGCTGGCCGAACTCGCGACCGCCTGCGATCTCGTCACCTACGAATTCGAGAATGTGCCCGTCTCGGCCGCCGAGACGCTCGCCGCGCGCGTCCCCGTCTATCCGCCTGCGAAGGCGCTGGAGGCCGCCCAGGACCGGCTCGTCGAAAAACGCTTCCTCAATGGCTGCGGCATATCAACAGCCCGCTTCCATGCGGTCGACAGCCAGGCCGATCTCGAAGCCGCACTTCAGGATTTCGGCGGTCAGGGCGTGCTGAAGACCCGCCGCCTCGGCTATGACGGCAAGGGACAGAAGGTTTTCCGATCGGCAGCCGACAGTCCTGACGGCGCCTATGCTGCGCTCGGCGCCGTGCCGCTCATCCTTGAAAGCTTCGTCGCCTTCGAACGCGAAATCTCGATCATCGCCGCGCGCGCCACCGACGGTGCCGTCGTCTGTTTCGATCCTGCCGAGAATGTCCATCGCGACGGCATCCTCCACACCTCGACGGTTCCAGCCGCGATCCCCGCGGCGACGGCCGGCGCCGCGCGCCGATCGGCCGAAAAGATCCTCGCCGCGTTGAACTATGTCGGCGTCATCGGCATCGAATTCTTCGTGCTCGCTGATGGCAGCCTCATCGCCAACGAGATGGCTCCGCGCGTGCACAATTCCGGCCACTGGACGGAAGCCGCCTGCGTCGTCAGCCAGTTCGAACAGCATATCCGGGCCGTCGCCGGCCTGCCGCTCGGCAATGCCGAGCGCCACTCCGACTGCGTCATGCAGAACCTGATCGGCGACGACATCCTTGCCGTTCCCGACTGGCTGCGACGCGCCGACACGCTGGTTCATCTCTACGGCAAGAGCGAATGGCGCCCCGGCCGCAAGATGGGCCATGTCACCACTTTGACGCCGAAATCGCCGATTTCACCGTGAGAAAACGCGGCCAAGCCCCGGGAAAAACACCTTCATGCGGTTGACATGATGGAGGTGACGGGGTATCTGCTCCCCCACCTAAGAGCGCGCCCCGACGGCGCGCTTTTGATTGTTAAAGATACGGGCGAATGTGAATTCCCCCATAGAGATCGCGGATCAGAAAAATGAAGATCAAGAATTCGCTCAAGTCGCTCAAGGCTCGTCACCGTGACAACCGTCTGGTTCGCCGCAAGGGCCGCATCTACATCATCAACAAGCTGAACCCGCGCTACAAGGCTCGTCAGGGCTGATTTCGCGTATCCGGATTGCCTTGCCGCGCAAGCTGCGCATGCAACCATATCCGGTGGGTCGCTGCGGTGATCACGTCAAATTCGTTTGATCTTCGGCACTGGCGGGCTAATATGTCCGCCATGCGCATTTTTGCTTTGACGTCAGCGGCACTGCCGCTCGCTCTGATCCTGCTCACCTCCGCCGTTCCGGCCGCTGCCGCGGAAAAGGACGTCATCGTCGAGCAGACGAATGTCGACACTTCGCCGAAGCAGCGCCTCGACCAGCTCTTCAGCCAGTTGAAGCGCGAGCGTGATCCGGAAAAAGCCAGCGGCATCGCCAACGAAATCCGTCTGGAATGGAACGATTCCGGCAGTGCCACCATCAATCTGCTGATGCAGTGGGCCGATAAGGCGATCGAAGAAAAGCGCAATCCCGCCGCGCTCGACTTCCTCGACGAGGCGATCACGCTGAAGCCGGATTACGCCGAGAGCTGGAACCGCCGCGCCACGCTGAATTTCATCATGGGCAACTACCGCAAGTCGATGTCCGACATCGAACACGTGCTGGATCTCGAGCCGCGCCATTTCGGCGCGCTCTCCGGCATGGCGGCGATCCTCAGCAATGCCGGCAACGATCAGCTGGCCTTGAAGGCCTGGGAGCAGTTCCTCAGCATCTATCCGGCCGAACGCACGGCGCAGGAACAGGTCAACACGCTGTCGGAAAAACTCGCGGGCAACCGCACCTGATTCCGGTTCGCCGATCTTGACGAGCCGCCTGTCCGCGCAATTTTAGAATGTTGGGGAAACGACGCAACGCTTCGTCCACCCCGCAGGAGCCGCCGCAATTATCGCCTGTTAAGATCATGTTTGCAGAAGTTTCCGCTCTTCTCGCCCCGCTCGCCGCCGCCATCGGCTATTCTTCCTATAAGGCGCGGCAATTCGAACAGGCATATCCGAATATCGGCGAACTGACGGATGTCGGCGGCTACCGCATGAACGCCGTCCATGTCCCCCGCCCCGAAAATGCGGATCTGCCGGCACTCGTCTTCATTCACGGCGCCAGCGGTAATCTGCTCGATCAGCTCCTCGCTTTCCGCGCAGCGCTCGAAGGCCGGGCCGAAATGCTGTTCGTCGATCGCCCCGGCCACGGTTATTCCGAACGCGGCGGCCCTGAAAACGCCGTTCCCTCCGGCCAGGCCGATGCGATCGCCCGATTGATGGAGAAGCGCGGCATCGAGAAGGCTGTTATCGTCGGCCATTCCTTCGGCGGCGCGATCACCGCCGCCTTCGGTCTTCGCCATCCTGATAAGACCGCCGGCCTGCTCTTCCTCGCACCCGCCACCCATCCCTGGCCGGGCGGCATCGACTGGTATTATCATGTGGCGACGACGCCTGTTATCGGCTGGCTCTTCAATCATGCGGTCGTCGTGCCGCTCGGGCTGCGCAGGCTGGAGCGCGGTACCCTGAACGTCTTCCGCCCCAATCCACGCCCGGCCGACTACATCGAAAAAACCGGTCCGTCATTGGTGCTGCGACCCAACGCTTTCCACAACAACGCAGCCGATTTCAAAAGGCTGCTCGCCTATGTGAAGGAACAGTCGCCGCTTTATTCACAGATCACCGCGCCGACCGTCATCATCACAGGCGACCGCGACGAGATCGTCTGGGAGCACCTGCATTCGCGCGGCCTTGCCCGCGACATAGCAGGCTCCGAACTCATCACCGTTCGCGGCGTCGGCCATAAGCCGGATTATCTCGCAACCGATGTCGCCACCGCCGCGATGGAGAAGATATCAGGCAAGCCACGCGACCTGCAGGCGGCAGCTCGCCGGGCCGAGGAGAGGCTCGCCGCCGCTTCGCGCGATCGGACGGTCGCAACCGCACCGTCGCTGGCGCCGGGCGCATTGCACGGCGCCTGACCTCCGCGGTCTGGAATTTTCCGCCGACGATCGGCAGCCCGCCGGAAATCTACCTCAGGCGCTGAGACGCACACCGCCGTCGCAGGTCACGACATGGCCGCTCATAAAGCCGTTTCCGATCAGGAAGGCAATCGCCTGCGAGATATCCTCCGGCCTGCCGACACGGCCGACCGGCGTACGGCCGGCGAAATCCGCAAAGACGTTGCCGCGCTGCTCCGGCGGCAGGAAATTCCACCAGGGCGTATCGATAACTCCGGGTGAAACGCCGTTAACACGCAGCGGCTTCAGCTCGGCGGCAAGCACCGGCACCATCGCCTCGATGCCGGCATTGATCGCCGCAAGCCCCGCCGTGCCGGGCATCGCGGCCTGCGCGCTGACCGCAGAAACGAAGGTGATGCTGCCGCCCGGTTGGAGAAACGGCAGCGCTGCCTGGGCCGCCGCCGCATGCGGAATGAGCTTGGTTTGGAATCCGGCAAGCAGATCCGCCATGCCGAGTGTCGCGAAGGGTCCGGCGCCGTGGCCGCTGCCCATCGCCAGCACGAGATGACCGAACGCGCCGATGCCGGCGAAAGCCTCCCCGAGACTGGAAAGCTGCGTCGCATCGAGCACGAGGCTGCGCGCATCACCGTCGAGCGAGGCCTTCGCCGCCGCAAGCTTTTCACCGTCGCGGCCCGTAATGGTGACCGTATATCCCTGTTTCAAAAGTAATTTCGCCGTGGCAAGGCCGATGCCGGAAGAACCGCCGATGACGACCACATGCTGTAATGACATGATGCTGCTCCTTGAATTGATCGAGCCGCAGGCGATGGGACCACCTGCGGCATCTCCATCATGTGCGGCCTGAAAACGGCAAACAGTTCCAGTTTTATCCTGGTATCGATACTGATATGATCGGCTCCATGGACCAGAGAACCGACGCATTCGAAGCACGCCGCCGCGAATTCGCGGCCTTCCTGCGCTCCCGCCGCGAGCGGCTGGCGCCCTCCGATGTCGGCCTGCCCGAGGGCTTTCGTCGGCGCACGCCGGGTCTGAGGCGCGAGGAACTCGCCATGCTCGCCGGAGTTGGCACCACCTGGTACACATGGCTGGAGCAGGGCCGCGACATAAGACCCTCCGCACAGGTACTCAACGCTCTTGCCGGTGCACTGCGCCTCGATGAAGCCGAGCGGCAGCATCTCTTTACTCTCAGCAACCGTCACGCACTGCAGGCAATATCCTCAGCACCCGAATGCGTCGACGAGCCGCTGCAGCGCATGCTCGCCAACCTGACCCAACAGCCGGCCTATGTGCTCGGCCGCCGATGGGATGTGCTTGCCTGGAATCGTGCCGCCGAGGTGCTTTTCGGTGGTTACGACACGCTCGACCGCGACGAGCGCAACATCATGCATCGCCTCTTCGCCGATCCGGCGCATCGCAAGTTGCTCGTCGATTGGGAGACGGTTGCCCGCGTGTCGCTGGCGATGTTCCGCGCCGACAGTGCGCGTTATGCCGGCGATCCGGATTTCGAGCGGCTGATCGCGCTGCTGAAGAAGGTAAGCGACGAGTTTCGGGATTGGTGGCAGCGCCACGAGGTCGTCAGCCCGCTATCCGGCATCAAACGCATCGATCATCCGGCAAAAGGCCGCATGTCCTTCGAGCATACCGGACTGACCGTGACGAACCGGCCGGAGATGAAGCTCATCGTCTATACCCCGCTCGATGACGACGGCACCAAGAGGAAACTCGCCGAGCTCCTCGCATAAAAGCAAATCCTTTGCATTGCCTCGGGCTCACGCGGCCCCATATGTTTTCCATCATTGTCCATAGGAGGGGAAATCATGGGCCGCCTGCATATCGGGACGATCTCCGTCATTGCAGCACTGTCGCTGAGCCTGACTTCGGCCTTCGCTGCTTCGCCGGCGCCTGTTGAGGCCGAGCACGGCATGGTCGTCACGGCTCAGCACCTGGCGACCGATGTCGGCGTCGAGGTGCTGAAGGGCGGCGGCAATGCGGTCGATGCGGCGGTCGCTGTCGGTTATGCGCTGGCGGTCGTCTATCCCTCGGCCGGCAATCTCGGCGGCGGCGGCTTCATGACCATCCGCCTGAAAGACGGCACGAAGACCTTTTTCGATTTCCGCGAACGCGCGCCGCTCGCCGCGACGAAAACCATGTATCTCGATGCCAAGGGCGATATCGTGCCGCGCGCCAGCCTCGACGGTTATCTCGCCGTCGGTGTGCCGGGCTCCGTCATGGGCTTTGAGACTGCGCGCGAAAAATATGGCACCAAATCCCGTCAGGACCTGATCGCACCGGCGCTCCACTTCGCCAAGGAGGGCTTCACGCTGGAACAGGGCGACGCCGCCAGTTTCGCCGAGAGCGCCAAGCGTCTCGCCAAGGATGAAGAAGCGGCAAAGATCTTTCTGAAGCCGGATGGCAAACCCTATCTATCCGGCGAGAAACTTGAGCAGCCGGATCTTGCCGCGGTGCTTTCAGCCATCTCCGAAAAAGGCCCCGACGCCTTCTACAAGGCCGCGCCCGCCGAGGCGATCGTCAAGGCCAGCCAGGCCAAGGGCGGCATCCTCGCCAAGGAGGACTTCGAGCAATATGCGGTGCGCGAACTGAAGCCGATCGAGTGTAATTACCGCGGCTACGACATCATCTCGTCGCCGCCACCCTCCTCCGGAGGCGTCATCATCTGCGAGATCCTCAATGTTCTGGAGGGATACCCGCTCTCCTATCTCGGCTACAACTCGGCCGAAACGGTCCACGTCATGGTCGAGGCGATGCGCTACGCCTATGTCGACCGCAACGCTGCGCTCGGCGATCCCGATTTCGTCAAGAACCCGGTCGAAAAACTGCTCGACAAGGCCTATGCCAAAGAGATCGCAGCGAAGATCGACCCCTACAAGGCCGGCACCTCGGCAAACCTGAAGCCGCTCGGCGGCAAGGAAAGCACCGAGACGACGCACTATTCGATCATCGACGACGAGGGTAATGCCGTTGCCGTCACCTATACGCTGAACGGCTCTTTCGGCGCGGCCGTCGTGGCGCCGGGCACCGGCGTGCTGCTCAACAACGAGATGGACGATTTCACCTCCAAGCCTGGCGTGCCGAACCTCTATGGCCTCGTGCAGGGTGAGGCGAACGCCATCGCGCCGAAGAAGACCCCGCTCTCCTCAATGAGCCCGACGATCGTCACCCGCGACGGCAAGCCCTTCATGGTGATCGGCAGCCCCGGAGGTTCGCGCATCATCACCATCACGCTGGAGGCGATCCTCAATGTCGTCGATTTCGGCATGGATATCAGCCAGGCGGTCAATGCCCCGCGTTTCCACCACCAATGGCAGCCCGACAAGATCTATCTCGAGCCCTACGCGCTTTCGCCGGACACGGAAAAGACGCTCGCAGCCATGGGCTACAGCTTCGACGGCGGCAATGACGCGCCGGCCTGGGGCCGGGCGGCCGGCATCCTCGTTGGCGGCAAGAGCCTCGCCGCCATCGAAAAGGGCGGCGGCGCCCGCTATAATGGCGCCATGGACAGCCGTGCGGCGGAAGGTTCTGCCAACGGCTATTAACGCCGGCAACGGGCGTAACACCATTCGTGTCACGGTGACAAAGTCGCCGTTCACAAACAGCTTGCCCCGCCCTATGCATGATTGAATTCCGCAAGCAGGACGATTCCCGAATGGCCAGCATTGAAATGATCGTTGCCGCCCGCGCCCGCCTGCGCGGTCACGCACGCCGCACACCGCTTCTCTCTTCCCCCTTCCTGAACGAAATCGCCGGCCGGCGCCTGTTCGTGAAGGCGGAATGCCTGCAGCATTCCGGTTCGTTCAAGTTCCGCGGCGGCTGGTCCGCGGTCTCCGGCCTCGATCCGGCCGTGCGCATGCGAGGCGTCATCGCCTTTTCCTCCGGCAACCATGCCCAGGGCGTTGCCCTTGCCGCCAAGCTGCACGGGGTGCCCTCCGTCATCATCATGCCGAGCGATGCGCCGAAGCTGAAGATCGCCAATACCCTCGCCTTCGGCGCCGAAGTCGTGCTTTACGACCGCGCCAACGAGGATCGCGACGAGATCGGCGCAAGGCTTTCGGCAGAACGCGGCCTGACGCTGATCAAACCTTTCGACGAGCCGCTGGTCATTGCCGGCCAGGGCACGACCGGCCTCGAAATCTCCGAACAGGCCGAAGAGGAAGGCGTTACTTCTGCGGAGGTCCTGGTTCCCTGCGGCGGCGGCGGACTGACCTCGGGCATCGCACTCGCCCTCGAAGCCAGCGCCCCCGGCTTCCGCGTTCGGCCCTGTGAGCCCAGGGACTTCGACGATACCACCCGCTCGCTCGCCTCCGGCAGGATCGAACGCAACGCCTCGATGTCGGGTTCGATCTGCGACGCGATCCTCACGCCGCAGCCTGGCAATATCACCTTTCCAATCCTGAAGCGCCTCGCCGGCGCCGGCATCGTCGTTACCGACGAGGAAGCGCTTCGCGCCATGGCGCTCGCTTTCGTCAGGCTGAAGATCGTCGTCGAGCCTGGTGCTGCAGTGGCGCTTGCCGCCGCCCTCTTCCATGGCAAGGATCTGGAAAGCGACACAATCGTCGCCGTCACCTCGGGCGGCAATGTCGATCCCGATATTTTCACCACCGCCCTGGAACGCTTCGGTTGAGAGAAGTGCTCCCGCCATCCGCAGCATATGCCGCGGATGGTCTTCGCCGGCAAACCGTCATGCCAGCTCATAACGTTTGGCCGGCGTGCTGCGAGACAGGTTCGGCATCAATGCCTGGCGCGCCTGCTCGTAGGCCGAAAGCAAGCCGGCATCTTCAAGCGCCGGAATGGTTGCGAATTCACCCTGCTCAAGGCCGGCGAGCGATGCATCGACCATGTCTTCCGCCGACATCACGATCTCGTTCGGCAGATGCTCGATCGGCGTGCCGGCAATGCCCCAGAATTCCGTCGCCGTGGCGCCAGGCAGCACGGCCTGGATTCGGATGTTCTTTTCCGTCAGTTCATGCTTCAGCGACTGGCTGAAGGCGAGCACGAAGGCTTTCGTGGCGCCGTAGACGCCGTTCAGGCGCTCGGGCGCGATCGCGACGATGGAAGCAATGTTGATGATCGTGCCGCCGCCGCGGGCAACGAAACCGGGAACGGCGGCATAGGTCAGCCGCATCAGCGCCGTGACGTTGAGGTCGATCATCTTCTGCATCTTGTCGACATCGGCGGCGAGCAGCGGCGCCGTTCCGCCGACGCCGGCATTGTTGACCAGAAGCGTGATGCTCCGGTCCTGCTTCAGCACGGCTTCGACACGGGCGAGGTCAGCCGCGTTGCCAAGGTCGGCCACGACGGTCTCGACCGTCCTGCCCGTCTCCTCGGTCAGCCCACTCGCCAGGGCCTTCAGCCGCTCGCCGTTGCGGGCGACGATGATCAGGTCGTAACCCTGCTTGGCCAGCCTGTGCGCATAGACTGCGCCGATGCCCGAGGATGCGCCGGTGACAAGCGCAGTACCCTTGTATTCCTGTGTCATGATCCATCTCCTTCAATTACGCCGGCCTCTGCCCTGCGCCTGAAGAGAGTCATACTCCTGATTGTAAGCGTCCTGAATGTCATATATACCACCTTTTAGGACATTGGAGCTTAGCTATGCAGACCGTCGCTTTCCTGCTCTACCCCGGCTTCCAGATCATGGGCCTGGCCGCCGTGTCGGCCTTCGAATTCACCAATCTGCATTTTCGCGAGAAGGTTTACGACATCTGCTACCTCTCGGAAGCCGGCGGCTCGCTGTGCACCTCGCTCGGCATGACGATCGAGACCGAACCCTTCGGTGATCCCGGATTCGATACGCTGATCGTCACCGGCGCGCCCGGCATTGCGTTGCCAAGCCCCGGTGAAAGCGACTTCGTTCGCGCGGCTCTCGGCGCCTCTCGCCGCGTCGCTTCGATTTGCACCGGCACCTTCTTCCTCGCCGAAGCCGGCATTCTCGACGGCCGGCGCGCGACGACACACTGGTGTCTCGCCCGCGAAATGAAGGCGCGTTATCCAAAGATCAAGGTGGAAGAGGACCGCATCTTCATCATCGACGGTTCGGTCTGGACATCGGCCGGCATGACGGCCGGGATCGACCTGGCACTCGCCATGGTCGAGAAGGACCACGGCATCGAGGTCGCCCGCGCCGTGGCCCGAATGCTTGTCGTCTATCACCGCCGGTCCGGCGGCCAGTCGCAATTTTCCGCGCTGCTGGAGCTGGAGCCGAAATCCGACCGTATCCAGAAGGCGCTCGACTTTGCCCGCGGCAATCTGAAATCGCAGCTTTCGGTCGAAGAACTGGCGGAGGCCGCCCATCTCAGCCCCCGCCAGTTCAGCCGGGCCTTCCGCGCCGAAACCGGGCAGTCGCCTGCCAAGGCCGTGGAAAATCTGAGACTCGAAGCCGCCCGGCTGATGATGGAGCAGAGCCGCCATCCGATCGACGTCGTCGCCGATGAGACCGGCTTTGCCGACCGCGAGCGCATGCGCCGCGCCTTCCTGCGCGCTTTCGGCCAGCCGCCGCAGGCCATCCGCCGCAACGCCCAGCAGATGTAAGCACCCGGCCTGCGACGGCCGGGTGCTTTCTGTTCGCTACCGCTGAAGTGCCCGGCGGATTGCGATCTCGACCGGCGAATAGGCGCCGTCCTCCCGTTCGAGCCGAAGAGGTTCGGAAGGCGCAAGGCCTGGCTGCGCCATGAAGCGCGGCTCCGTGCCGCGGTGCATCTGCGCTGCATGGATGAGGAACGGATGGCATAGATATACCGTGCCTGCCGGACCTGTCGCCAACGCCACCGGTCGGTCCTCCCCCACATGCTCCAGCCAGAGATGCGCCATTCCCGCCTCGCCCGCCGGTGCCAGCAGGCGTGCGATATCCTTGTGCGAACCGACGCGGATGCGGGTCGGTGCATCCTCCTGCCCGACATCCGAGAATAGAAAGAGCATCAGGAGCGCCCGTCCGCGCGAGGTGATGTTCACTCGCCAGGCGGAAAAGTCCCGTTGCTCATTCGGATCGGAATGCTCGCCGGGAAAGCTCACATCGACATGCCAACCGGCATCGCCCGGATCATCGGGATGGGGAAAGCGGACTGGAAAACTGCCGAGCCCATTGCGCGGCTCCCAGCGCCCGGCGCCAACGAGCTGGTCGAAAGCGGAATGCAGAACGGGTGTATTCACGGCCTTCTCGAAAGGCCCACCGCCATAGCCGGCAAGCCGCACGACCGGCTGCGTCCAGGTCTTTGGATCATTCGCATCAAAGGGAATGTCGCGCCACATGATGGCGCGGGCTTCTTCGACCAGTGTGCTGGAAAACGCATCATCGATCCTGACGAAACCATTCTCGATGAATTGCTCGATCTGCACAGCGCTCAGCGCCGGCGGATAAACAGCTGATGTCATGAAAATATCTCTCTATTGCCAAACCTGCGGGGCTCTTCTTTGGCCGGATGCAGGTGGTTACAGTCCACGGCAATACACCAGCCGTGAAGGCTGGATGCGGCCGCGTCTTCCATACGCCCGAAGGCAGCGCCGTTAGCGGCTCAAGAAGAAGACCGAAGCGATATTGAGAGTGAGCATCGTCATAGTGCTTCGAGGCTATAGGCATGCGTCCGAAGGGTCAATGCCGGGAATCAACTTGCCTCTCGCACGGCGCCCTGCACCGATTGCAGCACGAGCGCGGCGAGACGCGCTGCGGCCGGCTGCGGTTCGGCTTCCGCCCGATGCAGGACCAGGCCGAGCTTCGGCAGATCAGGCAAGCCGATAGCCTCGGGTTCCAGCGGCCGGACCTTCGCCGGCAGGCCGATCGGCGTGCGGATGGTGAGACCGAGGCCTGCGGCCGTCGCGGCCCAGAGGCCGCCGAGGCTGGGACTGACGAAAGCGAGCCGCCAGGAAATGCCTGCCTCATCAAGTGCCCGGGTCGCGGCACTGCGCAGCAGGCACGGCGCCTCCAGCGAGGCGAGCGGCATCGGTTCGCCACTTGCGGCGTGCCAGCCGGGGCCCTCGGCAGGCCCGATCCAGCGCATCGGCACCTCGCCGATCGTCTCGCAATGCGCCGTCAACGTGCCATCGCTCCAGGCGAGCGCCAGATCGAGCTTGCCCGAGGTCACGCGTTCGAGCAGTTCGGCATTGCGCACCACCCGCGCCTCGATGCGCACCTTCGGATGGGCGCGCGCGAAACGGCCGAGCACTTCGGGCAGCAGGGTCTCGCCGAAATCCTCCTGCAGGCCGAGCCGCACCCAGCCCTCCAGTTCGACGCTGTGCACGGCCGCCGCCGCCTCATCGTTGAGTTCCAGCAGCCGTCTGGCATAGCCAAGCATCGTCTCGCCGGCATCGGTCAGCGTCAGCCCACGCCCCGCCTTGCGGAAGATTGGTGTGCCGGCCTGCTCCTCCAGCTTCTTCAACTGTGCGCTGACCGCGGAGGTCGACCGCCCGAGCTTTTCTGCGGCCTTGGCAAAATTGCCGAGCTCCATGCCGGTGGAAAAAGTTCGAAGCACATCGAGGTCGAAGATCGTCCGTCGCATCACACAGTCCTGATTTTCAGGATCGTCTATCCACAAAATTCTGATTTTCAGCATTATCGTGCTGTGCAATGGTTTCATTGTCAAGGCCGGTGAACGGCTAGAACATGGAGATCCCGATGCCCTTCGTTCGCATTTCTCTTCGCAAAGGCAAGTCGCCGGACTATCTTGTGGCCCTCGCCGACAATATCCAGCGCGCCCTGGTCGAGACTTTCGACGTTCCCGAAAACGATCGCTTCCAGGCCATCCACCAGCATGACGAGAACGAGCTGATCTTCGACCGCAGCTATCTCGCCGGCCCGCGCTCCGACGATTTCGTCTACATCTCGATCACCATAGGCAGACCTCGCCCGGCAGAGATGAAGGCGGCGCTCTATCGGCGGCTCACCGATCTCCTGGCGGTCTCGCCGGGCCTCCGGCCGGAAGACGTCATGATCGTCATCAGCACCAGCGCGCCTGATGACTGGTCCTTCGGCAACGGCATCGCCCAGATGACCGATCCGGATTGGCGGCTTCAGGCGGTCGGAGGCCGGCAATGAGCCCTTCGAACCCGAAGACGATGACCGTGAGCCATCCCGGCAAGGCGGTCCGCTCGCCGGAGGGCGTGGCAACGGCGCCCTTTTGGGTGGAGATGCTGCTCGAAGGCGGCGACGGCGAGAACACTGCAATGCGCGCCACGCTCGATCCCGGCACGATCACCCGCTGGCATACGCACCCCAAGGGCCAGTTGCTCTATGTGCTTTCGGGACGGGGACTTGCGCAGAACGAGGGCGGTCCCGTCGAAAACTTGCGAGCCGGCGACGCGGTTTGGTTCGCACCCGGCGAGCGCCACTGGCATGGCGCGGCCAATGACAGCCCGTTCAGCTATGTCAGCATCCAGCCTAGTGAAAACGGCAGCGCCGTCGAATGGCTGGATCATGTGGAGAGACGGCCATGATCGCCATGCAATACGGCTTCACACTGCCCGCCGATTACGACATGTCGATCATCGACCGCCGCATCCGCGACAAGGGACCGCTCCTCGACGGCTTCCCCAATCTCGGCTTCAAGGCCTATCTCAGCGCCCGCAGGAACGAATTCGGCAGCCGCGACAATCTCTATGCGCCCTTCTATCTCTGGCAAAAGCCGGAAGGGGCAAGCGACTTTCTCTGCAGTCCCGGATTCCAAGCGCTCACCGGCGCCTTCGGCTGGCCGCAGGTCAGAACCTGGATCGTCTGGCGGGCTGATATCTCGCCCGAGATCGCTGCGGCCAGGTTCGCGACCTGCACTATTCTGCGAACGGAGGCCTACGCGCCGCTCGCCGAGATCCGTCATGCCGAGAGCGCTGAGGCCGAAGCCGATCTCGCGACAGGCAGAGCGCTCGCCTTCGTCTCCGGTTTCGAACCGACGACATGGACGCGAGTGCGCTTCAGGCTATGGAAAGATATGCCCGAAATCGACGAGCGCATGCAGGCCTATCGCGTCGGCCATCTGTCCCTGCCTTGATTCTGAGCTCAGGCGGTCGCGCGGCGATAGAAGGCGAGCGAGCCGGCAAGCGCCAGCAGCGCGCCGCCGCAGGCCCGTTCCAGCCACAAGGCGCCCGACGTCTTCAGGAAGCGCACCGCCTGCGAGCCGAAGAAGGCGTAGCCGAACATGATGATGAAATCGAGCGCGGCAAAGACGAGCGCGAGCAGCGCATATTGCCTCGCCTGCGGTTGGGTCGGATCGATGAACTGCGGCAGGAAGGCCGAGAAGAACAGATAACCTTTCGGGTTCGTCGCCGCCACCATGAAGCTCTTGAGCCCGATCGAAAAGGTCGATCTCGCGCCCACCGACGCACCGGCGTTCAGCGCCGCATCGATCGTGCCCTTCGAGCGCAGCAGCATGATGCCGAGAAAGGCGAGATAGGCAGCGCCGGCCCATTTCAGCATCGAGAACCAGAATTCCGATGCCGCAAGCAGCGCGCCGAGCCCGATCGCCACGGCGCCAATCAGCACGAAATCGGAAAGCACCGCGCCGATCATGCCGGCAACCGCCCGGCGCAGGCCATGCCGCGAACCGTTGGTCAGCGCCAGCAGCACCGTCGGCCCCGGTGTGGCGATGCCGACGAAGGAAACGGCTGCAAAAGCCAGAAGCGTGACGATATCCATATGCCCCTCCCAACCGGAGCACGATACCGAAAAGTGTGAGCGGTTTTCGGTCTCGTGCTCTATTTCTTTGATCTGGGAATCGAAACTTGCACGCTCCGCAGTTCCTGGCAATGCCGATCCCATGAACAAAAAAGCCCGCCGCCTCTTCAGGCAGCGGGCTTCCCAAGGGATGCGGTCGAATCAGATGCCGCTCTGGCCGTCGGAACCGATATAGGCGATGCGGATCATATTGGTGGCGCCGGGCGTGCCGAGCGGCACACCGGCCGAGATGATGATGCGGTCGCCCGGCTTGCCGAAGCCTTCGTCCGCGACGATGCGGCAGGCGCGGTTGACCATGTCGTCGAGATCGGTCGCATCATGAGTGACGACGCAATGCAGGCCCCAGACGATGGCAAGGCGGCGCGCCGTCTTGATGATCGGCGACAGCGCCAGGATCGGAACCTGCGGGCGTTCGCGCGAGGCGCGAAGGCCCGTTGTGCCCGACGAAGTGTAGCAGACGATCGCCGACAGCTTCAGCGTCTCGGCAATCTGGCGGGCGGCGAGGGAGATCGCATCGGCGCCGGTCGCTTCCGGCTGGGCACGCTGGGCATAGATGATGCCGGGATAATGCGGCTCGCGCTCGATGGCGCTGGCAATCGAGGCCATGGTCGCGACGGCCTCGACGGGATAGTCCCCCGAGGCCGATTCAGCCGAGAGCATGACGGCGTCAGCACCTTCGAAGACGGCGGTGGCAACGTCGGAGACTTCGGCACGTGTCGGCACCGGCGCGGAGATCATCGATTCCAGCATCTGCGTGGCGACGACCACCGGCTTGCCCGAACGGCGGCAGGCGCGGATCAGCTGCTTCTGGATACCGGGAACGGATTCGAGCGGCATTTCGACGCCGAGATCACCGCGGGCGACCATCAAGGCGTCGGAAAGCTCAATGATCTCTTCGATGCGCTCGAGAGCCTGCGGCTTTTCGATCTTCGACATCAGGCCGACGCGGCCGCGGGCGATCTTGCGGACTTCGGCAAGGTCGTCGGGACGCTGGACGAAGGAAAGCGCCACCCAGTCAACATCGTCGGTGGCGAGCACGGCGTCGAGGTCGGCACGGTCCTTGTCCGTCAGCGCGCCGACGCCGAGCAGGGTGTCGGGAAGGCTGACGCCCTTGCGGTCGGAGATGCGCGTGCCCGAAATGACGGTGGTGACGATGCTCTTGCCGTCGCACTTTTCGGCACGCAGCGCGAGCTTGCCGTCGTCGATCAGCAGGCGATGGCCCGGCTGCACCGATTCCAGGATCTCGGGATGCGGCAGATAGACGCGCGTGGCGTCGCCGAGCGCTTCGTTGTTGTCGAGCGTAAAGGTCTGGCCGGGTTTCAGATCGACCTTGCTGTCGGCGAATTTGCCGACGCGCAGTTTCGGTCCCTGCAGGTCGGCCAGAATGCCAATCGGCCGGCCGGAGCGCGCTTCGACCGAGCGGATGCGCTGGATGAGCGTACGCATCAGGTCGTGGCTCGCATGGCTCATATTGATGCGGAAGACATCGGCACCGGCCTGGTGCAGCTTCTCGATCATCGATTCCTCGGAGGAGGCGGGCCCGAGGGTGGCGAGGATTTTAATTTTGCGATTACGCTTCATCAATTCTGGCTTTCTTGCGTCCCTGGGGTGTCGGAGAGTTGAACCATCCAGCTACCCTGGCGGCCCGTATCGTATTCCTTGAATCCCATCTTCTGGTAACCCCGGGCATAACAATCCTGCACGCCCGTGATCTTGAATTCGTTTTCCGCCACGCACATCTGCACGTCACCCGTCCATCGTCCTCCCCGGGCGGCGTCCTCTGCGTAGAGGTAATAATAGCGCGACTGCAACTCTCCCTCGATCAGCGTGGCGCAGGTGGTGGCCGGCACCTGCCACCAGCCTTCCGTTATCCAGCCGTCCTTGGCCCGGTATCCGATCGCGACGCCGACGAGATTCTGCGTTCCGTTGCAGACGCGGAAATCCGCGCGCGCAGCATCTGCGATGAAGAACGGCATGGCGGCTGCAAGAGCGAACAAAGCGAGACGGACCAGCGGCCCGGACCGCGTGAGGAAACTTGGCGCGGCTTGGATCAACACGGCTCCCAAATAGCTCCACGGTTATTCGTATCCGTGTCTTCTTGCGCCGCCATCAGGCGAAAGTCAACGCAATGCTAATCGATTATATTTCCTTTCATAACACTGTTCGCTGACGGTTCATATCCGCCTCACGCCGCCGCCGCGCTTGAACCTGCCGCAGGCACATGCGATCACTGAGCCCGACTGCGCAATGACGAACGGCAATTCCTTCATGGACGACTTCCAATCCTTCGAAATCCTATCCGGAAAACATGACAAAGGCATGGTGATCCTCGCCGATCACGCGATGAACCGTCTTCCCGCCCGATATGAAAGGCTCGGCCTGCCGGAACAGGCCTTCACCCGCCACATCGCCTATGACATCGGCATCGAGGGGCTGACGCGACAGCTTTCGGAAAGGCTCGGCGTGCCCGCCGTGCTCGGCGGCTTCTCGCGGCTGCTGATCGACCCGAACCGCGGCGAGGACGATCCGACGCTGATCATGAAAATATCAGACGGCGCCGTCATATCAGGCAACCATCCGATCACCCCGCAGGAATGGGATTACCGCATCGAAACCTTCCATCGCCCCTATCACGGCGCCGTGGCCGAAACGATCGACAAGGTGGCGAACGCCACCGGCCGGGCGCCGCTGGTGTTGTCGCTGCATTCCTTCACGCCGGCCTGGAAGAGCGTCCCCCGCCCCTGGCACGCTGCGGTCCTCTGGGATAGCGACCGGCGCGCCGTCGGCCCTTTGCTCGACATGCTGCGCGCCGATCCTGATCTCGTCGTCGGCGACAATGAACCCTATGACGGCGCGCTGAAGGGCGATACCATGTACCGTCACTGCATGATCACAGGCATTCCGCACGCGCTGCTCGAGGTGCGCCAGGACCTGATCTCGGACGAGGCCGGCATATCGGCATGGGCTGAGCGCCTGGCGCCGATCTTTGCGGCGATGAATGCCGATCCCGCCTTGCACGCATATGACGTGCACCTGTCGCGCACCGGCCCCTATTGATCGAAAGGAAGCGAGATGACAGCGCTCAGCAAGGAACAGCAGACCGAATTCGAGGCCGCCGCCTTTCGCCGTCTCGTCGCACATCTTCGTGAACGCAGCGACGTCCAGAACATCGACCTGATGAATCTGGCCGGCTTCTGCCGCAACTGCCTGTCGAACTGGTACCGCGAAGCCGCCGAGGCCGAAGACGTCGCGATCAGCAGGGACGAATCACGCGAGATGGTCTACGGCATGCCTTACGAGGACTGGAAAAAACTCCACCAGAACGAGGCCTCGCCTGTGCAAAAGGCTGCTTTTGAACTGAACAACCCACACAAATAGCTCAGGCGGCCGCGAACAGGCTTGACCGGGACGCCGCTTTCGCGGCAGTCACTGGCATCCAAAAATTGATCATCCAATCAGGAGAACACGATGTCTGATGCTCATGGCGTCGCCCGCGATCAGCTTCGCGCTTTCATCGAGCGCATTGAACGCCTGGAAGAAGAAAAGAAGACCATCGCCGACGACATCAAGGACGTCTACGGCGAAGCCAAGGGAATGGGCTTCGATACCAAGATCCTGAAGAAGGTCGTGGCACTGCGCAAGAAGGACGAGCAGGAGCGTATGGAAGAGGAAGCGATCCTCGACACCTACCTGCACGCGCTCGGCATGATCGAGGCGCCGCCGGAAGGCTGATCCGCCGACACTGCAGATGTCGACAAGCCGCTGGAGCGATCCAGCGGCTTTTCTTTCTCAGGCTGAACCACCGTTAAGCTGCTTGCTCAAGTCCAATTGCATCACCACGTCAGTCTGCGGGTCCTCGCCAACCATGAATGTGGTGCTGCCTATCGCAGCAAATCCGGCCCGCTTGTAGAACGCCAAGGCTCGGCTGTTCCGTTCGAATACCGTCAGTTCCAAATGCGTTGCGCCACGCTGCCCGGCCTCGCCGACAACGGCGTCGAGAAGACCGCTGGCCAATCCGCTCCCCCTCCACTCGGCGTCGACGTAAATTCGATTGAGACGAGCAGAGCGTCCATCGCCCGAGCGCGCGACGACATGCGCATATCCAATGATCAGATCATCGGCCATCGCGACAAAAACGGCGGCTGAGGGGTCGGCGATCTCGTCCTCCTGGCGTTCCGCGCTGAAATTCTTGCCGATATAGGATTCGAGATCGGACGCTTCCGTGCTGCTGTCGTAGGTGTCTCGGAATAGTCGCGCTGCGAAGCTGGACAAGGCTCTAGCGTCGGATCGGCGCGCGCGTCTAATCATCGATGCGGCTGGCATGGCACACTCTGTCACAACGTTCTCTCCCGTTGATCCCCAAGAGGCTTGAGCGCGCAGAATGCTTCAGGAAGGTATTTTCGGCAAGGATAATGGCTGCGGCGTTCCAGCTCGAGCGGGCCACGCGCTATTGCGTCCATGGAACCGGCAATTGGCTAGAAGCTGCCGATCGCCTCGGCAGCTTCTATACTTCAATGATCGGCAAGCTCAATTGGTGTTGAACTTGCGTACTTCCATGAAATTGACGGCCGTGCCGCTGAAGCGGGCTGGATCGACCGAGGCGGTCTTGACGTTGAAGCCCTCGGCATAAACGGCGGTCGGCTGGGCACGCATCGTCTGGCTGACGAAGCGCGGCGCCTTGACCTGCTTGGAAGCCATTTCGAGGCGGGCATTGGTCAGCGCCCACTGCGAGATCATCTTCTGCGTCAGTTTCGGCTCGGTACGAACAGTCGCGCGGCTGGCATCCGCTACGGCGGCTTCCTTCTGCGTCGGGCGGCCACCCTTGGTCGGGAGGCCCTGCGCTGCGGCGCCTTCGGCAGCCGGCGCGTCAAAGCCGTCGCCAAAGCTTGCCGATTTCGTCACCGGCGCCAACGCAGCGACCTGCAGTGTCGGCTTTGCGGCGGGCGCCTTTTGCGGCATCGCGGCGGCGATTGCCTGCTCCACGCTCATCTGCGGCTGATGCGAGGCAACTTCGCTTTGCGCAGCCTTGTTGTTCTGCTGCTCAAGCGCATCTGCGACAGCAGGAGAGAGCTCATCCTGATCGGCCTCGTCGGCCTCCGCTTCCGGGTCGGCATTGGCGGCGGCAAGCAGGTTCTCAGCAACGGCGGGGCGTTCAACCGGCGTCGGAACCGGCAGTCCGTTCTGCATGTTCGGATCGATCGACGCGACCTCGGCGTCGCCAGGCGCGCGGCGCTGACCAAGCAGCGAAGGAACCGGAATGCTATAGGCGCTGAGATCGGCAAACTGCTGCGGTTGAGCATCGGTGGGAAGCGCTGCGGCAAGGGCCTGCTGGGCGGCATTACCCGACGACGGCGCTACGAGCGCGCTCGCCACTTCGCTGCCGGCCGGCTGGTTGCTGAATGCCGGGCGAACCTGCGGCACCGGTGCGTTCAGATCGGCGACCTCGGTCTGCTGCGGTTCCGCAGGGACGGGAGCGGGTTCGGCCTTCGGCGGCGTCGCCTTGGCGACGGCCACGGGAGCGGAATCATCCGAATCGTCTTCCTGCTCGTCCGCCCCACCGCCAAAGAGCGCTTCAAACAGCGTCTTGTGCTTCGGCGACGATTCTGAAGCGCTGGCGATCTCGATCTGCGTACCGCTGACGCGGCGCTTATAGTCGGCCATCGCCTGCTGGTAGCCCGGCAGCGGCTTGCCGTCGGCCGGAATATGAATCGTGTTGCCGTTCGGGAAAAGCTGGACGAGTTCGTCGCGGCTCATGCGCGGCCAGGCGCGAACGCCGCCGACATCCATATGCACGAAAGGAGAGCCCGATTTCGGATAGAAGCCGACGCCGCCGACCTGCATTTTCATGCCGATGCCGCGCAGCGTCGCGAGTTTGACGTCGGGAATGAAGAAGTCCATCGCCTTGCCGAGCATGTGCTGGCTCTTTTCGGCGACGCCCGAGTTGCGCGAGCGGCCGCGCAGCATCTCGTTGGTCGCCGGCGAACGGAAGCCGCAGACGACGTTGATGTAGTCCCTCGAACCGCTCTGGCGATAGACTTCCCAGATCAGGTCGAACAGGCGCGGATCCATCTTCGTCGGCTGGTTCTTTCGCCAGTCACGCAGGAATCGGTTCAGCTGCTCCAGACCCTTGGGGTCGAACTTGCCGTTGCGCTTGTAAGTGATGACGGCCTTTTCGCCGGTATGGATGAAATAGAGCTTGAGGCTGCGGGTGTCGCCCGCTGCCTGCGAAGGCGTACCAACGAATACTGGTGAGGAAACTGCAAGCGCAAGAAGGGCGGCCGCTGCCGTCCTCATTGCCTTTCCGCAGATGTCGGCGCACAAAGAACGCCAGCTCAAGCGCGAAGGCTTGGAATTCCCATTCAGATTCGGCAACTCGATCCCCGTCAGACAGACAATGTCCCGTACTGTCCCAGATGACTGTCAAATGCGGTCACACGATGGCAAAAATGCCACACATGATCAACCTTTTCTTTACATAGTGAACGAGCCACTAACAAGTGGTTTATGATCAGTAACAAATCGTGGTTGCCTTAGTCTTAACAAAAAGCGCTTAAGCCGCATCTTTCTGGGGATTGTCGGGGTCTATACCGTAATCCTTGAGCTTGCGATAAAGCGTGGACCGACCGATGCCAAGTTTGCGCGCCACTTGACTCATCTGGCCACGATAGAATTTGAGTGCGAATCGGATGAGTTCCTCCTCGACATCGGCAAGCTTGCGCACGTCGCCCGAGGGATTGACGCTGGCGATCGCATTTCCGGAGGGCTCAGGCAGGCGGTGGTGCACCTCCCCCTGCATAGACGCCCTGTAGTCCTCCCCATAGGCCTCCTCTGGATCGAGACCGGTATTGTCGGCAACGAGTGCCAGGTGATCCACCACGTCATATTCCGGAAGCTGGGCGGCAATCTGCGGGAAATCGGCCTCCGTCAGTTCCGGCCCTTCGGCCAGAACGACCGCGCGGAAGATCGCGTTTTCGAGCTGGCGGATATTGCCCGGCCAGTCATAGGCGGTCAGCAGCGCCAGCGCGCCGGCGTTGACCGTCATGCGGCGGCCGTTCTTCTGCTCGCTGGAGAAACGGTCGGCGAAAACGCGAACCAGATGCGGAATGTCTTCCTTGCGCTTGCGCAGCGCCGGAATGGTGATCGGGAAGACGTTGAGGCGATAATAGAGATCCTCACGGAAATGACCGTTCTTGACCTCCTCGATCAGATCCTTGTTGGTCGCCGAAATCAACCGGACATTAACCTTGTGCGCGGTGCGCGCGCCGACGGTCTCGATCTCGCCCTGCTGCACGGCGCGCAGAAGCTTCACCTGAACCTCGAGCGGCAGGTCGCCGATTTCGTCGAGGAAGATGGTGCCGCCGTCGGCTTCCATGAATTTGCCGATATGACGCTCGGTCGCGCCGGTAAACGCACCCTTCTCGTGGCCGAAGAGGATGCTCTCGACGAGATTATGCGGGATGGCACCGCAATTGACGGTGACGAACGGCTTGTTCGAACGGTCGCCGCCGGACTGGATGGCGCGCGCCACCAGCTCCTTGCCGACGCCGGATTCGCCTTCGAGCACGACGGGAATGTTGGATTGGGCCGCCCGCTGGGCGAGATCGATGACGCGGAGCATCGCCGGGCTTGCCGAAACGATATCGTCGAAGCCGACGGAGCCCGAGCGTGACCGGCGTCCGGCCCGCGCTTTCACCTCGCGCTGGTCGAGCTTCATTGCATTCGAGATCGAGGTGGCGATCCGTTCGGGCGAGACCGGCTTGACGACGAAATCGAAAGCGCCGGCGCGCATCGCCTGCACCACGGTTTCGATACCGCCCTGTCCCGTCTGCACGATGACGGGGATCTGCGTGCCGAATTCATGGAGCGCGTCGAGGAATTCGAGGCCCGTCATCTCGGGCATCATCAGGTCGAGCACGATGACGTTGAACAGGCCGCTGTCTCGTTTGACCATTTCAAGGCCGATACGGCCGTTTTCCGCCTGGTGCACGACATGGCCGTGACGCTCGATTGCGTTCTTGAGCAGGCGGCGCTGCACGGGGTCGTCCTCGACCACGAGGATTTGTCCTGCTCCCTTGAGCTCATTGTAACCGGTCATTGTCGCCTCACTTCATGCGAAACCATGAAGCGCACTCTGACAGGAAGGCTTGAACATCCAGTTTTGAGAAATAATTGCATTTTAACGATCATAACGGGTCGTTTTCGTGCCGAAGCGAGGCCTTTCATGCTTCGAAAGCCCCTTGATGCCGGGCCTTTGCGCGCTTAGACAAACAGACCTGTTATAAAAGTGGAGAGGAATTGCGCCCATGAAAATCAAGCTCCCGCACGCCGGCCTTCTCTTGTCGGCAGCAGTGCCAGCTGGGGCCGCCGATCCCGCGCTTGGCGACCTGCCGGTCTGGAAGCTGCAGGATCTCTATCCCTCCGCCACCTCCACCGCCTTCGTCGCCGACATGGAAAAAGCCGGCAAGGCGGCAACCGCCTTTGAAGAAAAGTGGAAGGGCAGGCTCGCCGAAGCGGCGACGAAAACCGGCGACGACGGCATCGGCGCCGCACTGAAGGAATATGAGGCGCTTGATGATCTGATGGGCCGCCTCGGCTCCTTTGCCGGCCTCACCTATTTCTCCGACACCACCAACCCGGCAAACGGCAAGCTCTACGGCGACGTGCAGACCAAGATTACCGAATTTTCCGGCCATCTGCTGTTCTTCGCGCTGGAACTGAACCGCGTCGACGACGCCGTGATCGACGCCTGCATGGCCAATGACCCCGCCGCCGGCCATTATCGCCCATGGCTGGTCGATCTCAGGAAAGACAAGCCCTACCAGCTCGACGACAGGCTGGAGCAGCTCTTCCTCGAAAAGTCGATGACCTCGGCCGCCGCCTTCAACCGGCTCTTCGACGAAACCATGGCGGAACTTCGTTACGAGATCGATGGCGAAAAACTGCCGCTCGAAGTGGTTCTCAACATGCTGCAGGAGAAAGATCCCGAGGTGCGCCGCCAGGCGGCCATGGCGCTCGCCGAAACCTTCAAGGCCAATATCCGCGTCTTCACGCTGATCACCAACACGCTCGCCAAGGACAAGGATATCTCCGACCGCTGGCGCGGCTTCGAGGATATCGCCGACTCCAGGCATCTCGCAAATCGCGTCGAGCGCGAGGTCGTCGATGCACTGGCTGCGGCCGTCCGCGAAGCCTATCCCCGCCTTTCGCACCGCTATTACAAGATGAAGGCGAAATGGCTCGGCATGGAGCAGATGAATTTCTGGGACCGCAACGCGCCTCTTCCGGAAACCTCAACCGCCGTCATCTCCTGGCCCGAGGCGAAAGACACCGTGCTTTCCGCCTACGGCAATTTCGCCCCCGAGATGGCTGATATCGCCAGGCGCTTCTTCGACGAGCAGTGGATCGACGCGCCCGTCCGCCCCGGCAAGGCACCCGGCGCCTTCGCCCATCCGACGGTTCCCTCGGCCCATCCCTATGTGCTCGTCAATTACATGGGCAAGCCGCGCGACGTAATGACACTCGCCCATGAACTCGGCCACGGCGTCCACCAGGTTTTGGCCGGCGCGCAGGGCGCATTGATGTGCCAGACGCCGCTGACGCTTGCCGAAACCGCTTCCGTCTTCGGTGAGATGCTGACCTTCCGCGCGCTCCTGGAAAAGACCACCGACAAGCGCGAGCGCAAGGCGATGCTCGCCCAGAAGGTCGAGGACATGATCAATACGGTCGTGCGCCAGATCGCCTTCTACGAATTCGAGCGCAAACTGCACACCGCCCGCAAAGCAGGCGAACTGACTGCCGACGACATCGGCGAACTCTGGCTCTCCGTCCAATCGGAAAGCCTCGGGCCGGCGATCAACATTTCGGAAGGATATGAGACCTACTGGGCCTATATCCCCCACTTCATCCACTCGCCCTTCTATGTCTATGCCTATGCCTTCGGCGATTGCTTGGTGAATTCGCTCTATGCCGTCTACCAGAAGGCCGAGAAGGGCTTTCAGGAAAAGTATTTCGAGCTGCTGAAGGCCGGCGGCACCAAGCATCACTCGGAACTCTTGAAGCCTTTCGGCCTCGACGCCACCGATCCGTCGTTCTGGAGCCAGGGCTTGTCGATGATCGAAGGGCTGATCGACGAACTGGAAGCTTTGGATAAGAGCTGAAATTCTCTTCGCCAAGAGCGGAAAGGGCAGCTGCGAGTCTCTTCTCCCCTCGGGGAGAAGAGAGAAAATGTCTCACGCTCCCAATCGCATTTTGGGCAATGAGAGCAGAACAAACTGAAAGCGTTGCGTGGCTGACCAACCCTATATTCTCTTCCGCGACGACGCGACCGGCCAGGTGATGCTTTTCGCCGAGCCGGCTGAGATCATCATCGCCAGGACGCGCGCTGAATTCTTTGCAGGCCTTGTCAGGATGGAAGAGGCCAAGACCGAGGGCAAATGGCTTGCGGGCTACATGGCCTACGAGGCCGGATACTTCTTCGAAGAAAAACTCGCTCCCTTCGCCGAGCAGGATCGCGAAACGCCGCTGCTTTGTTTCGGCGTCTTTGACGCCCCGCAGCCGAGTACGCATCCTCTTGCTCAGCCCAAACAGCGTTTGGAAAACGAGGAATTCCTCACCGCGCCGAAAGCCGCCTGGGATTTCACTATATATAAAGAGCGCTTCGACCGCCTCCACGAACACCTGCGGCTCGGCGACGCCTATCAGGCGAACCTCACCATGCCGGTCGAGGCTCGGTGGAATGGCGATCCCCGCGCCGCCTTCTGGTCGCTGATCGAACGCCAGCCGGTCAAATACGGCGCGCTCGTCGATCTCGGCGGCCCGGTCATCCTGTCGCGGTCACCCGAACTCTTCTTCCGCATCGACGAAGAGGGCTGGATCGAAACCCACCCGATGAAGGGAACGGCAAAACGCGGCGCCACCCCCGCCGAGGATGCCGAAATCATCGCGGCCATGCGTGCCGATATCAAGACGCAGGCCGAAAATCGCATGATCGTCGATCTCCTGCGCAACGATATCTCCCGCATCACCGAAGTCGGCACGCTCGACGTCCCGAAGCTCTTCGAAGTCGAGACTTATCCAACCGTCCACCAGATGGTGAGCCATGTGCAGGCAAGGCTGCGCCCCGGGCTTTCGATCCGCGATATCTTTGCCGCCCTCTTTCCCTGCGGTTCGATCACCGGCGCGCCGAAGATCCGGGCAATGGAAATTCTCCACGCCCTCGAAGATGCCCCGCGCGACGCCTATTGCGGCGCGATCGGCATGATCTCGCCAAGCGGCGCCATGCGTTTTTCCGTCGCCATCCGCACCGTCACGCTTTTTGCAGGCGGTAGGGCGGTCTTCAATGTCGGCGGCGGCATTGTCTTCGATTCGACCGCCGAGGCCGAATATGACGAATGCCTGCTCAAGGCCCGCTTCGCCGTCGGAGACCAATGGATCGCTCGATGACCGATTTTTCGCTGATCGAAACGCTGCGCTGGCAACCTGACGAAGGCTTCATCCGCCTGCACCTGCATCTCGCCCGGCTGTCCCGCTCCGCCCGCCGCCTCGGCTTCCCGCAGCCGATCGATGCGGCAGCAAAGCTCGATGAAGCCGTAGCAGAGGCGGTGGCTCCGCTGCGCGTCCGCATGACTTTCGACCAGCAAGGCCGCATCGCGGTGACGAGCGCCCCCTTCGTCCCGCTGGCGCCGGAGGCCGTTTGGACCGTCCGTATCGCCAGGACCCGCCTTGATTCCTCTGATAAGCTGCTGCGCGTCAAGACCACGCGCCGCGCCATCTATGAAAGCGCCCGCGCTGAATATACGGCACCCGAAGCCGATGAGGTCATCCTTTTGAATGAGCGCGGCGAAGTCTGCGAGGGCACCATCACTTCCATCTTCCTGGACAACGGTAGCGGCATTCTGCGCACGCCGCCCATCTCCTGCGGTCTACTCGCTGGCGTGCTGCGCACCGAACTCATCTGTGGGCGCAAGGCTCGTGTCGGCCGATTGACACCTGCCGATCTCGATGACGGCGGGCTTTATGTCGGAAACTCGTTGCGCGGCTTGATCCGTGCAAATCTCATCAGGAGCTGATCATGTTCATCCTCTCCCTCACCTATCTCAAATCCAACGACGAAGCCGACAGGCACATGGATACTCACATGGCATGGGTAAGAGAAGGATACGACAAGGGCTGGTTTCTCGCCTCCGGCCGCAAGGTGCCCCGCACCGGCGGCGTGGTCCTGGCGATCGGCGAGCGCGCCGCGATCGAAGCCTATGTCGCCGCCGACCCCTTTACCATCCACGGCGTCGCTGAATACGAGATCACAGAGCTCGCCGTGACGACGGCGGTCGAAGGGCTGGAGATCTTGAAGCGCTGAATTGACCGGAGCCGATCATGGACGCCCTTACCGCCCATCTGAAGGAACTCGAAGAAAAACTCTTCGAGCCCTCCGTTCGCGCCTCACGCGAGATGTTGACGGCACTGCTCTCGCGCGACTTCCGTGAAATCGGCAGCTCGGGACGACTCTATACCTTCGACGTCATCGTATCAGCGCTTCTGGCCGAGAAACGAACGGGTACGTCACGCGGCGAGCACTTCGAAACCCAAAGACTCGCCGAGCACATTGTGCTCCTTACCTATCGCGCCATCTACACCGATGCCGACGGAAGCGAAAGACGAACGCTGCGCAGTTCGATCTGGCGGCTGGAGGAGGACGGGCACTGGCGCATGCTTTTCCATCAGGGCACGGTGATAGCATAGCGTCTCACCCGCCCGATATTTGACCCTTTCCCCGTCAACGCCCTTTATTGTGACGCCGTTTTGTGGTTAGAGCCGGTCACCTCGCAATTTCTGCGGCAATTTCAAAAGAATTCTTCAGGCTGAACGCCTTCGTCCCCTTCCACAGGAGAAAAGAATGACGGAACACAACTATCCGGTATATGCCGAAATTACCGGTCCGATCGTGATGATCGGCTTTGGCTCCATCGGCCGCGGCACCCTGCCCCTGATCGAGCGCCACTTCAAATTCGACAAGAGCCGGATGGTCGTCATCGACCCGCGCGAAGAGCCCTCCGACATGGAGATCCTGAAAAAGCACGGCGTCCGCCACATCAAGGAATATGTCACCAAGGAAAATTACAAGGAACTGCTGAAGCCGCTGCTGACGGAAGGCGAAGGCCAGGGTTTCTGCGTCAACCTCTCGGTCGATACCTCCTCGCTCGACCTCATCAAGCTCTGCCGCAAGCATGACGTGCTCTACGTCGACACCGTCGTCGAGCCCTGGCTCGGCTTCTATTTCGACAAGGGCATGAGCAACGCCGACCGTACCAACTACGCGCTGCGCGAAACCGTGCGCAAGGAAAAGGCGAAGAACCCGGGCGGCGCCACGGCTGTCTCCACCTGCGGCGCCAATCCGGGCATGGTCTCCTGGTTCGTCAAGCAGGCGCTCGTCAACCTCGCCAACGATACCGGCCTGAAGTTCGACGAGCCGGACCAGCACGATCGCGAGGGCTGGGCCAAGCTGATGAAGAAGCTCGGCGTCAAGGGCGTCCATATCGCCGAACGCGACACCCAGCGCACCAAGCACCCGAAGCCGCTCAACGTCTTCTGGAACACTTGGTCCGTCGAAGGCTTCATCTCCGAAGGCCTGCAGCCGGCCGAACTCGGTTGGGGCACGCATGAAGAGTGGATGCCGAAGAACGCCAAGAAGCACAAGAAGGGCAACAAGGCGGCGATCTACCTGGAGCAGCCGGGCGCCAACACCCGCGTGCGCACCTGGTGCCCGACCCCCGGCCCGCAATACGGCTTCCTCGTTACCCATAACGAGTCGATCTCGATCGCCGACTACTTCACGGTCCGCGACAAGGACGGCGAAGTGACCTTCCGCCCGACCTGCCACTACGCCTATCATCCGGCCAACGACGCCGTGCTCTCGCTGCACGAGATGTTCGGCAACGGCGGCACGCCGCAGCCGGTCCATCACGTTCTCGATGAGGACGAGCTGGAAGACGGCATCGACGAACTCGGCGTCCTGCTCTACGGCCATGAGAAGAATGCCTATTGGTATGGCTCGCGCTTGTCGCTGGAAGAAACCCGCCGCATCGCTCCTTACCAGAACGCCACCGGCCTGCAGGTGACCTCCGCCGTTCTCGCCGGCATGGTCTGGGCGCTTGAGAACCCGACCGCCGGCATCGTCGAAGCCGACGAGATCGATTACAAGCGCTGCCTCGAAGTGCAGATGCCCTATCTCGGTCCAGTCGAAGGCCACTACACCGACTGGACCCCGCTCGACGGCCGTCCGGGCCTCTTCCCCGAGGATATCGACACCAAGGATCCCTGGCAGTTCAAGAACATCCTCGTTCGCTGAGACTGTCAGTGCAACTTTGACGATGCCCGCCGCAAGGCGGGCATTTTTGTAACGCCGGCTGTATAAATGCCGGCCGCCACCTTCCAAGACTTGCCATCCGGGCGGGCGCACGCCATGTTTTGCCCGAACTGAAGCGGGGTCCGCCGCGACGATTCGCCGGGAGAAGCCTTATGAAAATCAGAACTGGTCTCGTTCTTGTCGGTGCAACTGCAGCCCTTGCCGCCTGCGTTGGGCCAGGACCACGCCCCCTGCCGGTTGCAACTGCGCCCGCTCCCAGCGGCGTCGAAGGCAGCTGGAGCGACCCGAACGGCATCGTCTCCACCTTCCAGGGCGGTAGCTTCACCACCCGCACCACCGACAGCAACCAGCTTCTCGCCTCCGGCACCTATATCAACACCTCGCCGACGTTGGTGGAGATCAATATGACCTCACTGGTGCGCAAGACCCAATCCAAGGTGAACTGCGCCCTGGTCAATCCGAGCCAGCTTAACTGCACCTCGGATTCCGGCGCGCAGTTCACGCTTTCCCGTCGCGGCTGAGGAAGAGACGAGGCGATAGGCTTGCGGGGTAGCACCATCCAAGCCTTCGCCGGTTACCTCGTGCTTCTGATCGCAATGCCGCTTGCGGCCCTCGCGGTCGTTTTGCCGGCCAATGTCTATCGCGCCCAGGGTATCGCCGCTCCCGATTGCGATGGTCCGCTGCAAGTCTTGATCTTCGCCCTGCCGGCCGTCCTGATCTATGGCGCAGGCGCATTCCTCGCCTATCGAGCGGGCGGGCGCCTTCATCGCGCCGTTTCCCTGATCTGCCTCATCGTCGCACTCGCCACACTTCCCAATATCGCCGAGGCGGCACATGAACTCTACCGAAACGCCGCCGACGGCGAATGCCTGGGATAACCCGCCTGCTTTTTTGCCCCGCCCCTCTTGGAAAGCACCGCTTCTGGCCCAGCTTTTCCTTGCGGCCATACACCGTCTGGTGGAACATCCGCACGCTGGGTATCGCTCCGGCGGATTATGGAAGGGATCGGCGAGGATCAGGGGGATTTTCGCCTCAATAGGAGAACAGGGATGACGAAGTCTTTCAGCTTCGGTCTTTTGACCGCGTCCATGCTGACGCTGAGCGCGGGTGCCGCCTTTGCGGATTACGAACTCAATATTCTTCATATCAACGATTTCCATTCACGCATCGAATCGATCAACAAGTTCGACTCGACCTGCTCGGCCGAGGAGGAGGGCAAGAAGGAATGCTTCGGGGGTGCTGCCCGTCTGAAGACCGCGATCGACCAACGCCGTCAGGCGCTGTCGGGCAAGAACGTCCTTCTCCTGAATGCCGGCGATAATTTCCAGGGCTCGCTCTTTTACACGACCTACAAGGGCGCGGCCGAAGCCGAATTCCTCAACCTGATGAAGTTCGACGCCATGACCGTCGGCAACCATGAATTCGACGACAGCGAGGACGGGCTTGCGACCTTCCTCGACAAGGTGCAATTCCCGGTCGTGACGGCGAACGTCAAGGCCGCGGCGGCCTCCAAGCTCGGCGACCGGATCAAGCCTTCGCTGGTTCTCGATGTCGGCGGCCAGAAGATCGGCATCGTCGGCGCCGTCACCAACGATACACCCGAACTGTCCTCCCCCGGCCCGAACGTTACGATTGCCGACGACGTCCAGAGCATCACCGCCGCCGTTCAGGATCTGAAAGGCCAGGGCGTCAACAAGATCATCGCGCTGACCCATGTCGGTTATCCCCGCGATCTCGCTCAGATCGCCAAGATCCCGGATGTCGATGTCGTTGTCGGCGGCCATTCCCACAGCCTGCTCTCCAATACCGACCCGAAGGCCGAAGGTCCTTACCCGACGATGGTCGACAATCCCGGCGGCTATAAGGTGCCGGTTGTCCAGGCTGCCTCCTACAGCAAGTATCTCGGCGATCTCGTCGTCAATTTCGACGACAATGGCGTCGTCAAGGACGCCAAGGGCGACCCGATCCTGATCGATTCCACCTTCACGCCCGATCCGGCTGTCATTGCCCGTGTTGCCGAACTGGCAAAGCCGATCGAGGAACTGCGCAAGAAGGTGATCGGCTCCTCCGAAGGCCCGATCGAGGGCGACCGCAAGGTCTGCCGCGTCAAGGAATGCTCGATGGGCAATCTGGTGGCCGATGCCATGCTCGACCGCACCAAGAACCAGGGCATCACCATCGCCTTCCAGAATGGCGGCGGCCTGCGCGCCTCGATTGACGGCGGCGACGTCACCCAGGGCGAGGTGATCACCGTCCTGCCTTTCCAGAATACGCTCGCCACTTTTGAGGCGACCGGCGCTGATATCGTCAAGGCGCTTGAAAATGGTGTCAGTCAGATCGACCAGGGCGCCGGACGTTTCCCGCAAGTCGCCGGCCTGAAATTCTCCTTCGACCAGTCGAAGGCCGTCGGCAGCCGTGTCAGCGATGTCCAGGTGAAGGAAGGCGACAACTTCGCTCCAATCGATCCGGCCAAGACCTACAAGGTCGCCACCAACAACTTCATGCGCGGCGGCGGCGACGGCTATTCGATCTTCAAGGAAGGCAAGAATGCCTATGATTACGGTCCGGATCTTGCCGATGTGACCGCCGAATATCTGGCGGCCCACTCGCCCTATAAGCCCTACACCGACGGCCGCGTCACCGAAATTGCCGCAGCTGCGGCGCCGGCGCCCGCTACCGAACCGGCTGCTCCCGCCCCCGCGCCGGCGGCACCTGCACCAACCGCCGCGCCCGCTCCCGCACCAACTGCACCCGCACCGTACACCGAGCCTGCGCCTGCGGCACCAGCAGCATCCGCGCCCACTGTGGCTCCGGCAGCCTCCGCGCCTGCCGCAACGACGCCGTCCACCCATGTCATTGCTGCCGGCGATACCTTCTGGGATCTCGCCGTCACCTTCTATGGCGATGGCACGCTGTGGCGGAAGCTTTCGGATGCCAACGGCAAGCCGAACCCGCATCATCTGACGATCGGCAAGGAGATCGAGGTTCCTGCCAAGTAAGACGATTTGTCCCGATGACATCGGCCGGTCCGGGGTTTCCCGGGCCGGCTTTTCTTTCTATAGGGTGAACCATGATCCCGAGGCTGCGTATGAGCCGATGGGACAAAGAGCGTTGGGGCCAGAATGACAGCAGATATTTCACTCCGTCCTGCCGACCATCCGACCGTCAAATCAGGCAAGGTCGGTGTCCTGCTGGTCAATCTCGGCACGCCTGACGGGACCGATTACAAGTCTATGCGCCGTTATCTCAGGGAATTCCTGACTGATCGCCGCGTCATCGAATGGTCGCCATGGAAGTGGTATCCGATCCTGTTCGGCATCGTGCTCAACAGGCGCCCGCAGAAGGTCGGAAAGGCCTATGAGCTGATCTGGAACAAGGACAAGAACGAAAGTTATCTGCGCACCTACACGCGCAACCAGTCGGAACTGATGGCCGAGCGCCTGAAAGATCTTCCCAACGTCAAGGTCGACTGGGCGATGCGTTACGGCACGCCGTCGATCGCCTCGCGCGTCGAGGTGCTGAAGGAAGCGGGCTGCGACCGCATCGTGCTTTTCCCCCTCTATCCGCAATATGCGGCGGCAACGACAGCGACTGTCAACGACAAGGCCTTCCAGAAGCTGCTGACCATGCGCTGGCAGCCGGCGCTGCGCACCGTGCCCGACTATCATGACGACGAGACCTATATCGAGGCGCTCGCCCGATCCGTGGAAAGCCACCTTTCAACGCTCGACTGGAAGCCGGAGATGCTGCTCGCCTCCTTCCACGGCATTCCGATGTCCTATTTCAAACAGGGCGACCCCTATTACTGTCAGTGCCAGAAGACCGGCCGGCTGCTGCGCGAACGGCTCGGGCTGACCAAGGAAAGCTTCATGGTCACCTTCCAGTCCCGCTTCGGGCCGGAGGAATGGCTGCAGCCCTATACCGACAAGACGGTGGAGAAGCTCGCCAAGGACGGCGTCAAGCGCATCGCCGTCATCAACCCTGGCTTCGTCTCAGACTGTCTGGAGACGCTGGAGGAGATCGCCGAACAGGCCGCCCATTCCTTTCACGAGAACGGCGGCGAGAAGTTCGCGCATATTCCCTGCCTCAATGACGGCGAGGACGGCATGAAAGTGCTGGAAAAGGTCGTCCGCCGCGAATTGCAGGGCTGGGCCTGAGAGCCTTCCTTCAGAAAGCAGCGCGGCTGGCAACAGCCCAATGATCTTGCCGAAACGGAAGCTCCTTTTTGCTTGGAGCCCGGACGGTTGCGCCCGCATTTCTTCCTCGCAAATAACGTGCTAACTCACCACATGAGTTGGGCGGGCGCGCATGCGCCGATAGGAGGAATTCTTCATGCTGTTCGGCGGCTTCGACATCGTCGTGATCGTGCTTGTTATCTTCGTCATCATGGTACTCTTCGCCGGGATCAAGACCGTGCCGCAGGGCTATCGTTATACGATCGAGCGCTTCGGCCGTTATACCCGCACGCTGGAGCCCGGCCTGAACCTGATCACCCCCTTCATCGAGCGTGTCGGCGCCAAGATGAATGTGATGGAGCAGGTGCTGAACGTGCCGACCCAGGAGGTGATCACCAAGGACAACGCCTCGGTCTCGGCCGATGCGGTCTCCTTCTATCAGGTGCTAAATGCCGCCCAGGCCGCCTATCAGGTTTCCAACCTCGAAAACGCCATCCTCAATCTCACCATGACCAATATCCGCTCTGTCATGGGCTCGATGGATCTCGACGAACTGCTCTCCAATCGCGATGCGATCAACGACCGGCTGCTGCGCGTCGTCGACGAGGCCGTGCATCCCTGGGGCATCAAGGTCACCCGTGTCGAGATCAAGGACATCCAGCCGCCGCGTGACCTCGTCGATGCGATGGCCCGCCAGATGAAGGCCGAGCGCGAGAAGCGCGCCCAGGTGCTGGAAGCCGAAGGCTCGCGCAACGCGCAGATCTTGAGAGCCGAAGGCGCCAAGCAGTCCGCCATCCTGCAGGCCGAAGGCCAGCGTGAAGCCGCCTTCCGCAACGCCGAAGCCCGCGAACGTCTTGCCGAGGCCGAAGCCAAGGCGACGAAGATGGTCTCCGAAGCGATCGCCGCCGGCGACATCCAGGCGATCAACTATTTCGTCGCCCAGAAATACACCGAGGCTCTCGCCTCGATCGGTTCGGCGCCCAATTCCAAGATCGTGATGATGCCGATGGAAGCCTCTTCGATCCTGAGCTCGCTCGGCGGCATCGGCGCCATTGCCCGCGAGGTCTTCGGCGATGCCGGCAATCCGCCGCCGCCCCCCGCGCCGCGTCCGCGTCCCGCGCCGGTCCGCTCGACACCGCCGATCAATCCGCCGAGCCCCAATCCTTTCAACCCCGATCCGGAGCGATAAGCCATGCTGGCGAAGATCATCGCGGAACTCGGTCCGTGGAGCTGGTGGGTCGCCGGCCTCGTGCTGCTCGCCGCGGAAATGATCGTTCCCGGCTTTTTCCTGGTCTGGATCGGCCTTGCCGCGCTGATCGTCGGCGCCCTGTCACTGCTCTTCTGGGACAGCGCTTTCTGGGTCTGGGAGCTACAGGCGATCCTCTTTGCGCTGCTCGCCGTCGCCACGACCTTCGCCGGCCGCCGCTTGACGCTGCGCAACGCCGAAACCGACGAGCCTTTCCTCAATCAGCGCGGCGAGAGCCTCGTCGGCCGCACGGCAACGCTGCACGAGCCGATCCGCGAGGGCCGCGGCCGCATCCGCCTCGACGATACGCTGTGGCAGGTGATGGGGCCTGATCTTCCCGTGGGAACGCAGGTGAAGGTGGTTTCGTGTCACGGCCGTGACCTGAGGGTCGAGCCAATCTGATCAAAGAAGCCTGATCAGGCGACGCCGATCCGCAGCAGATCGTGGAAATGCACCAGCCCGAGCGGCCGGTTGTCGTCATCGACAACGATCAGCGCGCCGATGTGGTGCTGGTTAAGCAACGCCAGTGCGGCGGTCGCCAGCACCGTCGGCTTCACCGTCTTCGGCGTCCTGGTCATGATGTCGTCGACGGCGAGCTCGGCAAGATTGCGCGTCAGGTTGCGCGCCATGTCGCCTTCGGTGACGATGCCGCAGAGCCGCCCATCCTCATCAAGCACGCCGACGCAGCCGAAATGCTTGCGCGACAGCACCGTGATCGCCTCCGGCATCGGCGTTCCCCTGGCAACAAGCGGCAGCCGCTCGCCGATATGCATGATATCAGCAACATGCATCAGGCTCGCACCCAGCTTGCCGCCGGGATGGAAGACGTGGAAGTCCGTCGCGGTAAAGCCGCGCGCCTCCAGGAGCGCCACAGCCAACGCGTCGCCGAGCGCAAGCTGCATCAGCGTCGAAGTCGTCGGCGCCAGCCCATTGGGGCAGGCCTCCTGCTCGTTCGGCACCAGAAGAACGATATCGGCGGCGGTCGCCAGCGAAGACCGTTCGCTGCAGGTAATCGCAATCAGCGGGATGGAGAAGCGCCGCGTGAAGGAGATGATGCTCTTGAGCTCCGCGCTCTCGCCGCCTTTGGAAATCGCCAGGACAACGTCGTCGCGCGCGATCATGCCGAGATCGCCGTGATTGGCTTCGGCCGCATGCACGAAAAAGGCAGGCGTGCCTGTTGAGGCGAAGGTGGCCGCCAGCTTGGCGCCAATATGGCCACTCTTACCGACACCGGTGACGATGACGCGTCCGGAGATGTCGCCGATGACTTCGACGGCCCGTGCGAAGGGACCGGCCAATCCATCGTCAAAAGCCCGCTCGAGCGCTTCAAGACCGCGTTTCTCGGTTTCTATCGTGCGTTTTGCCGATTCGAGAACGCTGTTTTCGATGAGTTTTATCGCTCTTCTGTTCATGGAAATGCGTTAGACCTTTTCACTTTCCGAGTCCACCCTGCACAATTTCCGAATTATGAACAGCACCTGCCTGCGGCAACGAATGATTAACCACAAGGCTTTACCTTTGGGTAAGAACCGAAGAGCATGTCAGGCACGAATTGTATATGGGCCAGCGAAATCAGACGAGCAGTGTGACGCCGCTCCGCGCCATGAGCCGTGCCATGTCTGTCGTCGCGCTCGGAGGCCTGCTTTTCGGCCAGGCGGCGTTCGCGCAGTCCGCCTCGTCACAGTCTTCAAGCAGCAGCTCCTCGGCCTCGCAGGGCGATCGCACCACGAATAATGCTGCGTCCTCAAGTTTCGACGACGAGACCGACGATTCCACCATCCCCTCCGCAACAGGCACAAGCACTGGGAATACGGAGGATGCCCAGCAGAAGGCCATACCGGATGCGCAATCCGACGGTGACGTTACCGGCTCCATTCTCGACGACGACATACGCCGGCTAAACACCCGCGAAGCGCCGCTCGACGAGGCGCTGCCGCGCCGTAAGGGCGCCGAAAGCGCCTCGACGGCGCAAACGCCGGGCATTCCGATCGGTACTTTCGTGCTCCGCCCGAGCGTTACCCAGAGCATCAACACCGAGACCACCAAGGACGGCAATAACAGGCAACGGCGCGCCTTTCTCGAAACCGATGCCGCCGCGACCTTGACTTCCGACTGGGGCCGGCACCAGCTGAGCGTCACCTCGGAAGGCGCCTGGCAGAGGAATATCAGCGGCGAGGGCGAGGAGCAGCCGTCCTTCAAGATCAATGGCGACCTCAGGCTGGATCTTTCGAGCGATACGGTCGCGCACCTCACCGGCGGTTACAATTTCTACCGCGAGGATACGGACGATCCCGACGCCATTGCCGGCGCGACGCAGCAGTCCGACGTACAGGAATTTTCGGCCGGCGCCTCCATCCAGCGCGATTTCGGCATTCTGCGCGGCACGACGGCGCTGGCGCTGACCCGCTCGGTCTATTCGGATGCCACGCTCGCAAACGGCACCACCGTCGCCCTCAGCGATCGCAACCAGACGACGGGCACGCTGCGCGGCCGCATCGGCTACGAGCTGTCTCCTGCACTCATCCCCTTCATCGAAGCCACAATCGGCCGCACGCTCTATGATGAGACGCGTGATTCCGCGGGCTACGAGCGTTCGGGCCATAGCTACGGAGCCAAGGCAGGTGTCGAGGTCGATCTCGGCGAGAAGCTCAAGGGTGAAGTCGGCGTCGGCTACGAGATGGCGGACTTCGAGGACAGCCGGCTCTCCTCGATCGATGCGGCCACGCTGGATGCGAGCCTGCTCTGGTCGCCGATCCGCGGCACCGATGTCAATCTCGACCTGCAGACGAGCATTCAGCCTTCGACGACAACGGGCGAGAGCGGCTACGTCTCGCATGCGCTGACGACGACGGTCACCCAGCAGCTGCGCGACAATCTGGTGGGGACGATGATCGGCGGGGTGACCTGGCGCGACTATCCCTCGGACAGCACCATCAACGATGAGCTCGTCTATACCGCTGCGACCGGCCTGACCTGGAACATCAACCGCTATCTCGATTTGACCAGCACGCTCGGCTACGAGCTGACGGCACGCAAGGAAGGCACCGACTCGCAGCAATGGCGCGCCGGCGTCGGGCTCAAGCTGAAACGCTGATGCATGTCGTCTGAAAGATGTGCAGCGGTTTGGGACAACGACATCCATAAAATAAAAACGCCGCGCCTCCGATGGGAGGCGCGGCGCACTATCACTGATCGCTAAGCGAAAGCCTTACCTCAGGCCGGCAAGCAGTTCCTTGAAACCGCCCTCGACGGAGGGGCGGATATCGGCACGCTCGAGTGCGAAGGCAACGTTGGCCAGGATGAAGCCGTCCTTGGCGCCGCAGTCGTAGGTCGCGCCGCGGAAGTGGTAGCCGGCGAAATCCTGTTCCTTCAGCAGCTTCAGCATGCCGTCGGTGAGCTGGATCTCGTTGCCGGCGCCGCGCTCCTGGGTTTCGAGGATCTTGAAGATCTCTGGCTGCAGGATGTAGCGGCCGTTGATGAAGAAGTTGGAAGGCGCCGTGCCCTTGGCAGGCTTTTCCACCATGCCTGTGATGCGGAAGCCTTCGCCGATCGCCTCGCCGACACCGACGATGCCGTACTTATGCGCCTGGTCTGGAGCACATTCCTCGACGGCGATGATATTGCCGCCACTCTGGCCGTAAAGGTCGATCATGCCCTTCATGCAGCCCTTGCCGTCGCCCTTCATGATCATGTCGGGCAGCAGCAGCGCAAAGGGCTCGTCGCCGACGATCTCGCGGGCACACCACACGGCATGACCGAGGCCGAGCGGCTCCTGCTGGCGGGTGAAGCTCACCGTGCCGGCCTTCGGCAGCTGCTGGGCGAGAAGGGTGATTTCAGCCTTCTTGGCGCGCTCGCGCAGCGTCTGCTCCAGCTCGAAATGAATGTCGAAATAATCTTCGATGACGTGCTTATTGCGTCCCGTGACGAAGACCAGATGTTCGATCCCGGCCTCGATCGCCTCATCGACGACATATTGAATGATTGGTTTGTCGACGACGGTCAACATTTCCTTCGGAACAGCCTTTGTCGCCGGAAGGAATCGTGTCCCCAAACCGGCAACCGGGAATACTGCTTTACGAACTTTGCTGTGTTGAGCCACACCGGCCTCCTGCTTCGATCATATCGCTTTGGAAATAGAGCTTTTTAGCTTCACCTAGTATAGAATTGCTACTGTTTTGCAAATGGTGACCGCAGCGGATCGCCATGGTAAAGAATTTGTTGACTCCGTTCCTGTAGTCTCGGGTTTGGGCGGACATGATGCCCCGCTGCACCGGAAACTGAAGACGTGGGATACGACTGTCGATGACCCAGAATCACAAATACTCCCTTCGTGGTCTTGCTCTCGCACTCATTGTCGCAGCCCAGGTGGGGCTGGTCCCCGACAATGCGAAAGCTGATTCCCGCTTCCAGAAATGGATCGCGGATTTCTATCAGACTGCCGCTCAGAGTGGCATCAGTAAGGCAACCTATCAAAAGGCTTTTTCCGGGGTGAGCGAGCCCGATCCGACCGTGCTCGAAAAGGCGGCTTACCAACCGGAATTCACCTCGAAGATCTGGGACTATGTCGATTCCCGCGTCAACCCCTATACGGTCAAGATCGGCCGCGAGATGGCCATCAAGCATGCAAAGACGCTCGATGCAATCGAGCGTCGTTTCGGCGTCGACAAGACGATTCTGCTCGCCATCTGGTCGATGGAATCGAATTACGGCGCGATCCTCAATAAGGACGACCGGCTGCACTACGTGCCGCGTGCGCTGGCAACGCTTGCCTATGCCGATCCGAGCCGCGCCAAATTCGCCAAGAAGCAGCTGGTCGCCGCGCTGAAGATCCTGCAGAACGGCGATGTGCCGGCACGCGAAATGACCGGCTCCTGGGCCGGCGCGATGGGCCACACCCAGTTCATCCCGACGAGCTACCTGCTCTATGCGGTCGATGCCGACGGCAACGGCCATCGCGACATCTGGAACTCGGTGCCGGATGCGCTGGCGACCTCGGCCAATCTCTTGATGAAAAACGGCTGGGACACCGGCAAGACCTGGGGCTACGAGGTCGTCGTTCCCGCAGCCGTCGCCAAGCAGGTGGGCAAGACCCATACACTGGCCCAATGGGCGGCGCTCGGTCTGACACGCCCGAACGGCAAAGCCTTCCGCGACGGCGGGACAAAAGCCATGCTGAAGATGCCGGCTGGAGCCGGCGGCCCGGGCTTCCTGATGACCGGCAACTTCTTCACCATCAAGAACTACAATGCTGCGGACAGCTACGCGCTTGCCGTCGGCCTGCTGGCCGATCAGATCGCCGGCTATGGCGGCTTGCAGCAGCGCTGGCCACGCCCGGACGGCGCGCTCGACATCACCGAGAAATTCGAGCTGCAGACCCGTCTCAAGACGCTCGGCTATTACAATGGCGAGGTCGACGGCAATTTCGGCTCCGGTTCGAAAGCGGCGATATCGGCCGTGCAGGAGCGCATCGGCATGCAGCCGGACGGCGAACCCTCGCTGCCACTTCTAAACGCGCTTCGCCGCTAGTTTTCCGCCCCGGCTTGGAATCATGCAGGACGCTTCAGGTCTGTGTCTCATGCGGCTCGCCCAGAATCGCCGCATGGTTTTAGGCGACTTGCAATGGAAGCGGCAGAACCGTGACCTAGATATGAGTGGGAGTGGACGCTGGCCTACCCAGAGTGCAAGATGCCGGCAGATGCGGAACTGCCCATGACGAAGAAAACTGATCGGACTCGTAAACTCCGTTGGCTGATGCTCGCCCTGACGGCGGCTTCGTTGTGCCTCGGCGTGGCTGCCCCGGTACATGTCGCCGAAGCCCAGGAGCAGCATTACCAGCGCCGCTCGATCCTCGATTTCTTCCTGGGCCGGCGCTATCTCGACGATTCCCCGCAACCACCTGACGTCCAGCAGCCGCGGCGCCAGCAGCACAAGCGCCCGCCGGCGCAGAAAGCCATCGTCAATACCCGCACCGCCCCTCCGGCCCGCGCCCCCATGCAGGATGAGGAGCCGGCCGTGCAGAAGCTTGCCGACGCGCGCAAGATCCTGATCGTCGGCGATTTCCTTGCCAGCGGCCTCGGCGACGGCCTCACCGCCGCCTTCGAGACTTCGCCGGGCGTCGTCGTCGAAGCCCGCGGCAACGTCTCCTCGGGTCTCGTCCGCGACGACTATTACGACTGGCCGGAACAACTGCCGAAGATGATCGACGAGATGAAGCCGGCCATGGTCGTCGTCATGATCGGCGCCAACGACCGCCAGCAGATGGTGACCGACACCGCCAAGGAGAAGTTCCACACCGATGGCTGGTTCGCCGAATACCGCCGCCGCGTCCTTTCTTTCGGTAAGGAGGTCACCGACCGCAAGATTCCACTGCTCTGGGTCGGTCTTCCCGCCTTCGAATCGGATTCGATGACGGCCGATGCCGTCCAGATGAACCAGCTCTACCGCAACCAGGTCGAAAGCATCGGCGGCGAATTCGTCGATATCTGGGATGCTTTCGTCGATGAAAATGGCTCGTTCATTGTCACCGGTTCGGATGTGAACGGCCAGCAGGTGCGCCTGCGTACTTCCGACGGCATCAACCTGACCCAGGCTGGCCGGCGCAAAATTGCCTTCTATGTGGAAAAGCCGGCCCGGCGCATTCTCGGCACCCAGGCAAGCCCTGATCTGGTCCGCCTCGACTCCAGCAATCTGCCCGGTCTCGGCCTCCCCGCCAATCCCGTCGAGCACACCGTGCCGATCAGTCTCTCCGACCCCAATCTCGATGGCGGCGCCGAGTTGCTCGGCGCAAGACCGCCGCCTGTGACGCTGGCGAAATCGCCGCGCGACCTTCTGGTCGAGCAGGGGGAAATGACGCCCGCCCCATCCGGCCGCGTCGACGACTACCGCCTGTCGGCGACAAAGGCGCCGGCGGAAGTCTCGGTCAAATGATGAAGGCCGCCCGAGGCGCGCCCCTTTTGCTTCATGCAGCTTATGCCGCTGCCTGCGGCCAGCTCAGATAATAGTAGTTCGAGCCGATCAGACCGAAGTAGGCGTTGCTGTTGTTCGTCTGGTCGACATAGCTGCCATTCTGCTTGACGAAGGTGCCGCCGGCGCCGCGCTCCAGATGCGCGTCGAGGAAGTCGCTCCAGCCGCTGACGTCGATCGCCTTACCGGTCTTGCTGTCCGTATTGGCTTCGTCGGGATCGTCGACGTCCCAGGCGGTGATCGATACGCCCTGCGTCGGATCGGAGATGGTGAGCGTGCCGGCCTCCAACGCAGCCAGCATGTCGTGAGCCTTGCCGCTCTCGCCTTCGGCTGCAGCTGCATCCTGCAACTGCTTCTTCAGCATCGACATGAAGGAGGCGCTGGTTACCTCGGCGCTGTCGCCGGTCGCGTTGGCCTCATCAGACGTGTCGCCCTTGGCCGACAGCGTGTCGAGCAGCCCCGACAGGGCCTGGTTGGAAAGAAGCGAGGCCGAACTCGAATCGAGCCCGTAGCTGCTCAGGATGTTGGCCACCGACGAACTTTGCGCATCCTGCGAGCTGTCGTCGGAGCTGCGAAGGTTCTTCAGGGCATATTGGGCCGAAACCATCCTGGTATTATCAAGTGCGGAAACCATTTGAAAAATCCTTGTCGATCCTTCGCGGCGGCTAGCCGCGGCCGATGGTGAAATGCTTGCGCAACAGAAACGGCGGGGCACGTCCGCTCCGGTCGCCGCCGGCTCTTCCTGAGCCTGCGTCCGATGGAAAGTCTTGTCTCCCGGCATTGCTTGAGGCTTGCGGCGCAGCCTGGCGCGTCAAGCGGTCGCACCAGCAATAGGGCGCCCTGTCGGACGCCGACGCTCGATAAAAAAACTCCGCCGGAGAGGCGGAGTTCTTGTCTTATAGGGAACGTGTGTTCGGCCGCGATCAGGTCGGCAGGACGGTCGAGCCCATCAATGCCTCATCGATGGCGCGCGCCGCCTGGCGGCCTTCACGGATCGCCCAGACTACCAGCGACTGGCCGCGGCGCACGTCGCCCGCCGTCCAGAACTTATCGATGGAGGTCTTGTAGTCGCGGTCGTTGGCGACGACATTGGTCGAGCCGCGCTTGTCGGTGTTGAGCGTCAGCTTGCCCTCGAGTTCCTTCAGCACGCTTGTTGTGAACGGGCCGCGGAAGCCGATGGCGATGAAGGCAAGATCGGCGCGGATCACGAATTCGGTGCCCGGAACCGGCCGCCGGCGCTCATCGACTTCGCAGCACTTGACGCCGGTCAGCACGCCGTCTTCGCCGACGAATTCGAGCGTCGCCACCTGGAATTCGCGCACGGCGCCCTCGGCCTGCGAGGAGGAGGTGCGCATCTTCGTCGCCCAGAAGGGCCAGACGGCCAGCTTGTCTTCCTTCTCCGGCGGTTGCGGCCGAATGTCGAGCTGGGTGACCTTGACGGCCCCCTGGCGGAACGCCGTGCCGACGCAGTCCGAAGCCGTATCGCCGCCGCCGACGACGACGATATGCTTGGCGCCGGCAAGGATCGGGTCCGACGGCCAGCCGACGCTGTCGATGTTCTCGCGCCCGACACGACGGTTCTGCTGTACGAGATAGGGCATCGCATCATGCACGCCGGCAAGATCCGTGCCCGGAATGCCCGCCTCGCGCGGCGTCTCGGAGCCGCCGCAGTAAAGAACGGCGTCGTGATCTGCGAGCAGCTGCTCGACCTTGACGTCGACGCCGACATTGACGCCGCAATGGAAGGTGACACCCTCGCCCTTCATCTGCTCGACGCGGCGGTCGATGAAGTTCTTCTCCATCTTGAAATCGGGAATGCCGTAGCGCAGCAGGCCGCCGGGCTTCGTCTCGCGCTCATAGACATGAACGTCGTGGCCGGCGCGCCCGAGCTGCTGGGCAGCCGCCATGCCGGCGGGGCCGGAACCGATGACGGCAACCTTCTTGCCGGTATGGACCGTGGCCGGCTGCGGCCGGATAAAACCGAGCTCATAGGCCTTGTCGGCAATCGCCTGTTCGACCGTCTTGATGGCAACGGGCGCATCTTCGAGGTTCAGCGTGCAGGCTTCCTCGCAGGGCGCCGGGCAGACGCGGCCGGTGAACTCAGGGAAGTTGTTGGTCGAATGCAGGTTCTGGATCGCCGCTTCCCAGTTGTTGTTGTAGACGAGGTCGTTCCAGTCGGGAATCTGGTTATGCACCGGGCAGCCGGTGGGGCCGTGGCAATAGGGGATGCCACAGTCCATGCAGCGCGCGGCCTGTTTCTGCACTTCCGGGTCCGACATCGGGATCGTGAACTCACGGAAATGTCGGATACGATCCGACGCCGGCTGATACTTCGCCACCTGCCGGTCGATTTCCAGAAACCCTGTTACCTTACCCATATCTTCGTCCCTTACCCTCATGACCGCCTCGCCCGCGGCCAGTTGTCTGTCATCAGTCCCGGTATCCCGGGCGGGTTGCTTTCTCTCGACCGTCATTGGCGCATATCCCCTGAAGGATCCCGCGTGATCTGGATGGCTTTCCGCCATCGTCACGGGTCATCGAGATATTCGCCATCCGTCACACCAGCTCAGCAGGTGACGGATGGCACCGTGCAAATCACTCCGCCGCAATGCCCATCCGGCTGCGTTCCATTTCCTCGAGCGCACGCCGGTATTCGACCGGCATGACCTTGCGGAACTTCGGACGGTAGTCGGCCCAGTTGTCGAGGATCTGCTTGGCGCGGGCGGAGTCCGTGTAGTGCAGATGGTTGGAGATCAGCTGGTAGAGGCGCTCTTCATCATGGCGGGTCATGTCACCGGAGACGTCGACACGCCCCTTGTGCATGAGATCGCCGCCGTGATGATGCAGCTTCTCCAGCATATCATCCTCCTCGGGAACCGGTTCGAGCTCGACCATCGCCATGTTGCAGCGGCTGGCGAAATCGCCGGTTTCATCGAGCACATAGGCGACACCACCGGACATGCCGGCCGCGAAATTGCGGCCCGTGGCACCGAGCACGACGACGACGCCGCCGGTCATGTATTCGCAGCCATGGTCACCGACACCTTCGACGATGGCGATCGCGCCCGAATTGCGCACGGCGAAACGTTCGCCCGCCACGCCGCGGAAATAGCATTCGCCCTCGGTCGCACCGTAAAGCACGGTGTTGCCGACGATGATCGAGTTCTCGGCCACGATCCTCGAATTCTCCGGCGGCCGGATGATGATCTTGCCGCCCGAAAGCCCCTTGCCGACATAGTCGTTGCCGTCGCCGATCAGGTTGAAAGTGACGCCGCGCGCCAGGAAGGCGCCGAAGCTCTGCCCCGCCGTGCCACGAAGCGTCACATTGATCGTGTCTTCCTTCAGCCCGCGATGATTGAAGCGCTTGGCGACCTCGCCGGAAAGCATCGCGCCCGCCGAACGGTCGACGTTCCTGATGCCGACCTCGAAGGCAACGGGGGTCTTGGCGGTCAGCGCCGGCTGAGCCTGCTCGATCAGCACACGGTCGAGAATATCGTCGATCGGATGCTGCTGCCGGCTCGTCCAGAACGTCTCCTGCTTCGGAGCATCGACCTTGTGGAAGATGCGGCTGAAGTCGAGGCCCTTTGCCTTCCAGTGCGCCAGCATCTCGTCCTTCTCCAGGAGCTCCGAGGCGCCGATGATGTCGTCAAGCCGGGTGAACCCGAGCGAGGCGAGGATTTCGCGCACTTCGTTGGCGACGAAGAAGAAGTAGTTGATGACGTGCTCCGGCGTGCCCTTGAAGCGCTTGCGCAGCACAGGGTCCTGCGTCGCCACACCCACCGGACAGGTGTTGAGATGGCACTTGCGCATCATGATGCAGCCGGCCGCGATCAGCGGCGCGGTGGCGAAGCCGAACTCGTCGGCGCCGAGCAACGCCCCGATGATGACGTCGCGGCCGGTCTTCAGGCCGCCGTCTACCTGCAGCGCGACGCGCGAACGCAGGCCGTTCAGCACCAGCGTCTGCTGGGTTTCGGCAAGGCCAATCTCCCAGGGACTGCCGGCATGCTTCAGCGAGGTCAGCGGCGAGGCACCCGTGCCGCCGTCGAAGCCGGCAACGGTGATATGGTCGGCGCGCGCCTTGGCGACACCAGCTGCAACCGTGCCGACGCCGACTTCCGAGACGAGCTTGACCGAAACGTCAGCGGTCGGGTTGACGTTCTTCAGGTCGTAGATCAGCTGCGCCAGATCTTCGATCGAATAGATGTCGTGGTGCGGCGGCGGCGAAATCAGGCCGACGCCCGGCGTCGAGTGGCGGGTCTTGGCAACGGTCGCGTCGACCTTGTGGCCCGGCAGCTGGCCGCCTTCGCCCGGCTTTGCGCCCTGCGCCACCTTGATCTGAAGCACATCGGCATTGACGAGATATTCGGTGGTGACGCCGAAGCGGCCCGACGCGATCTGCTTGATCGCCGAGCGTTCCGGGTTCATCGAACCGTCGTGCAACGGCATATAGCGGTCGGATTCCTCGCCGCCCTCGCCGGTGTTCGACTTGCCGCCGATCCGGTTCATGGCGATCGCCAGCGTCGTATGCGCCTCCCTCGAGATCGAGCCGAAGGACATCGCCCCCGTCGAGAAACGCTTGACGATATCGACCGCCGGCTCGACCTCGTCGATCGATACTGGCTTGCGGCCGAGCGCCTCGGCGCTCTTGATGTTGAACAGCCCGCGGATCGTGTTCATGCGCAGCGCCGAGTTGTTCACCATGTCGGCGAATTCGCGGTAGCGGTCCTCGGCATTGCCGCGCACGGCATGCTGGAGGGCGGCAACCGCATCCGGCGTCCAGGCGTGGCTTTCGCCGCGCATGCGGTAGGCATATTCACCGCCGATATCGAGCGTCGTCGCAAGCAGCGGATCCTTGCCGAAGGCTGCGGTATGACGGGCGACGGTCTCTGCGGCGATCGCTTCAAGGCCGATGCCTTCGATCATCGTCGCAGTTCCGAAGAAATACTTGTCGACGAGTTCCGATGCGAGGCCGATCGCATCGAAGATCTGCGCGCCGCAATAGGACTGATAGGTCGAGATGCCCATCTTCGACATGACCTTGAGGATACCTTTGCCGACCGCCTTGATGTAGCGGTAGACGACCTCGGAGGCATCCACTTCCTTCGGGAATTCGCCCTTGGCATGCATGTCGAGCAGCGTGTCAAAGGCGAGATAAGGGTTGATCGCCTCGGCGCCGTAGCCGGCAAGCAAGCAGAAATGATGCACTTCGCGCGGCTCGCCGGTCTCAACCACGAGACCGACCGAGGTGCGAAGCCCCTTGCGGATCAGGTGGTGGTGCACGGCAGCGGTCGCCAGCAGCGCCGGAATGGCGATCCGGTCAGGCCCGATCTGACGGTCGGAAAGCACGATGATGTTGTAGCCGCCCTTGACCGCCGCCTCCGCACGCTCGCAGAGCCGGTCGAGCATCTCAGGCATGCCTTCGGCGCCACGCTCGATATCATAGGTGAAATCGAGCGTCTTGGTGTCGAAACGGTCTTCCGTATGGCCGATCGAGCGAATCTTTTCGAGATCGCCGTTGGTCAGGATCGGCTGGCGCACCTCGAGGCGCTTGGCGTTCGCCATGCCTTCATGGTCGAGAATGTTCGGACGCGGGCCGATGAAGGAGACAAGGCTCATCACCAGTTCCTCGCGGATCGGATCGATCGGCGGGTTGGTCACCTGCGCGAAGTTCTGCTTGAAATAGGTGTAAAGCAGCTTCGGCTTTTCCGACATCGCCGAGATCGGCGTGTCTGTGCCCATCGAGCCGATCGCCTCCTGCCCCGTCGTCGCCATCGGCGACATCAGGATGCGGGTATCCTCGGTCGTGTAGCCGAAGGCCTGCTGACGGTCGAGCAGCGACACGTCGCGGCGCAGCGCCCGCGGCTCCACCGGCTTCAGCTCTTCGAGGATGAGCTGGGTGCGATCGAGCCAGCTGCGATAGGGATGCGCCGTCGCAAGCTGCGACTTCACCTCGTCGTCGGAGATGATGCGGCCTTCTTCCATGTCGATCAGCAGCATCTTGCCCGGCTGCAGGCGCCACTTCTGGATGATTTTTTCTTCCGGAACGGGCAGCACGCCGGCCTCGGACGCCATGATGACACGGTCGTCGTCGGTGACGAGGTAGCGCGCCGGCCGCAGGCCGTTGCGGTCGAGAGTAGCACCAATCTGCCGGCCGTCGGTGAAGGCGACGGCAGCCGGGCCGTCCCACGGCTCCATCAGCGCAGCGTGATATTCGTAGAAAGCCTTGCGTTCGGCGGCCATCGACTGGTTGCCGGCCCAGGCCTCCGGGATCAGCATCATCACCGCATGCGCCAGCGAATAACCGCCGCGCACCAGGAATTCGAGCGCATTGTCGAAGCAGGCCGTGTCCGACTGTCCTTCGTAGGAAATCGGCCAGAGCTTGGAGATATCCTCGCCGAACAGCGGCGAGGAGACCGACGCCTGCCGCGCCGCCATCCAGTTGACGTTGCCGCGCAGCGTGTTGATCTCGCCGTTGTGAGCGACCATGCGATAGGGATGCGCAAGCTTCCACGATGGGAAGGTGTTGGTCGAGAAGCGCTGGTGCACGAGAGCGACCGCGCTTTGGAAACGCGGATCCGAGAGGTCCTTATAATAGGCGCCGACCTGATAGGCCAGGAACATGCCCTTGTAGACCACCGTCGCCGACGACAGCGATACCGGATAAAAGTTGCTCTCCTCGCCGTCGAACTCATCATAGATGCGATTGGAGATCACTTTGCGCAGCGTGAACAGCCGGCGCTCGAACTCGTCGTTGTTTTCGGCATCCTCACCGGCGCCGATGAAGACCTGCACGTGGTGCGGCTCGGTCGCGGCGATGTCAGGCGCCTTGGAAAGCGAGGAGTTATCAACAGGCACATCGCGGAAACCGATGAAGACTTGGCCTTCTTCGACGATGACGTCCTTGATCACCTTCTTGAAGTGCTCGATCTGCTTTTCGTCGCGCGGCATGAAGATATGGCCGACGCCATATTCGCCGACCGGCGGCAAGGTGATGCCCTGCGCGGCCATCTCCTCGCGGAAGAACCCGTCGGGGATCTGCACCAGAATGCCGGCGCCGTCACCCATCAGCGGATCGGCGCCGACGGCGCCGCGATGCGTCAGGTTCTCGAGGATGAAGAGACCGTCCTTGACGATCTGATGCGACTTCTCACCCTTCAGATGCGCGACGAAGCCGACACCGCAGGCATCATGTTCGTTGCGCGGATCATAGAGGCCTTGTTTCTTCGGCAGGCCGGAGGCGGATTTGGACATATTGGCCGTCGCGCGCACCTTGGCAGCAGCGAACCGGTCAAATTCCATGGATGGCGTCTTCGTCATCGTCTTTCCTCCTGTCGAAGCCCGCGGGGCTGCGGGCGGCTTTTCGTCCCGCGCCGCAACCCGAAAATAGGTCCGGCGCATGACAGCGCTGTTGCATTGTGAAGATCGGTCGCAGACATCTGCTTGGGAAAGCAAACCGTCGCGTTCCGCGCCTGCCATTCGCCTCCGCGCGCCGCCCGTCCATGGGGTTTGGCGCTCGGAAGAACTATAGCGTGAAAGCCGTTCTGTTCCAGGGCTTTCGGCGCTTCTTCGGCCGCAAAGGCCAAAATAGGACAGCAACACTGTCCTAATTCATCTGTTCTATGCCAGAAAGCATCCGGCTCCGCAAGAGCGCGCCATCAAAAAACGTCAATTTGCGACGGAAGATTACCGCAGCAGCATGTCAGGCGAAATAAAATTACGAAAAGCATGATCATTTTGTTTTTTGATTGCGTAGTTCAATTTCTGTGATGTGTCTGGAGAGACGACCTTGATCCTGTGAAGCTTTCGCTTAATCTCCGCTCCCGAACCCGCCCGACCCTTCCTTTCCACGGTTTCCCCCATGTTCTTTGCTTCCGATAATTGGGCCGGCGCCCACAGATCCATTGCCGAACGCCTGCTGACGGAATCGAGCGGCTTTGCCCCAGCCTATGGCGCCGGTGACCTCGACAAGAAGGTCGAAGCCCGCTTTTCCGAAATCTTCGAGCGTGAGGTTTCCGTTTTCTTCGTCGCCACCGGCACCGCCGCCAATTCCCTGTCGCTGGCAAGTGTCCAGCGCCCCGGCGGGATCACTTTCTGCCATGCGGAATCTCATGTGATCGAGGATGAATGCGGCGCACCGGAGTTCTTCTCCGGCTCCGCCCGCCTCGTTGCCGTCGATGGCGAAGCCGGCAAGATCGATCCGGCCAAGCTTTCCGCAAGGATCGCGAACTTTCCCGAGGACGCCCTCCGCCATGGCCGCGCCAGCGCGGTGACGATCACCCAGGCGACCGAGATCGGCACCGTCTATTCGCTGCCGGAGATCGGCGAGATCGCCGCCATATCAAGAAAGCGCAATCTGCCGCTCCACATGGACGGCGCCCGCTTCGCCAATGCGCTGGTGGCGCTTGGCGCAACGCCGGCCGAGATGACCTGGAAGCGCGGCGTCGACATGCTTTCTTTCGGCGGCACCAAGAACGGCTGCTGGTGCGCGGAGGCGATTGTCTTCTTCAATCCGGATCAGGCAAAGGAAATGCCCTTCATCCGCAAGCGTGCCGCCCAGCTCTTCTCCAAGTCCCGCTTCATCGCCGCCCAGTTCGATGCCTATTTTGAAAACGGCCTCTGGCTCGATCTCGCCCGCCATTCGAACGGCATGGCCGACCGGTTGCGCGCCGGCATCGGCGCAAGCAGTGCCGCCCGCCTTGCCTGGCCGACCGCATCCAACGAAGTCTTTGCCATCGTCAGCAAAAGCGCTGCAAAGACCGCGGAGGAAAGGGGTGCCAAATTCTATGAATGGCCCATCCCCGCAGCAATGCCGGAACTCGCTTCCAAAAGCGAGGCTCTGATCCGCCTCGTCACCAGCTTCGCGACGACGGAAGCCGATGTGGACAGCTTCCTGAAGTGCCTCTCCGCCTGAGCGCCAGTCGAAATGGCCTGCCGGCGCGGCGAGTGTTTCGGTGACGGCAAGGGTCACCCTGACTTCAATCTTCGCACCTTCTGCAGGATATCTTCCGAAAGCGCCGAGACCAGCGCCTGATCGGCTCCCTTGCGCGGCACCAGCACGAATTCCACATCCTCCAGCAGCGGCAACTTTCCCGCGGCGATCTCCTTCAGCCCTGACGGCGCCATGCTGCGTGGCTGCACCAGCACGCCCATGCCGGCTCGTGCCGCCGCCGTCAGCCCGCTCAGGCTGCCGCAGGTGCAGACGATCCGCCACGCCACGCCATTTCGTCCGAGCGCCTCCAGCGCGATCGCCCGTGTGACGCTTGGCGGCGGAAAGGCGATGAGCGGCAGGAGACCGGAGGCGAGCACATGCTCCGGATCGCGCGCCAGCCAGACGAGCGGCTCGCGATAGACCAGTTTTCCCCGCGCATCGCCAAGCCGGCGCTTGGCGAGCACCAGATCGATCTCGCCATTGTCCTGCATCTCGTAAAGGACGCCGGAAAGCGCCACGGTCAGCTCCAGGTCGACGGAAGGATGTGAACGAACGAAATCCTCCAGCACTGCCGGCAGCTGGCTGGTGACGAAATCCTCCGACACGCCGAGCCGCAGGCTGCCGCGCAGGCTGTTGCTCCTGAACAGCGACTGGACCTGGCCCTCGATCTGAAGCATGGCGCGCGCATGCGAAAGCAGCGCCTCGCCGTCACCGGTCAGCATTACCTTGTGTGTGTCGCGCGCGAGAAGCCTGCGCCCGAGCGTGGTCTCCAGCCGCTGGATGTGCTGGCTGACCGTCGATTGCCCGAGGCCCAGCCTTTCTGCGGCGAGCGTGAAACTGCCCATCTGTTCGACGGCGATGAAACTGCGAAGTTGCGAAAGATCCAGCATAGAAAATCCAGTTTCTCGATAACTGTTATTCCTTGCATCCTGGATCATAATGGACGACAGAACAATGACTATTTACTATGCCGCGAGACCGCCATGCGCCGCTTTCTGCCCGATACCTTCACGATCCTGCTCGTCTGCACCGTCATTCTTGCTTCGCTGCTTCCGGCGCGCGGCAGTTTTGCAGGCTATTTCGGCATCGCCACCGATCTTGCCATTGCGGCACTGTTCTTCCTGCATGGCGCGCGCCTGTCGCGTGACGTCGTCATTGCTGGCCTCCTGCACTGGCGCCTGCATCTCGTCATCCTGCTGACGACCTTCGGCATTTTCCCGCTGCTCGGCCTGGCGCTCGGATTGGTCCCCGATACGATCCTGCCGCAGCCGCTTTATCTCGGCATCCTCTTCCTCTGCGTGCTGCCGTCGACGGTGCAGTCGTCCATCGCCTTCACCTCGATGGCGGGCGGCAACGTGCCTGCGGCCATCTGCTCCGCCTCGGCCTCCAACATCTTTGGCATGTTCCTGACGCCGTTGCTCGTCGGCCTGCTCTTTTCCGTCGGCGGCCATGGCGGCTTCTCCTTCGATGCGCTGCAGCAGATCCTGCTGCAGCTGCTTGCGCCCTTCATCGTCGGCCAGATCCTGCAGCCCTGGATCGGCGACTGGATCCGCGCCAAGAAGAAGATCCTGATGCCGGTCGACCGCGGCTCGATCCTGATGGTCGTCTATCTCGCCTTCAGCACCGCCGTCGTCGAAGGGCTGTGGCACACCTTCTCGATCGCCGACATCGCTGTCGTCATCGTTGCCGACATCGTCCTTCTGGCGTTTGTCCTTGCTTTGACGATGTTCGGCAGCCGCTGGCTGGGCTTCAACAAGGCTGACGAAATCACCATCACCTTCTGCGGCTCGAAGAAAAGCCTTGCGAGCGGCGTACCGATGGCCAACGTCATCTTTGCCGGCCAGTCGATCGGCGCAATCGTTCTTCCCCTGATGCTCTTCCACCAGATCCAGCTCATGGCCTGCGCCGTCATCGCCCAGAAATATGCCGCCGCCGCGGCCCGGCGCGCAACCGAACAGCAGATGACGGATGCCGCCAGCCCGGCCTGAACGACTAGGCCCGCTGCAGCGACAAGAAAAAACGGCGCCCCGATGGGAGCGCCGTTCGTTTTACCCGTAAGGGAACGATGATCAGCCGTTGATGACCTGCGCCTCGATGGCCTTCGGAGCCTCGACAGGCTCGGCGGCAATCGCGATCTTGCGGGGCTTCATGGCCTCGGGAATATTGCGCAGAAGGTCGATGTGAAGCAGGCCGTTCTTCAGCGAAGCGGCGATCACCTCGACATGATCGGCAAGCTGGAAACGGCGCTCGAATGCGCGCTTGGCAATGCCGCGATAGAGGAATTCGCCACCTTCCGGGGTTTCCTCGTTCTTTTCACCCTTCACCGCCAGCACATGGGCATGAGCCTCGATCGAGAGTTCGGTCTCGTCGAAACCGGCAACAGCCATGGTGATGCGATAGGTGTTTTCACCGGTGCGCTCGATATTGTAGGGCGGATAGGTCTGCGCCTGCTCCGGCTGGGCAAGGCTGTCGAGCATGGTGAAGAGCCGGTCGAAACCGACGGTAGAGCGATAAAGGGGAGAGAAGTCTACGTGACGCATGATGTCCTCCTGTGGAAGCGACGTGTTGCGATAAAATGCCCCTGAAACCCCATTTTTGGCGGCCTCGGGACGGCTGAACGGGCCCTTTTGGCACCCGCAGGATGGAGATGGTGATGGGATTTGACGAGTTCAAGACCTTCGCGAAATTGCCGCCTTCGGCCCGGTGAACCCGGCATGAACAATCGGTTCGGAAGGCGTTCAGGCGCATTCGCCTAGGAATCTGGCGTCGGGGAAATCTGGTCCCGATGGCTGAAGTGCATCGTCCCTTCTTCTTCAGTCTTAAACTCGGCCGGCTGCGGGCACCCTCATGCTCCTGCCGGCCCTTTTCCCCCGCGCGTCCGAAAGGACGCGCAAAGGACGCTGCAACACTTTGAAATACTGCATAATTTTATCCTCAAATCGATCCCGATTTGAGGAATTATGCAGTCGGCCGCGCCGGCGCCACCGCTTTCCAAGCCGGATGCCATGCGCTATCCCTGATAAGCGAAGCAGTCAGCAGCGGCGCATTGGCAAAGTCATGGATCAGGTTCTTTATTCGACGCCCGACAATCCCGCCCCGGAAAACCGCACGGAGGGGTTCTTCGAAACCCATGACGGCTACCGGCTGCGTTACGCGGTTTTCCGTTCCAGTGCGCAGGTCGCTAAGGGCACGGTCGTCATCCTCCAAGGACGCAACGAATATATCGAGAAATATTTCGAGACGATTCGCGACTTGACCGCCAGGGGTCTCTGGGTCGCGACCTTCGATCTGCGCGGCCAGGGCGGTTCGTCGCGGCTCCTCAAGCGCCGCAACCACGGCCACATCCGCCACTTCACCGACTACGAGCGCGATCTCGACACCTTCCTCGAAAAAGTGGTGCTGCCGGATACCCGCCTGCCCTTCTATCTGCTCGGTCACTCGACGGGCGGGCTGATCGCGCTGTCGGCGGCTCCCTATCTCACCACCCGTATCGATCGCATGGTACTATCCGCTCCCTTCATCGGCCTGACGAGACAAGCGGCCTCGCCCCGCGTCATCCGCACGCTCGCCGGCACGCTGACGGCCGTCGGGCTCGGCTTCATGCCGCTGACATCGAAACTGAAGGAACCGGATTTCCGCGACAACCCGCTGACCTCGGACGAAGCCCGCTTCGAGCGCAATGTCGCGATGATGAAGGCCCATCCCGAGCTGACGGTCGGGCCACCCACAGCCCGCTGGCTGACCGAGGCCTTCCGCACGCAAGAGCGCGTCACCTCGCCCTACCATCTCTTCTCGATCACCATCCCCACCGTCGTCATCGCCCCGACGCGCGACGGCGTCGTGCCCTATACGGCGCAGGAGCGGCTCTCTCGCTATTTCCGCGCCGGCCAGCTGGTGCCGATCAACGGCGCCCGCCACGAGATCTTCCAGGAACGGGATGTTTACCGCGCGGCAGCGCTCGCCGCCTTCCACGCCTTCATTCCCGGCAGCGATGCCGAAGAGAACCAGGATGTCGCCGCCCTCGGCACGTAAACGGCCTCAGCGCTGCAGGATGGCAATCGCCTGCTCGTAGACCGCCCGGCTGCCGGCAGCGATGATCGAGCCACCATTTTCCGGCCGTCCGCCGTCCCAGGTGGTGATGATGCCCCCCGCCCCTTCGATGACGGGAATGATGCCGCCGACGTCATAGGGTTTGAGACTGTTTTCCACGACGAGATCGATATGGCCGGCGGCCAGCAGCGCATAGGCATAGCAGTCGCATCCGTAGCGGAAGAGCCGCACCTGGCTCTCGATCTCCCGGTATTTCTCCATCTCCTGCCCGGTGAAGAGATGCGGCGACGTCGTGAAGAGAATGGCGTTGGAAAGTGAATCGCACCGGCGCGTCGCCAGCCGCCGCTCGCCTTCCGGCCCGGAATAGATTGAGCCGTTCTGGTCGGCGAAATATCGTTCGCCGGTAAACGGCTGCTCGATCATGCCCATGATCGCCCGGCCTTGCTTCTGTAGGCCGATCAGCGTCCCCCATACCGGCACGCCCGATATGAAGGCGCGCGTGCCGTCGATCGGATCGATCACCCAGACATATTCGCGATCGAGCCCGACATTGCCGTGCTCTTCGCCGAGAATGCCGTGGTCCGGAAAATTCTCCTCGATCAGCGCCCGGATGGCGAGTTCGGCCGCCCTGTCGCCCTCCGTCACCGGATCGAAACCCGAGGAAAGCTTGTTCGTGACATCGAGGCCGGAGCGGAAGCGCGGTAGCGTCTCGGCCTTGGCGGCCTCCGCCAGGCGGTTGAAGAACGAGCGGTCAGGAAGCATGGTGGCACCGTTTGGCTGGCGGGAGTATCGCCTTCATAGCGAAAAGCAGCAGGAATGCAATTATGGCCCAAATGCCCAAAGATATCGCAGCGCAATATATTGCTTGACATTTGTGCAATGCAATAGTAGCCTCTTCAGTACAGTCTTCTGACTGTAAATACCCTCCTTGGGTGTTTCCTCCCTAGACTAGCCGCGCTCACAAGCGCGGTTTTTTTTGACCAGGGGAAACGAAGTCGTAGGGATAAGCGGCTTTATTCGGCGGCCAGCGCCCGATCGCCGGCGAATTTCTCGACATATTCCGCCATCTGCCGCATGAAGCTGGTGACTGCCTCGGCCACCGCAGCAAAATCCTCGCGCTTCTCCAGCGTCACCTCATCGACATAGATCGCCCGGTTCACTTCGATCTGCAGCGCATGCAGTCCGCGTGAAGGCCGGCCGTAATGCTCGGTGATGAAGCCGCCGGCATAGGGCTTGTTGCGGATCGCCGCGAAACCCATTTCCTCGAGGATGGCGATCGCAGCGCGCGAAAGCTCAGCCGAAGCGCTGGTGCCGTAACGATCACCGATGATGAAATCGGGCCGCGCGGTGCAACCGGCGACTCGCACATTGCCGGGCATCGAGTGGCAGTCGATCAGCACGCCGAAGCCGAACTGCACGTGGGTTCGCGCAATCAGCCGGCGCAGCGCCGCATGATAGGGCTTGTAGACCGCCTCGACCCGATCGAGGCCCTCCTGCACCGGCAGGCGCCGCGCATAGATTTCCATGTTCTCCGCGACGATGCGTGGAATGGTGCCGAGCCCGCCGGCGACCCGCAACGAATTGATGTTGGCATAGGGCGGCAGCAGCCCGTCGAACATGCGCGGATCAAGCTCGTAGGGCTCGCGGTTGACGTCGAGATAGGCGCGCGGAAAGTTGGCCGCAAGCAGCGGTGCGCCAAGCGCTACCGCCGAGCCGAAGAGCTCGTCGACGTAATGATCCTCGGAACGGCGAATCGCGATGCCCTCGAGCCTGGACTGGGCGATGAATTCCGGTGGATAAATCCGGCCGCTATGGGGAGAGTTGTAGACGAAGGGAATGGTCTGCGACACGGGCTCATGAACCTCAAAAAGCTCGTATTCCCGTATTTCCGGCACTTTCGGCCCTCTTTACCATGTCATGAACTGACTGCTTCGCCCATGTTGCCAGTTGCCTCGCCTCAAGTCCATACTATGTAGAAGGGATGGCGGTCGCAGACAGGCAATTCACCGGTTGTTTACCGGGTAAAGACTAGTGTAAACGGCTGGCAGCCCACCCAAAACCTATTCATCAGCGGTCTGGATTAATGACTCAGAAGATACTTCTCGCCGAAGACGACAACGACATGCGCCGTTTCCTGGTGAAAGCGCTCGAAAAGGCCGGTTACAAGGTCCTTTCGTACGACAACGGCGCCAGCGCCTACGACCGGTTGCGCGAGGAGCCGTTTTCCCTGCTGCTGACCGATATCGTCATGCCCGAAATGGACGGCATCGAGCTGGCGCGCCGCGCCACCGAACTCGACCCGGACCTGAAGGTGATGTTCATCACCGGCTTTGCCGCCGTGGCGCTGAACCCTGATTCGAAGGCGCCGAAGGATGCCAAGGTCCTTTCCAAGCCTTTCCACCTGCGCGACCTCGTCGACGAGGTCAACAAAATGCTTGCCGCATAAGGCTTGCCGGGCGGTGCGTCACAAAACTGAAAAAAGCCTATTGACGGCTCCGAAGGTTTTGTGATCTATGCGCCGCCATCGGATGGGCGTGTAGCTCAGCGGGAGAGCACTACGTTGACATCGTAGGGGTCACAGGTTCAATCCCTGTCACGCCCACCATCCAGTTTGCTTGATCTACAAGGCCTTTCGAGAAATCGAGAGGCCTTTTCACATCGTGGTTCACAGGTTTGATAAACCTGTCCGATAGGAGTTCTTCAGCGTGGCGCAGGTCATCAAACGGCGTAAGACTCTTGTAGTTTCCAGCGACAAGATTTCCCTGGCAAAAGGTATCAGCCTTCCGCAGGGACGTTACTCCGTCACCACCGAATATGTCGTATCCCACATGCGGGGCAGGCCGGTCGAGCAAGCCGGCCGTGTCATGCTCCACCTGACGCGACAGAACCTCATTGACTATGGCGTCGATCTAACCGGCAACACGATGCTCGGTATCGACATCGACGTGAGCGGCAATATTGCGCGCAAGGAAGCCATCCTGGAGTAATTCCTGGAGCAGGTCGCACGAAAGTGTGTAGCCGCTTGCGATCACGACATGCCTAGAAACAAAGACCTGAAGCGTGAGGAGCGAATCTGAAAGATTGCGACGCGCTTTAGGGCACAGGCAGTTGCGGCCACTGCCCTATCACCGGGATGCGCTCCCTGCCGGCGAAAGTGCCAAGCTCGTCGTCGTCAGGTCGACGCCACCAAGGGACGAGCTTGCGGGCGCCACGCCGGTCAACGGCTCGGTCCCTTTCATCTTCACTTCGACTGTAATGCTCGTCTGCCGCTAAACCTCACAACCGGGGGACCGGCGCCTTCCTCGATTCATGCGGATCGCGGTGATGGCGCTTTCGCGTATGAGGATATGCTCATGCGAGCATCGATTGCATACCGCCGCGAAGGTTCAGCCCCTCATTGTTCAAGCATCCAGGAGCGCGGCTTTTGGGAAGGCCAGATGACAGTTTTGTGACAAAAATTGTGTTGTTTCAGCAACATAGCGAGTGCGGCCCAATGTCACAATCGATTATGCCGTTGCAGTGCAGCATCCCCTATGTAACTTCCGCAGCGAGGCAGGCGCCGAGCCAAAAAGGTGCCGCTTCGATCACACGGGGTGAAGATACGTAGGGACTGCCATTGGCAACGGTCTTCATCCTATTGCATTTGAACTGGAGGTTATTCCATGAACATCAAGAGCCTTCTTCTCGGCTCCGCTGCTGCACTTGCAGCAGTATCCGGCGCTCAGGCTGCTGACGCTATCGTTGCTGCCGAACCGGAACCGGTTGAATACGTTCGCGTCTGCGATGCTTACGGCACCGGCTACTTCTACATCCCGGGCACCGAAACCTGCCTCAAGATCAACGGCTACATCCGTTTCCAGGTTGACGTTGCTCCGCACGCCAGCTCGATCGGCGCTGGCGGTGGTGGTTCAGTCGCCAACGACTCGGACTGGGACGCACGCACGCGTGGTCAGGTTCAGTTCACGGCCAAGAGCGACACCGAATACGGTCCGCTGACCGGCGTTATCGTCATGCAGTTCAATGCTGACAACGCTTCGGCCCAGAAGGCCCAGCTGGACTCGGCCTATCTCGATATCGCCGGCTTCCGCGCTGGTCTCTTCTACAGCTGGTGGGACGATGGTCTTTCGGGCGAAACCGACGACATCGGCTCTCCGGTAACGCTGCATAACTCCATCCGTTATCAGTACGAAACCGACGCCTTCTACGCTGGCATCAGCGTTGACGAGCTGGAAGACAGCCCGTTGTACAATGGCGAAAAGGCTAACAACTTCGGCGTTGCCGTTGGTCTCGGCGGCAAGGCTGGTATCTTCAGCTACCAGATCACTGCCGGCTACGATGTAGACAACGAAGAAGGCGCCATCCGCGCTATGGGTACGGCTGCTGTCGGCCCGGGCACGCTCGGCCTCGCAGTTGTCTACGCGACCAACCCGAACGCCTACTACAACAAGGCTGAATGGGCTGTTGCTGCTGAATACGCCATCAAGGCGACCGACAAGCTGAAGATCACCCCGGCTGTTCAGTACTACGACAACTACGGTGTCACCGCTGGCGAGTTCAACGACGACGTCAACGCCTGGAAGGCCGGCGTCACGATCGACTACCAGATCGTCGAGAACCTCTCGGCAAAGGTTTCGGTTCAGTACCTCGATGCGGACAATGCCGACGACGTAACCTCGGGCTACTTCCGCCTGCAGCGCGCATTCTGATAAAGGGCTGCCGGTCACTTTGCGCGTCTGAAAAGACGCGCGGCGCTGTAGACCGGCAGCGACCAATTCCTGATCTGACTTGACCTCCGATCGGGAAAGAATGGGCCTGGACTTCCCTGCCTGGGCCCATTCCCCTTGACGAGAAGTGCATCCGAGACGGCAGGCGCTCGACGAGCGCCTTGCCACTGTCGTGCGCATCGGTTCGTTGCCGATATATGCAGAATTTGCCGTTGCAGGACCTTGCAACCAGCTCATCCGCGGCCGATCGCCGAGCCCGCTTGGCTGCCGGCGAAATCTTTGTCCCACAGGAATAACGAAACCAAATTCGGACACAGAGCCATGCCATGGCGAACTGGGGGCGAGGTAGCGATTCGCCTCGCTAGGACATGGGGTTTGAGATCGAAATGAAGTTATCCGCGCTTGTTGCAGCCGCAATTTTTTCCGCCGCCTTCGCCTTGCCGGCCTCTGCCGCGCCGGCGCCTGCCCCCGAGACATTTCCCGGTGCGCCCGGCGTCATTACGCTTTCCGGCAAGTGCGCCAAGCTCGTCGTCGCCAAGTTCGATGCCACCAAGGGCTGCAAGAGCGAGCTTGCCAGCGTCACGCTGGCCAACGGCACGGTGACCTTCATCTTCACCTCGGACGGCAAGGCGCTCGGCTTCCAGGGTGACGGCAGCGGTATCAAGCCCGCCTCCAACGGCAATGCCCGCCTGCCGCTGAGCCTCGTCACCACTGGTGTTGGCAACAAGATGACCGGCCAGGTCAAAGTCGCCGGTTTCTGCACCTTCGGCAATCCTTATGCCGGCAAGCCGTTCGCCATCGAATGCACCGCTGAAAGCAAGGATTCCGCCTTCACCGGCAGCTTCCGCAGCGGCGGCAAGCTGGTGAAGAAGGACAAGTAAGCAGGGCTATTCCGGCAAAAGCGCGGGAATGAAGAGGGCGTTTCCTCCGCATTTGCGAACCGGAAACGCTCCAGCGTCAGGCGCACCAGGCGCCGCCGGCAGCCCCGGGCTTGCGCGCCAGCCCCTCGTTGATCAGTTGCGTGCCGAACGAGCGCCCGTCGCGCGAGACGACGCGCGGCGCGCCGGAGGGCTCGGTCTTGCCCGCCGCATTCATGGTGAAGGGTCCGGCGTTCAAAAGCGCCAGCAGACGCGCCTTGGCGGCAAAGGCGACCCTGCGCTCGTCATCGCAGCGCGCCCGGTCGACGATCGGGCTTGCCATGTCGGCGATCACGATCTTTTCGCCCTTATACCAGAAGACGCCGCCGTCACCGACGCAGTTGATATGGGCACCCTGCCCACAATAGCCGAAAGCGGCTGTCCCTGTCTCCGGCGAGGCGGGAGAGGAAAGGGACGGCGTCGCCTTGACCGGCTGGACGGTCGGTGTGGGAATGGCAGCCGGTGGCAGCGGCCCCGCCGTCGCCGGCGCGACCTTTGGCGCCGGCGCGGCGAGCGCGACCTGCTTCGGCGGCGCATCCTTCCTGACGGCGGACTTCTCCTCCGCCATTTCCCGAATCACCGCAGCGGGTTGCCTGGCGAGCATCGGCTTGATGCTCTTCCAATTGTCGAAGGCGGCGATGCCGGCAATCGCGGCAACGCCGATCACCGTCCATGGCAGCAGCCCGCTGCCGCTGCGCGCCCTGCTCTTTCCTCTCGCCGGCGCCTTGCGGCGGCTTCGTGTCGCTGTCTTGGCCATCTGTCCGATTCCCGTGAGGCCGGGATTATCGCCGCCCAATCCTTTCCGAAAGGTTGGCGTGGCCCATCATCTTTGAGGGCGATCGGCATGAACCTCGATAGAAAAGCAAAACGCCCGGCACTATGTCGGGCGCCCATATCATTAACTGCCTGTTGCTCATTCGGTGCGTGCGGCCGAAATTTCGCTTTTCCCAACCGACGCCGGGAGACCAATCGAGGAAGCAGGCTGCTTTGGACGCTGGCCGATATCGATGCGTTCGTCCGCCGCCTCACGGACAGCCTTCCATTCATTCTCGTGCCGGATGAAGATCTCGCGGGGCACAAAATTCACGGTCATATGTTTCTCACCCTGTTTCAAATCTGGAGACTTGCGAAAACCTGTTATTTCTTGCCCTTGATGTCGGGACCGCCCTTGGAAAGATCCGCGCCGGTGACATGGGCCGGCACATGAATGTCGTGGTAGACGCCGGGCGTAAGCGTCAGGTCGACATGATGTGGCGGCAGCACCTGCGCCTTCTGCATCCGGTTCGGTCTCGCCCGCTTCATGCGGTCGGATGCCTCGGTGCGTTTGTCGGGAAGATGGGTCGAAGTGTGCATCATCGGCCTCCTTTTTTAAGCTCAACCGATGCCTAACGGGCGGGCTGCCGGATGGTTCCCCAAAAAATGCCAATTTCCGTGTGGTGGGCGGCCTTGACTGGCCCGGGAAGTTGATTACCTAGAGCCTGTCCCGCAGCCTTCCAGACATCGGCTGCGGGAAACTTTGGTGCCGGGCCCCTCTGGCGAGAGTTTTTACGGCGCTCTCGTGATGTCGGTACCGCCTGCAGCCTAGCCGGCGGATTTTTCATCGATGAAACAGCTCACCATGCTTTGTCAGCATGCCCGTTGTGGCATGCCGCATTTTTCCACCCTATCGATCATCTCCAACCCGCTTTGCGGCCGCGAGGTGCGGTCATGAACCAGCCTCAGACCTCCAAATCCTCGCTCGGCTATTTCCGCTGGGCTTTCATCGTCACGGCCCTTGGCCTTGTTCTTGGCGCCGTGCTCGGCTGGCAGACGACAGGCACGATCGGCGGCATGGCGACCGTCTTCTTCATCTGCACCGTGCTTGCGGTACTGGAGATCTCGCTCTCCTTCGACAATGCCATCGTCAATGCCAACAAGCTAAAGGAGATGACGCCGGTCTGGCAGAAACGCTTCCTCACCTGGGGCATCGTCATCGCGGTCTTCGGGATGCGTATCGTCTTCCCGCTGGCAATCGTCGCGATCGCGGCGCAGATCGGTCCCTGGGACGCGCTTGTTCTGGCCGCCCGCGAACCCGATGAATATGCCCGCATCATGAACGATGCACATCTGCCGATCGCAGCCTTCGGCGGCACCTTCCTGATGATGGTCGGCCTCAGCTATTTCTTCGACCATAAGAAGGAAATCCATTGGCTTCCCGGCCTGGAAAGGGTGATGGCGCGCTCCGCCACCATCAAGGGCATCGAGATCGCCTTCGTGCTGGCGCTGATGCTGGTTTTCTCCTGGCTGATCAGCGGCGAGGAAGCCACCGTCTTCGTCCACTGCGCCATCTACGGCCTGCTCACCTTCCTCGCGGTCGAGGTGGTCGGCGGGCTGCTCGATGCTTCGCAGCAGACGATGAGCGCTGCCGTTAAGGGCGGTCTCGGCGCCTTCATCTATCTGGAGGTCCTGGACGCCAGCTTCTCTTTCGACGGGGTCATCGGCGCCTTTGCGCTGACGCAGAACCTCTTCGTCATTGCGATCGGCCTCGGCATCGGCGCCATGTACGTGCGCTCGATGACGATCATGCTGGTGGAGAAGGGAACGCTTGCCGAATACCGCTACCTCGAACACGGCGCCTTCTACGCCATCCTGATCCTCTCGGTGATCATGTATGCGCAGACCTTGGTGCATATCCCCGAGGTGATCACCGGCCTCGGCGGCGCAGCCTTGATCGGCCTGTCCCTCTGGTCGTCCATCCGCCACAACAAGCGTGAACGGATGGAAGATCAGGTCGAACGGCGCGAAGAGCTTCACGCCTGACGATTCCATGCCGCAGCGCCCGGCGTTGCGGCACCACCGCCCAGACAAAAATAAAGCCCGCGAACATCCGGTTGCGGGCTGCTTCGTTCAGGCATGCCTGAAGGTCTTAGCGGATGACCTGGCCGAAGGAGATCGGGTCGATGCCGAGTTCCTTGAGGTCACGGGCTCGCGGACGGCGGCCGGCTTCGACAGCGGCACTGACGGCATTTGCGGCGCCGAGCGCGGCGAATGCACGACCAAGGAAACCGGTATGGATGGCACTGCGGATAGCGGACATTGTCTTTTTCTTTCGCTCTGTGATTGATCTCCTACAGGTGGGAACGCCTGGAGACCTCGACAACGCACGGAACATCACCTCAGCCATGCAAAAAAGAAGAGGCCGGCCCATGTTTCCATGGCCGGCCCTGAGGGAGGGGTCGGTTGGTCTTTTTAGTCTTCGTTTGCGGCCAGCTGCGACAGCACCTGGCCACGGCCGCGAAGCCGCAGGATCAGCGGGATGAGGAAGGCGGCAGCTGCAACGATGAGCAGGCCCGCCGCAATCGGCGACATCACAAGCGTCGTGACGTCGCCCTGGCTGATCGCCAATGCCCGGCGCAGCTGCTGCTCGGCGAGCGGGCCGAGGATCAGGCCGACAACGGTGGGCGCGATCGGATAGCCGAAGAGCCGCATCCCATAACCGAGCAGGCCGAAGGCCAGCAGCATGCCGAGTTCGAACACCGACGGGTTGGCACCGATCGTCCCGAGCGTGGCAAACAGCAGGATACCGGCATAGAGCCAGTGCTTCGGGATCGTCAACAGACGAACCCAAAGGCCGATCATCGGCAGATTCAGCACCAGCAGCATCGCGTTGGCGATGAGCAGGCTGGCGATCAGGCCCCAGACGAGCTGCGGATTGGTGGCGAAAAGCAGCGGCCCCGGCTGCAGCCCATATTGCTGGAAGCCGGCAAGCATGATCGCCGCCGTTGCGGATGTCGGCAGGCCGAGCGTCAGCAGCGGCACCAGCGTGCCGGCAGCCGAAGCATTGTTGGCAGCCTCGGGTCCGGCAACGCCTTCAATCGCACCGCGACCGAATTCCTCAGGGTTCTTCGACAGCCGCTTTTCGGCGGCATAGGAAAGGAACGTGCCGATTTCCGCGCCGCCTGCCGGCATGGCGCCGATCGGAAAGCCGATAAGCGTGCCGCGCAGCCACGGCTTCCATGAACGCGCCCAATCCTCGGCAGTCATCCAAAGCGAACCCCTGACGGCTTCCACCTTGTCCTCGCCGCGTTTGCCTTGGGCGGCGATATAAAGCGTCTCGCCGATTGCGAACATGGCGACGGCCAGCGTCGTCACCTCGATACCGTCGAGCAGATCGGGGATGCCGAAGGAAAGCCGGGCCTGACCCGTCTGCTGGTCGATGCCGACCATGGCGAGCGCAAAGCCGATGAAGAGCGAGGTGAGACCACGCAGCGCCGAATCCCCGAACGCCGAGGAGACGGTGACGAAGGCGAGCACCATCAGCGCGAAATATTCACGCGGTCCGAAAATCAGCGCCAGCTTGACGATATAGGGCGCGATGAAGGCCAGCCCGAGCGTTGCGATCAGGCCAGCCACGAACGAGCCGATGGCCGCCGTCGCCAGCGCCGGTCCACCGCGGCCCGCACGCGCCATCTTGTTACCTTCGAGCGCAGTGACGATCGAGGCGCTTTCACCCGGTGTGTTCAGGAGGATCGAGGTGGTCGAACCGCCATACATGCCGCCGTAATAGATACCGGCGAACATGATGAGCGAACCGCCCGGATCGAGCTTGTAGGTGGCGGGCAGCAGCAACGCCACGGTCAGCGCCGGGCCGATGCCCGGCAGCACGCCGACGGCGGTGCCGAGAGTAACGCCAACGAGGGCGTAGAGCAGGTTGATCGGTTGCGCCGCAACCAGAATGCCCTGCCAGAGGAATTCGAATGTGTTCATGTCTTCGTCCCAAGCGGAGGTTCCTGCGGGGGAACAGACCGTCCGCGCAAAAAGCAAAGGAGCCGAAAGCGCCCGACCCGTTGAGGGCGCTATCAGAAGAACAGGTGTTCGAGCGGACCAGCCGGCAGCGTAAGCTGCAGGAGCTGCGAGAAAATCGCCCAGACGACGAAGCTCAGCACGATGCCGATCGGCAACGAGATCCAGATCTGGCGCTTTCCGAAGCCGCGTGCGGTCAGCGCGAAGAGCACGCCGGTGGCAATCGAGAAGCCCGCGATGCGCAACAGCAGCATCTGTCCGGCAAGGCCCGCGACAATCCAGATGACCGGTGCGACTTCCTGTTGCTCACGCTCGGGAAAATCGCCGCGCCAGGCCTCGAAAGCCGTCCAGATACCAAGACAGAAGAGGCCGAATGCAACGACTTTCGGCACCGTCGAGGGGCCGATCCGATCATACTGCGCGATCGTCTTCAGGTGCGACGCGTCCCAGAACACCACGGCTGCGACGGCGAGAAGGAAAATGGCAATAATCAGCGCCGCCCAATCAGGGCGGCGCTTCGTTGCCGATGATGTATCGGCTTCACTCATTGAACGAGACCGATATCTTTGAGAATGCCTTCAGTCGCGGAGACATCCTTTTCGAGCTGCGCCTTGAAGGCATCGCCGGACAGGTAGGTGTCGGCCCAGCCCTTGGTCTTCAAGGTCTCCTGCCAGGCGGCGGAGCTGTGCAGCTTCTCGAAATCCGCGGTGACGGCTGCGACCTGCTCAGCCGACAGGCCGGGTGCTGCGGCAACCATGCGCCAGTTCTGGATGCTGACGTCGGTGCCGGCTTCCTTGAGCGTCGGGGCATCGATGCCGTCGACGCGCTTGTCGCTGGATATGGCGAGAAGACGGAGCGTGCCGGATTTCACCTGCGATTCGAACTCGCTGTAGCTCGAGACGCCGGCCGTGACCTGGCCGCCGAGAATGGCGGCGAGCGCTTCACCGCCGCCGGAGAAGGCGACATAGTTGATCTTGGTGGGGTCGACGCCGGAGGCCTTAGCGATCAGGCCGACAGCAATGTGGTCGGTGCCGCCGGCGGAACCGCCGCCCCAGGAAACCGCGCCCGGATCCTTCTTCAAAGCCGCGACCAGATCGGCCATGGTCTTGATCTCGGACGAGGACGGAACGACCACCGCCTCATACTCGCCGGTCAGACGGGCGATCGGCGTGACATCCTTGAGCGTGACCGGCGACTTGTTGGTGAGGATCGCGCCGACCATGACATAGCCGCCGACGATCAGCGAGTTCGGATTGCCGGCAGCCTGGCTGCTGAATTGGGCAAGGCCAATGGTGCCGCCGGCGCCTGGGACGTTCTGGACCTGAACGCTGCCGGAGATTTTCTCCTGCTGCAGCACGGTCTGCAGCGAGCGGGCCGTCTGGTCCCAGCCGCCGCCGGGTGCTGCAGGCGCGATGATGGTGTAGTCGGCCGCATAGGCCGGCAGCGCGATGGCGGCTGCGAAAAGGGTTGCGATGAACGTATGCTTCACGATGTCCTCCGGGGGCGGCTGAGCGACCGCCTGTTGTTCTCTGGGAATCGGGAAGGATGGCCGGCCAGCGGACATGGTTGTCCAGAGTGACGAGCGGAACTCCTCCCAAGGCTTCAGCTCTCCGCCTCCACGGAGAAGAAGTAGCCAAAGCCACCACAACAACCTGTCATTTAGCTGACATCGGCGAGATATCCAGAAGGGAAGGCCACTTTTTTGCCGTAATTGGGAGACGCCGCTCTGAATTCGGCTCTTCGCAGCTGCTTGGAGTGTAGGTTATCCCGTATCAGCCGAAAGCTGACGCCCTTCACTGCGCCCGCAGCACTTCGTTCCAATGCGCGATCAGCCGCGCCCGCTTCACCTGGTCGAGATAGACCATCAGCCCGGGGCTAACCGGCACCGGCCGAAGCTGCGCACCAAGCAGTTCCTGCAACGTATTTGCGGTATTCTCCCCTGCCACCTCGGGGCTGACGGCTGGAATCTGCAACTCGCGCGCCATGATCGTCTGGCCCTCCTTCGACATGAAGAAGGCGAGATAGCGACGCCCGAGCTCCGGTTCGGCGGCGGCCTGCGGCACCAACCCGATCCGCGACATCACCACCGTATAATCCTTCGGCAGCACGATGCCGACATCGGGGTCGCGTGAAGCCCAGTCGGCCGCATAGGAGCCGAGAATATTGTAGCCGAGCACGAAGCGTCCGTCGGCGACGCGTTCGAGGATCGCCGAGCTCGTCGAATAAAGCTTGACGCCCGCAGCCCCCATCGCCCCGATCACCGACCAGATGTCGCCGAACTGCTCCTGATCGCGCGCCATGAAGAGAAAGCCGACACCGGAGCGCTCGATATCGTAGGTGCTGATCCGGCCATAGACCGCATTACCCTTGCGCTTCAGATAATCCACGAATTCGGCCCGTGAGCTCGGCACCGGTTCATGCGCGAAGCTCGGCTTGTGATAGACGAATACTGCCGGCTCGAAGGTCAGCGCATAGGCGGTGTTGCGCCAGTTTGCCCATTTCGGCCATGCGGCACTCATCGGCAGATTGCTGACCTGCGCGTATCCGTCGTTGGAAAGCTTCACCTGCAGGTCCATCGCCGAAGAGAAGGCAAAATCCGCCGTCTTTCCGCCGGCATCCGTCTCCCTGACGATCCGGTCGTAGATATCGCCGGTCAGCATGTCCTCATATTTGACCGCGACATCGGGATTGGCCTCCTGGAAGCCTCGGATCATCGGCTGTGCCAACGGCTCGTCGAGCGAGGAATAAACGGTCAGCACCGGCGCATCGGCATTGCCCGATTTCGCCGGATAGAAGGCCTGATCGGCCAGGGCGCAGCCCGGCCAGAGCGCCAGCAGCAAGATGAAAATTCTCCTCATGCCGCAACAATGCCCGAGCGGGCAGAGAGGAGCAAGGGCGGCGGCCGAAGACGGCCGCCGCCTGTTTTACAGGATCAGGGTAAGCTTTACGCGGCCGATGCGTATTCGATGGCGGCAAACATGTGGTCGAGGTTGAGAAAACAGACCATTCCCTGATCGAAAGGAATGATCCCATAGGAGAAGGCCGGGTCGAAGCCGCTGCCTAAATCCGGCACCGGCTGAATTCGATCCCCACTGACCGACAGGATATCGGATACACGGTCAACCACGAGGCCGATGATGTTTTTTCTCACCTCGGCCACGACGATAGCGCTGCGGTTGGCATCGATGGCGCTGCGCACGCCCAGCTTCGCGGCAAGGTCGATCACCGGTATGACCGTGCCGCGCAGGTTCATCACGCCGAGGACGTGCGGCGGTGCATGGGGCAGCGGCGTCGCCGCTGCCCATCCCCGGATTTCCCGGATCGAGGTGGTCTTGATGCAGAACTGCTGGTCGCCGAGATGGAAGGCAATGATCTCAAGTGCTGCATCCGAAAGATTCTCGTATTGTGCGACGTCAGCCATCAGAACTCGTCCCATTCATTGGCAGCGACAGCGGTCGCCGTTGCCCCTTTGCCACCAAAGGCGCCGGCGAGTTTCTGGCCGAGCGCACGGGCGGGCGAAGATACCGGCCTGTTGCCGGGCGCGGCCGAGCGCACCGGCTGGCGAACCGTCGAAGACCCTGCCCCGACTATGCCATCGAGCTTGAACTGGCCGATGAGATTGCGAAGCTTGACGGCTTCCTGCGCCAGGGTGCTGGAGGCAGCGGTCGACTGTTCCACCATCGCGGCATTCTGCTGCGTCGTCTGGTCCATGGCATTCACGGCGGTATTGACCTCCGCAAGCCCGGTCGATTGCTCCTTGGCCGAGACCGCAATCGATTCCATATGGCTGTTGATCTCGATGATGAAGCCGCCGATCGTCTTCAATGCTTCGCCGGTGTCGCGCACAAGCTTCACGCCGCTCTCGACCTCGGCGGAGGAGTTCTGAATGAGACCTTTGATTTCCTTGGCGGCCTGAGCCGAACGCTGGGCAAGTTCGCGCACCTCCTGTGCGACGACGGCAAAGCCCTTGCCGGCATCGCCGGCGCGGGCCGCTTCCACGCCTGCGTTGAGCGCGAGAAGGTTCGTCTGGAAGGCGATCTCATCGATGACGCCGATAATATTGGAAATCTGCTGGGAGGAATCCTCGATCTTCGTCATCGCCTCTTCGGCGTGGCTGACGACCGCCGCCGATTGGACCGCCGATTGGTTAGCGCGGCCTGCGACGATGCGTGCTTCCTCGGTACGCTTGGTGGAATTGGAAACGTTGGCGGTGATCTGATCGAGCGCGGCCGCGGTTTCCTCCAGCGAGGCCGCCTGCTGCTCGGTGCGCCTCGAGAGATCCTGGGCGCCCGAAGAAATTTCGCGGGTGCCGTTATCCATGCTCGAGACGGATTCGGAGATTTCCGCAAGCGTGGTTGCCAATTGGCGGATGGACTGGTTGAAGTCGTTGCGCAGCGGCTCGAAATTCGGTGCGAAAGCATCATCGAGCTGGAAGGCCAGATCGCCTGCAGCCAACCGTTTCAGGCCAGTGGCGAGATTGCTGGTGACGAAAGCGACCTGCCCTGCCTCGGTTTCCTTGACCCGGTTGATTTCGTCCTGCTCCCTCGCCTGACGCTCCCGGTTTGCCTGGGCGTCCGCTTCGAGTTGGCGATTGGTCACCGCTGCCTGGCGGAAAACGTCGACGGCGCCGGCGATTGCGCCGATCTCGTCCCGCCGGCCGGAGCCGCTTACGGTGATGGATGTATCGCCCTCGGCGAGCCTGCGCATGAGGGCCGTCATGCCGGCGAGCGGTCGGATCATGGCTCCGTTCAGGACGAACAGCATAAGGAGGCCGAAAACAATCATGGCGACGGAGCCGGTTATGATCGCATAACGCGCCTTGACGGCTGCCTCGGCCGCCTCAGCCGAACGTGTCTTCAGGAGAGCCTGTTCGACGCCCGAGATTTCAGCCGCTTTGGCGCGGATCTGATCCATCCATTTCTTGCCGACGCCCGACACTTCCAGATCGCGCGCCCGCTGCACCGTCTCCTTGGTGGCCATCAGCTTCGTTTCCTGGACGACGACATCCTTCGTCCAGCCGTCCACCAGGGAAGCCAGTTCGTTGAGCCTTGACTGCTGGGCCGGATTATCCGCTGTGAGGTTGCGTACCCTCTCCATGTTGTCTGCGTAGGACTTGGCGCCGGCCTTCTGCGGCGCGAGGAAATTTTCGTCTCCCGACAGGAGGTAGCCGCGCATGCCGGTTTCCTGATCGACCATCGCCGCGACGATGTTGCTCAGGGTTCCCAGCACCGTATAGGTGTGTTCGGTCCAGCCTGCGGCCTTCTCCTGTGTCGCCAGTGAACTGTAGCTTAAGAAGTTGATGATGGTACTGAGGGCAAGCAACAGCGAAAAGACGAGCGCCATCTTGCCCAGAATTCTAATGTTATTGAAAAAAGTAAACATGATCGTTCCGCTTCAAATTCGGCGAATGAAGGATATCAGGGTGGAGAAAGCCATATCGAGTCATTCGAGCGGCGTAGGGGACTTTGAAAAGGCAGTGCGCGCCCCTGAAAACAATTACTCGTCGGCAATGGCTAACAAGATTCTACTTTTGTGCGATCACGTGATTTCCGCTGCGCGTTTTGGCTATCGGTTGCAAAAAATGGATAGTTTTCGACGAAACTTTCCCGCCTGCGGCTGCAGGTATCTCCGCAATGCAATTTATCCGGTCAAGTCGACGACGCACGATATGCCTTCGACGCGAAGACTGATCGAATCATCATCTTGCTGGTCGAGGCCCGTTCATGCGTTTACGGTGGGGGCGACAATCCATTCCATCAGGGCGTTCTGCGCGTGCAGTAAAAAGGCTTTCGCGGCACGGCTTTGACAAAGCGGATGCTCCATCGCCTCTCCCGTCACCTCTCGGCCACGCGTAACCGGCGGACACGGCAGGAAGATCGCATCCTTCCGCAACCGATCGAGCACATCGGTGCCGATCCGGTAACTGGCAAGCGTGTCCCCGGCGACATCGCCCGGCCATGAATCGGTGACGATGACGTCGGCACCCAAGAGTTCGCCCATGTCAGTGCCTGCGCGAAAGCGACCAGTGAACAACTCGCTGTCTCGAAAGTGCCAGCGCTGGGGGTAGATCTGGATCATCTCGATCGGCAGCGCGATCGACGCTTCAACCCAGGAACGGAGGATATTCGCGTCCGCCACCACGCCAACGACCTTCAACCCGTCGATCGAGCCGCGCCGGCTCTTGATATAGGCAAGGTCGCCGAGCGTCTCGCAAGGGTGGTTGGAGCGCGTCCGCGCGTTGATGACAGGCACCGGCGAGGCCGCAGCGACCGTCTTCAGCGTTGCAAGCGCCTTCTTACGGATCACCAGCATGTCGAACCAGTTGCCGAGATAACCCGCGAGATCGCCGGCTTCCTCCCTGGCATTGAAGCCGATCGGCACCTGCGCGCAGATGCCGCCCATCGCCTGGATGCCAAGATCGAAGGCGGTCGTGTTGCGCCAACCGCCGTCGTCAGCGATCAATGCGACGCGTTTGCCCGCAAGGCTCTGCGGCATGGCCCGCTCATCCCAAGCTTTGGCAAGCTCGCCCGCGCGAGCAATGATCAATCGAAGTCCTGCTTCCGGAATATCATGAAACTGCAGGAAATTCCGGGCCGAGCCTGTCATCCAAATCCCCGTTGCGCATGAAAACCGCCGCCACAATAACCCGCGCCGGCCTCACGGCAACCGCCGAAAGAACAACCCGCTGAACCTGCCGTCCGCAGCAAGTGCAAATCGCCATTCCATCACGGCGTTTTCGAAGGCGACATCATAAACGTCCCATCCGTCGGACGACACACCCTTGAAGGAGATCGACCTCAACGCACCTGCCCGTTCCAGGTCCGCACGGATCATCGACACCTGCTCCCGCCCTGCATCGGCAAGCGCGGGAACCATCCTGTCATAGTCGACCTCGCCACTCTGATGTTCGGCAATCACGCTGCGCAGCAGCACTTCGCTGTTGTCGACCGGCCGCCTGTTTTTCGTCCGGTTCTCCAGGTCTGCGGCCAGCCTCGCAGCCTCTGCTACGTCAATCCGCGGCGCCAATTGCTCATATCCGTCTTGGTGCAACACAAGGCTATCCACCCGCCCGTCCTGCCCGCGGTGGAAGCTGATCTGCGCTGTAACCACGCGATAGAAGAATTCGTCTTCCTTCTCCGGGTAAATATCGATAGCCTCCTGCCCGAGCACCTGCGCCGTTAATCCGCCCTCGCGCCGGGCAATCGTGATGCTGCTGCCCCAGTCGAAGAGATAAGCGCCGAGATAATGATCATGGAGTTCGGGCGCGATCTCGCCTTCCGTGCGCGGTCGTGCCTGCTCGTAGCGCCGCCACGCGACGGCATCAGCGGATTGATCGTTCATGCTAGTCTCCTTCGCTATGCTGACGAGTTCGTTGATCGAGATGGGTTCTCCCGCAGCGATCCGCTGCCGCAAGGCATTGATCCGTGAGAGACTGTCTTCCACACGGCTACGCAGCGAGAGCAATTGCGTTTGCTGCATGACAAGCGTCCGGTCGAGATCGGTCGCCTGACCGGCCAGCAGTTCAGTGATCCTGGCCAGACTGAGTCCCAGTCGCTTGAGCGCCAGGATCTCATTCAGCCGCGTGATGTCCTCGACACCATAGAGCCGCCAGGTCTTGCCGGTTCGCCGCGGATTGATCAGCCCGCGTTTCTCATAGAGGCGAAGGGCCTTTACCGTCAGCCCAATCCGCTCGGCGCATTCGGCCGCCGTCAACCAGAGATTATCGTTCATTCGCTCGTTCATGATGCCCTCGCGAATCGTCTTCTAGGCTATGCTCCTGGGTCCGGCTCAAGCCCTAAATCGATCGGAGACCGATTTTTGTGATGACGAGCCTGGAAGCATCTATCGATGCAAAAACACTCCAGCTCTCCAATTAGAATCCGATTTTCATCAAAAAGGATTAGCGCCGACCGTCATCCTTTACCCTTTTAGAGTATTGATGAAGATCGGCGACGTTATATGGTCGCGCTGCTGCGTCAAAACGTCGAGACCGCCCGAATTTTTCATTCGGGGGGACGACTCTACGCGACAAAAACTCTATAAAAAGCTAGATTAATCTGGGAAGATCCATGGGAGGGGTCATGGAACGACGACTGAGCGCTATTCTCGCTGCGGATGTCGTCGGCTACAGCCGGCTGATGGGCATCGATGAGTCAGGCACGCTGCAGGCATTGAACCGCCATCGCTGCGAGCTGGTCGATATTCGTATTTCGGACTACAAGGGCAGGATCGTCAAACTCACCGGCGACGGCATCCTTGCCGAGTTCCAGAGCGTGGTGAATGCGGTCGCCTGCGCCGCCGAAATCCAGCGCAGCATGTCGGCCCGCAACGAGAACGTGCCCAAGGACGAGCGCGTCGAATTCCGCATCGGAATCAATCTAGGCGACGTCGTGGTCGAGAACGGCGACATATTCGGCGATGGCGTCAATCTTGCTGCCAGGCTTGAACGCATCGCCCCGCCGGGAGGCATCGCCGTGTCAGCTTCGGTGCGCGATCAGGTCGGTTCGCGCCTCAATCTCGGCTTCGAATTCATCGGCGAGCACTCGTTGAAGAACATCCGGCAGCCGGTTCAGGTCTATACCGTCACCTTCGTGCCGCCGACGTCCGCCAGATTGGTCGCGCAGAACCGCAATACCTGCTTCATCGCCGTGCTGCCCTTCACCAATATGAGCGGTGACGCTGATCAGGATTATTTCTCCGACGGCATCACCGAAGACATCATCACCGATCTCTCCAAGATCTCCAGCCTGCACGTCGTGCCGCGCAACACCATCTTCACCTACAAGGGCACATCGGTGAAGGTGAAGCCGCTCGCCCAGGAACTTGGCGTGCGCTATGTGCTCGAGGGAAGTGTCCGCATCGTCGGCAAGCGCGTGCGCATCTCCGGCCAGTTGATCGACACCGCCAACGGCGATCACCTGTGGGCCGAGCGCTACGATCGCGACATGACCGATATCTTTGCGATCCAGGACGAGATCACCCATGCGATCGTCGGCCAGTTGAAGGTGCGCCTGCTGCCGGAGGAGAAGAAGGCGATCGCCAACGAGCCGACCGCCAATGTCGAGGCCTATACCTATTATCTCAGAGGCCGACAGCTCTCCCACACCTGGACGAAATCCTACCTTCAGCTCGCAAGGCGGATGTTCTACAAGGCGGTCGAACTTGATCCCGACTATGCCCGCGCCTATGCCGGCATTGCCGATTGCGACGCCGCGATCCGCGATTGGTCGCCGGATGACGTGCCGCTGAGACGCATCCTCGACATGAGCGCCCGCGCCCTCGAGCTCGATCCGGATCTGCCTGAAGCCCACGCCTCGCGCGGCCTCGCCCTGCATCAGAGCGGCCAGGACGACAAGGCGATCGCCGCCTTCGAACGCGCGCTGGCGCTCGATCCGAACCTCTATGAGGCGAATTTCCACTATGCCCGCTTCTTCTTCATGCGCGGCAACTTCGCCGATGCCGTTCAATACTTCACCCGCGCCGCCGATATCCGCCCTGACGACTACGTCTCGCCTATACATCTGATGACCGCCTATCGGTCGCTCGGCCGCATGGTGGATACGGAAAACTGGGCGCGCCTCGGCCTGCAGCGCGCCGAACGCGCGCTGAACCTCAACCCGGAAAATTCAGGTCCTGCCCATCGCGGCGCGCTGGCGCTTGCCCATCTCGGCGATGCGGCAAGGGCGCGAGACTGGGCCGCACGCGCGCTCGCCATCGACCCTGACGACATCGTCGCCCAGTATAATCTCGCCTGCGTTCACTCCGTCCTCGGCGACGTCGACAAGGCGATCGACCTCCTGGAGCGGCTGCTCCCGAACAGCTCGGTCTATCATATCAAATGGTTCAACAATGATTCCGATCTCGACAACATCCGCCACGATCCCCGCTTCCAGAAGCTCCTCGCCGCCGCGATGACGCAGCGCGAACGCATCGAGAAGACCGGGAGCTGAGGTCGAGCTTTTCCCGGCCGTTCACCCAATCTGAAAATCACTGTGACATCCCTACGTCACCTCTGTAATCTCCCTTGAAAAATCGGGGGACATCCGTGCGCATCCTGCTCACCGAAGACAATATCGCGCTGGCCGACGGCCTGTCGGCGATCTTGCGCGGCACGGGCCATGCCGTCGATGTCGTCCATGACGGGGCATCTGCCAATGCCGTCATTGCGGCGGAAAACTTCGATCTTGTCATTCTCGACCTCAACTTGCCCGAGATGGACGGGCTCGACGTGCTGCGCGCCATGCGCGCGCGGCAGAACCAGGCGGCCGTCCTCATCCTGACGGCGCGCGGCACGCCGGAAGAGCGGGTGAAGGGTCTTGATCTCGGCGCCGACGACTATCTGATCAAACCTTTCGATATCGCCGAGTTCGAGGCGCGTGTGCGCGTGTTGCTGCGCCGCCAGGCGGGCTTGCGTTCGGCGACCGTCGGCTTCGGCGGCATTTCCTTCGATCTCACCTCCCGCACCTTTTCATCAGGCGCGACACCGCTCGATATTCCCGCCCGCGAGCTCGGCCTGCTCGAAATTCTCTTCATGCGGGCCGGCAAGGTCGTCGCCAAGGAAGCGATCATTCAGTCGCTGACAGCCTTCGACGACGACATTTCCGCAAATGCCATCGAGCAATATGTCAGCCGTCTGAGGAAACGCCTCTCGCCGCACGGCCTGACGGTCAAAACCGCCCGCGGAATCGGCTATTATCTCGACAAGCTGCCAGAGACCCCATGAAATCAGCCTATTCCCTCAGGCGCCGGCTGCTCTTCTGGCTTCTCGTCTCGACAGCCGTCATCGGCACGCTGGCGCTCGCCGACACCTATCGCGAGGCCGTCCAGACCTCGAACATCGTTTCCGACCGTGTGCTTGCCGGCTCGGCACTGGCAATCGCCGAACGCGTCGTCGTCGCCGAGGATGGGACATTGCAAGTCGACATCCCCTATGTCGCGCTTGAAATGCTGACCTCGGCGGCGCAGGACCGCGTCTTCTACCGTGTTGACGGCCCGCCGGGCCAATTCATCACAGGCTATCAGTCCCTGCCGGTCCTGAAGAAGGCGCCGGGCGATGCCGCCGCCTTCGCCGACGACACCTTCCGCGGCGAACCGATCCGTGTGGCGACGCTCGAACGCTCCGCCTCGACCGGCATCCGCTCCGTGCCCTTCGTCGTCACCGTCGCCGAAACCACCATCGCCCGCCGGCAGCTGGCGCAGGCGATCCTCGTCCGCTCGGCGCTGCGCCTCGCCTTCATGATCGTGGGCGCGGCCGTCATCGTCTGGATCTCGGTCACCGTGGCTCTGCGCCCGCTCTACAAGCTCGGCGACGCCATCGGCGAGCGCAGCCCCGACGATCTGCATCCGATCGAGGAGACCGTGCCGAGCGAAGTCGAGCCGCTGGTCGGGACGGTGAATTCCTTCATGGTCCGCCTGCAATCGGCGCTCGATGCGCTGCGCCATTTCACCGGCAATGCCAGCCATCAGCTGCGCACGCCGCTCGCGATCATCCGCACACAACTCGCCCTTTCCGCCCGCGCCGGCTCACTTGATGAGGCCCAGGCTGCGGCGCTGAAGGGCGACCAGGCCGTAGCCCATGCCGAGCGCATCCTTGCCCAGCTTCTGCTGATGGCGAAGATCGACGCCGCCACCGCCAAGGAGGCGCTGACCGCCACATCAATCGATCTAGCCGCCATCGCCCAGGAAATCACCGGCGAGCAGATCCCGACGGCCGCCGTCGCCGGCATCGATCTCGGCTTCGAGGCCGAGAGCCCGGCGATGATCCGCGCCGAACCGCTGCTGATCGGCGAAATGCTCCGAAATTTGGCCGGCAATGCCATCGCCTATGCCGGCAAGGGGGCGGAGGTCACCGTCCGCATCGTCGCGGCACCCGAGACGATCCGCCTCGAAGTCGAGGACAACGGCCCCGGCATTCCGCACGAGAAGCTGGAGGCCGTGCGCGGGCGTTTTTCGCGCGGCAATGAATCCGGCGCGCCAGGCGCCGGTCTTGGCCTGCCGATCGTCGAAGAAATCGCCAACCTTTTCAATGCCGCCCTGACGCTGGAGCCTGGAACGGGCGGCAGAGGCCTGAAGGCCACCGTCACCTTTGCCAAGGCGGCATAAAAGCCGGAGACCTTTCCACCTTGCTTTCTTTCGCTGCATTGCACACACTGAATTCGGGAACAGCAAGCCGCACAACGATGCGCGCCGGATAAAAAGAGAAATATGTCGATCAAAGCCAGCATCTATCACCTGACGCACTATACCTACGACAAACCGGTCCGCCTCGGCCCACAGATCATCCGGTTGAAACCGGCCTCGCATTCGAAGACACGGGTGCTCAGCCACTCGCTGAAGGTCACGCCCTCCAATCACTTCGTCAATCTGCAGCAGGATCCCTACGGCAACTACCTTGCCCGCTACGTCTTCCCGGACCCGGTGACGGAGTTCAAGATCGAGGTCGACCTCGTCGCCGATATGACGGTCTACAATCCCTTCGACTTCTTCGTCGAAGAGGAAGCGACCAAATGGCCCTTCGACTATCCTGAAACGATCCGCGAGGATCTGTCGATCTATATGACACCGGAGCCGGCCGGCCCGCGCCTCAAGGCGCTGCTGCCGACGCTCGACTGGTCGCCGGGCCAGCCGACGGTCGATATGATCGTCGGTTTGAATGCCCGCCTGCAGCGGCAGATCGGCTATGTCATCCGCATGGAAGCCGGCGTCCAGACGCCGGAAGAGACGCTGGAAACCGCCAAGGGCTCCTGCCGCGATACCAGCTGGCTGCTCGTCCAGATCCTGCGCCATCTCGGCCTTGCCGCCCGCTTCGTCTCCGGCTACCTGATCCAGCTGACGCCCGATCTGAAAGCACTCGATGGCCCTTCCGGCACCGAAGTCGATTTCACCGACCTGCATGCCTGGGCGGAGGTCTATCTGCCCGGCGCCGGCTGGGTTGGCCTCGATCCGACCTCGGGTCTCTTGACCGGCGAAAGCCATATCCCGCTTGCCGCCACGCCGCATTACCGCAACGCCGCCCCGATTTCCGGCGGTTATTTCGGCGAGGCCGAAACCGAATTCGCCTTCGACATGAAGGTCTCGCGCGTCGCCGAACACCCGCGCATCACCAAGCCCTTCTCCGATGAGAGCTGGGACGAGCTCAACGAACTCGGCGAGAAGGTCGACCGCGTCCTCGAAGCCGAGAACGTGCATCTGACGATGGGCGGCGAACCGACCTTCGTTTCGATCGACGATTTCCAGTCGGAAGAGTGGAACACCGCCGCTGTCGGCCCGACCAAGCGCGAAAAGGCCGACAGCCTGATCCGCAGGCTGCAGGAACGCTTCGCCCCCGGTGGCTTCCTGCATTACGGCCAGGGCAAATGGTATCCGGGCGAAAGCCTGCCGCGCTGGACCTTTTCGCTCTACTGGCGCCGCGACGGAAAGCCGGTCTGGCAGAACCTCGATCTGGTCGCCGCCGAAGGCAGGGATACCGGTGTTGCGGCCGAGGATGCCGAGAAGCTCTTGACGGCGATCGCCAGGGAATTGGCGATCAAGCCCGACATGGTGCAGCCGGCCTATGAGGATACTGCCGACTGGATCATCAAGGAAGGCAGTCTCCCTGAAAACGTCGATCCGTCGAATTCGAAATTGAAAGACCCCGAGGAGCGCAACCGTATCGCCCGCGTCTTTGCCCGCGGCCTCACCATCCCCACAGGTTACCTCCTTCCCGTCCAGGCATGGAACGCCAAGGCAGCTGAAGCCCGAGTCTGGATCAGCGAGAAATGGCGCACCCGCCGCGGCAAGATCTTCCTTGTCCCCGGCGACAGCCCCATCGGTTATCGCCTGCCGCTCGGCACATTGCCCTATGTTCCGCCGGCTCGTTATCCCTATATCCACCCGGCCGATCCGACCATTCCGCGCCAACCGCTGCCTGACGTTTTCGTGCCGGCCGGCCGCGCCATGCCGGAAGCCTCCTTCCATGCCGACGAGAGCAATCGCGGACGGATTGAACAGACGCTCGGCGAAATCGGCGGGGCCGTGCGCACCGCCATGTCCGTCGAGCCGCGCGACGGCAGGCTCTGCGTCTTCATGCCGCCGGTCGAACGCATCGAGGATTATCTCGAGCTGATCGCCGCGGCCGAAAACGCCGCCACCGAACTCAAGCTTCCCGTCCACATCGAAGGTTATCCGCCGCCGCAGGACGAGCGCATCAACGTCATTCGCGTCGCCCCGGATCCCGGCGTCATCGAGGTCAATATCCATCCGGCCTCGAACTGGAAGGAATGCGTCGATATCACCACGGCGATCTACGAAGAGGCGCGCGCCACCCGCCTCGGCGCCGACAAGTTTATGATCGACGGCCGCCACACCGGCACCGGCGGCGGCAACCATGTCGTCGTGGGCAGCGCCAACCCGAACAACAGCCCCTTCCTGCGCCGTCCCGATCTCTTGAAGAGCGTCGTCCTCCACTGGCAGCGCCACCCGTCGCTCTCCTACCTCTTCTCCGGCATGTTCATCGGTCCGACCAGCCAGGCGCCGCGCATCGACGAGGCCCGCCACGACAGCCTCTACGAGCTGGAGATCGCCATGGCGCAGGTCGGAGCACCTGGCCGCGGGCAGCAGCCTTTGCCCTGGCTCGTCGACCGCCTGTTCCGCAATCTTCTGACCGACGTCACCGGCAATACCCACCGCGCCGAGATCTGCATCGACAAGCTGTTTTCGCCCGACGGCCCCACAGGACGCCTCGGCCTCATCGAGTTCCGCGGTTTCGAGATGCCGCCGAACGCGCGCATGTCGCTTGCCCAGCAATTGCTGGTTCGCGCGCTCATCGCCCGTTTCTGGGTCAACCCTGTCGACGGCACGTTCGTCCGCTGGGGCACCACCCTGCACGACCGTTTCATGCTGCCGCATTTCGTCTGGGTCGATTTCCTCGACGTGCTCGCCGATCTCCGCGAAAACGGTTTCGACCTCAGCCCGGAATGGTTCAAGGCTCAGCTCGAATTCCGCTTCCCCTTCTGCGGCGAGGTCGAATACGAAGGCTCGAAACTGGAACTGCGCCAGGCGCTGGAGCCCTGGCATGTCATGGGCGAGGAAGGCGCGCCGGGCGGCACCGTCCGCTATGTCGACAGCTCCGTCGAGCGCCTTCAGGTACGGCTCGAAACCAGCAATACCGCGCGCTACACCGTCACCTGCAACGGCCGCACCCTGCCGCTGACGCCCACCGGCACGTCGGGCGTCTCGGTCGCCGGTGTCCGTTACAAAGCTTGGCAGCCGGCCTCCGGCCTTCATCCGGTGCTTCCGATCAACACGCCTTTGACTTTTGACATTTATGATACATGGTCGAAGCGTTCGATCGGCGGCTGCATCTATCATGTTGCCCATCCGGGCGGCCGGACTTATGACACCTTCCCGGTCAACGGCAACGAGGCGGAAGCAAGGCGGCTTGCCAGGTTCGAGCCGTGGGGACATACGGCAGGCGGATATATCCCGCGCGCCGAGGCGGTTTCGCCGGAATTCCCGCTGACGTTGGATCTGAGGCGGCCCGCCGGAATTTGAGGCCGGGGGCAAAGGCCGAAGGTTGAGGTTGGGTTTAGATGGGCAGTAAGAGACCGGCAGTGGAGCGCAAAGAGGAGGCTGAGCGCAGCATCGGCAAGGATGCGGCCTTCGACTATGCGCCGCTCGCCGGCTCGGCCGACGAAATGGTCGACAACAAAGGCGCGGTCCGCCCCGTCTGGCAGCGTTTCCTCTCCCATCTCGGCGCAATGCCGGAGAAGGATCTCGCCGAGCGTTTCGCCCGCGCCGACCGTTATCTCAGGGATGCCGGCGTCTTCTATCGCGCCTATGGCAGCAAGGGCACCGGCGAACGCGCCTGGCCGCTTTCGCATATTCCCGTGCTGATCGACGAGCGCGAATGGCAGGCGCTGTCGGCGGGCCTCGTCCAGCGCGCCGACCTCCTGGAAGCAATCGTCGCCGATATTTACGGCGAGAACCGGCTGGTCCAGGAAGGACTCCTGCCGCCGGCGCTGATCGCCGCCAATCCCGAATTCCAGCGCCCGCTTGCAGGCATCCGGCCGGCATCCGGCCACTATCTGCATTTCTGCGCCTTCGAAATCGGCCGCGGCCCCGACGGCAACTGGTGGGTGCTGGCCGACCGGACGCAGGCCCCGTCCGGCGCCGGTTTCGCGCTGGAAAATCGCGTCGCGACGACCCGCGCCTTTTCCGATATCTATGCCGAAACCCCGGTCCACCGTCTTGCCTCCTTCTTCGGCGCTTTCCGCGACGCGCTGCAGGGCATGAAACATTCGGGCGACGACCGCATCGCCGTGTTGACGCCCGGCCCCGCCAACGAAACCTATTACGAACACGCCTACATCGCCCGCTATCTCGGCTTCATGCTGCTCGAGGGCGAGGATCTCACCGTCGTCAAGGGCCGCATCATGGTGCGCACGGTCGCCGGCCTCAAGCCGATCGGTGTGCTCTGGCGCCGTCTCGATTCGGCTTTCGCCGATCCGCTGGAACTGAACCAGAATTCGCATATCGGCACGCCAGGCCTGGTCGAAGCGCTGCGCGCCGAAAGCGTCACCATCGTCAACGCGCTTGGCACCGGCATTCTCGAAACCCGGGCGCTTCTCGCCTTCATGCCGACCATCTGTCGGCATCTCCTGGGGACGGATTTGCAGCTGCCGTCGATTGCCACATGGTGGTGCGGCCAGCAGGATGAGCGCGAGCACGTCGCCGAGAACATCGAGAAGATGGTGATCGGCCCGGCCTATTCCCGCGCCCCCTTCTTCGACGACAACGGCGAATCCGTGCTCGGCTCGTCGTTGCGTGCGACTGCCAAGGATTCGATTACCGACTGGCTGAGTTCTGACGGCCCGAAACTCGTCGGCCAGGAGGTCGTCACGCTCTCGACGACGCCGGCCTGGGTCGACGGCAAGCTCGTGCCGCGGCCGATGTCGCTGCGCGTTTTCGCCGCTCGCACGGCAAACGGCTGGCAGATCATGCCCGGCGGTTTCGCCCGTATTGGCTCCGGCGCCGACGTTGCGGCAATCGCCATGCAATCGGGCGGAGCGGCCGCCGACGTCTGGATCGTCAGCGACAAGCCGGTCGAGCGCCACACGCTGCTGCCGGCCGAAGGCAGCTTCACCCGCAACATGCCGGGCAGCCTGCCGAGCCGGGCCGCCGACAATCTGTTCTGGCTCGGCCGCTACATCGAGCGCGCAGAAGGGGCGCTGCGCATCCTGCGTGCCTGGCATGCGCGGTTTGCCGAAGCCGCCGATCCGAGCCAACCGCTGCTTGCCGACGTCTCCGCCTATCTCGCGGCCGTCGATATCGACACCGCCGAGCCCGTGCCGGAAACGCTGCTGCGCAATATCGACAGCGCCGTTTATTCGGCCAGCAACATCCGCGACCGTTTCTCGCCCGACGGCTGGCTGGCGCTCAACGATCTCGCCAAGACCGCCCACCGCTTCCACGTCACCGTCTCCGCCGGCGATGACGCCAGCCATGCGATGACCATCCTTCTGCGTAAGCTCGCGGGCTTCGCCGGTCTCGTGCATGAGAACATGTACCGCTTCACCGGCTGGCGCTTCCTCTCGCTCGGCCGCTATATCGAGCGCGGCCTGCACATGACGCGCCTGCTCGGCCACATGTCCGGTCCGGAAGCGCCCGACGGCGCGCTCGACATGCTGCTCGAGATCGGCGACAGCGTTATGACCCACCGCCGCCGCTACAACGTCAACACGGCGCGGCTGACGGTCACCGACCTGCTGGCGCTCGACCCCCTCAACCCGCGCTCGGTCCTCTTCCAGGTCAACGAGATCCACCACGAGGTCGAGCAACTGCCGAACGCCCTGATCAACGGCCAAATGTCGCCCTTCTACCGTGAGGCGATGCGGCTTCATTCCGGCCTGGCGGTGATGACGCCTGAAGGCATGGGGGTCGAGGTCTATCAGCGGCTGGAACGCGAATTGGAGCAGCTTTCCGATCTGCTCGCCCAGACCTATCTCGGGTGATGGCGATGCTCTACGATCTCACTCTCCGCATGGGTTACAGCTACGACGTGCCGGCCTCCGGCGCCCGTCACATCATGCGCCTGATGCCGCTGTCGCTGGCGAACCGCCAGCGCTTGGTCGCCGGGTCGATCACCATCTCGCCGACGCCGGACGAACAATCGCATTTCGTCGATTTCTTCGATCATCCCGCCACCTCCTTCATGCTGCGGGCACCACACGAGGCGCTTGATATTCGCATGCAAGCCCGCGTGCAGGTGGAAAGCCAGCCGATCGCTGCCGATTTCTCGCCACTGCTTGCCGACCTGCCGGAGGAGATATCGGGAATCTGGTCGCTGGCACCGGATTCGCCGCACCACTTCCTCGGCGACAGCCCGCGCCTGACGCAAGCGCGCGAAATCTCCGACTATGCGCGAAGCTGCGCCAGGCCGGAGCTGACGGCGATGCAGATCGCCCATGCGCTTTGTGCTCGCGTCAACAAGGATTTCACCTACGATCCCGAGGCGACGACCGTCGACACGACGCCGCTTGAGGCTTTCAGGCTAAAGCGCGGCGTCTGCCAGGACTTCACCCACATCATGATCGTAGCGCTTCGAAGCCTCGGCATTCCGGCAGGCTACGTCTCCGGTTTCCTGCGCACCATCCCGCCGCCCGGCAAGGAACGGCTGGAAGGGGCGGACGCCATGCATGCCTGGGTGCGGATCTGGTGCGGCGAAACGATCGGCTGGATCGAACTCGACCCGACCAACAACATCCCGGCCGGCATGGACCACATCGTCGTCGCCTACGGCCGGGACTATTCCGACGTCGTCCCCGTCATCGGCGTGTTGAAAAGCTATGGCGGCCAGCGCGCCGTGCAGTCAGTCGACGTGATCCCGCTGAAATAATCCCAAAACTGGAAAAAATCGCCGATTCGTTAAGATTGTCTTGACGCCGTAAGGACGGCGTAAACAACCAGCGTGCCTAATGTCACCCACAGGGTCTATTTCGGGTGAACATGATGAGCACCTCCTTGCATCCCTGCCTGCGTCGCATGTTCAGCGACCGTGGCGGCAATTTTGGCCTCATGACGGCGATCATGATGCCCGTTCTTCTCGGCGTCGCCGGTATGGCGATTCAGGTTGGCGATATGCTGCTCGCCAAACAGCAGCTCCAGGAAGCGGCCGATTCGGCCGCGCTCGCGACCGCTACCGCACTGGCGAACGGCACGATCCAAACCTCGCAGGCCGAAGCCTTCGCGCGGAATTTCGTTGCCGGGCAGATGGCGAACTACCTGCAGAGCGGTATCGACATCAAGAGCGCGACCGGCGTCAATGTGCAGACGACTACGTCGGGCAAGTCGACATCCTACCAGATAACGGTCTCACCGAGTTACGACCTCACGGTCAACCCGCTTATGCAGGCGGTGGGCTTCAGGACGCAGCATCTTTCGACGTCGGGCACGACGACCAGCGGCCATTCGCAAAGCCAGGGCTCGATCTCCATGTTCCTCGCGCTCGATAAATCAGGATCGATGGGAGACGCTACCGCGACCGTCAATGAGGACGATCCGACGGAATCATACACCTATGACTGCAACGGCCACTACAACAAGAAGGACAAGTGGGTTTACGACACCTGCACCGGCAGCCGCACGAAATACTATACGAAAATAGAGGCGCTGAAGATCGCCGCCGGCAATCTCTTCGGCCAACTCAACAGCGCCGATCCCAATGCGGAATATGTGCGCACCGGCGCAGTATCCTACGATATCGTTCAATACTCACCCAGCAGTCTTGCCTGGGGGACTGCTGGTGTCTCGAGCTATGTCAACGCGCTACAGGCCAATGGAGGCACGAATTCGAGCGGCGCAATGAGCACGGCCTACTCGTCACTGACTGCCAAGAACGCTGCTGGGAATGACGCCGAGGACGCCGCCCACAAGCAGAAAACCGGACAGGTGCCCAAAAAGTACATCGTCTTCATGACGGACGGCGACAATAACGACGATAGCCGTGGCGGCCGTTCATACGACACCTTGACGAAATCGACATGTGATACCGCGAAGTCCAAGGGCATCGAAATCTATACGATCGCTTTCATGGCGCCCGAGGGCGGACAGGCGCTGCTGCATTATTGTGCCTCCGATGACGCCCATTATTTCCAGGCGGAAAAAATGGAAGACCTGCTTGCCGCGTTCAAGGCGATTGGAGCAAAAGCCTCTGCGCAGGTGACGCGCCTGACGAACTGACGATACATCAGGCGAAAAAGCCGAACTAAAAAGCCGCGCCGGAACAAACCGGCGCGGCTTTTCGTTATCGCTATTCCACGCATCAGATCGGGAAAACCGATTGAAATCAAGCCCATCGCACGACGTGAATATGAAGGTTTCGCAAATTTTTCGTTTGTCCAAATCCCTTGTTGCAAGTGCTTAGTAACGATGCATAAACTGTCGTTGGCGCAAACGACAAATTGATTGAATCAGGCATAACATCCTGAAACCAAATTAAAATTGGCGAGATCTGACGATGAACAATGTTTCCAAGCCGGTTATCCCCTCCCCAGCCCCCCGCAGCTCAAAGCCGGAAATTCTCGCCGAAGAAATTATCGAACGTCTGACCTACCGCATCGGCAAGGATGCCAAGGTGGCAAAGCCGCATGACTGGCTGACCGCGACGATCCTGGTGGTGCGCGACCGCATCATCGACAAGTGGATGGCTTCCACCCGCGAGGTTTATGCTACCGGCGCCAAGCGCGTCTATTATCTATCCCTCGAATTCCTGATCGGCCGCCTGATGCGCGACGCCGTCTCGAACCTCGGCCTGATGGAGGAGGTGCGCGATGCGCTCGCTTCGCTCGGCGTCGATGTCAACGTCATCGCCGGTCTTGAGCCGGATGCCGCACTCGGCAACGGCGGCCTCGGCCGTCTGGCCGCCTGTTTCATGGAAAGCATGGCAACTGTGAACGTGCCCGCCTATGGCTACGGCATCCGCTATGTCCACGGCCTCTTCCGCCAGCAGATGGCCGACGGCTGGCAGGTAGAACTGCCGGAAAACTGGCTCGCTCACGGCAATCCCTGGGAATTCGAGCGCCGCGAGAGTTCCTACGAAATCGGCTTCGGCGGCGCGGTCGAATTCATCACCACCCATGACGACCAGCCGCGCTATGTCTGGAAACCGGCCGAGCGCGTCATTGCCGCCGCCTTCGACACGCCGGCGGTCGGCTGGCGCGGCAAGCGCGTCAACACGCTGCGCCTTTGGTCGGCGCAGCCGATCGACCCGATCCTGCTCGACGCCTTCAACGCCGGCGACCACATCGGGGCGCTACGCGAAAGCAACAAGGCCGAAAGCCTGACCCGCGTCCTCTACCCGGCCGACGCCACGCCCGCCGGCCAGGAGCTGCGCCTGCGGCAGGAATTCTTCTTCTCGTCCGCCTCGCTACAGGACATCCTGCGCCGCCACCTGCAGCAATATGACGATTTCACTTCGCTGCCGGACAAGGTGGCGATCCAGCTGAACGACACCCATCCCGCCGTCTCGGTGGCCGAACTCGTGCGCCTCCTCTGCGACGTGCACGGCATGGATTTCGAGCAGGCCTGGGATATCACCCGCCGCACCTTCTCCTACACCAATCACACGCTTCTGCCCGAAGCGCTGGAAAGCTGGCCGGTGCCGCTGTTCGAGCGACTGCTGCCACGCCACATGCAGATCGTCTATGCGATCAACGCCAAGATCCTGCTCGACGCCCGCAAGGGCAAGAACTTCTCCGATGGGGAAATCCGCTCGATCTCACTGATCGAGGAGAGTGGTGACCGCCGCGTGCGCATGGGCAATCTCGCTTTCGTCGGCTCGCATTCGATCAACGGCGTCTCGGCCCTGCACACCGACCTGATGAAGGTGACTGTCTTCGCCGACCTGCACAAGCTCTATCCCGATCGGATCAACAACAAGACCAATGGCATCACGCCGCGCCGCTGGCTGCAGCAGTGCAATCCTGGCCTCACCGGATTGATCCGCGAGGCGATCGGCGACGAATTCCTCGATGATGCCGAAAAGCTGCGCGCTCTCGACGTGCATTCATCCGATCCGGCTTTCCAGCAGAAATTCGCGGCGGTAAAGCGCGCCAACAAGGTGGCGCTTTCCAACCTCGTCGCCAGCCGCATGGGCGTGAAGCTTGATCCGTCGGCAATGTTCGACATCCAGATCAAGCGCATCCATGAATACAAGCGCCAGCTGCTGAACATCATCGAGGCCGTCGCCCTCTACGATCAGATCCGCTCGCATCCCGAACTCGACTGGGTGCCGCGCGTGAAACTCTTCGCCGGCAAGGCGGCGCCGAGTTATTACAACGCCAAGCTCATCATCAAGCTGATCAATGACGTCGCTCGTACGATCAACAACGATCCGTCGGTACGCGGCCTGCTGAAGGTCGTCTTCGTACCGAACTACAATGTGTCGCTTGCCGAAGTCATGGTTCCGGCCGCCGATCTCTCCGAGCAGATCTCGACCGCAGGCATGGAAGCATCCGGCACCGGCAACATGAAGTTCGGCCTCAACGGCGCGCTGACGATCGGCACACTCGACGGCGCCAATGTCGAGATGCGCGACAATGTCGGCGCAGACAACATCGTCATCTTTGGCCTTACGGCCGATGAAGTGTCGAAGGTCCGCAGTGATGGCCACAATCCCCGCGCCATCATCGAGGGCTCGCGCGAACTCGCGCAGGCGCTTTCCGCCATCGGTTCCGGCGTCTTCTCGCCGGATGACCGCAACCGATACACCGCACTAATCGACGGCATCTATTCGCACGATTGGTTCATGGTCGCCGCCGATTTCGACGCCTATGCCCAGGCCCAGCGCGAAGTCGACCAGATCTGGACCAACCAGTCCGCCTGGTACACCAAGACGATCAACAATACGGCGCGGATGGGCTGGTTCTCTTCCGACCGTACGATCAGGCAATATGCAGACGAAATCTGGAGAGCCGGATGAAAACGCCGAAAGCAGTCCCTGAAGTAAAGCTTTCCTGGGAAATTTCGGCAGATGAAATCAAGGCGATCCTTGCCGGCTCGCATTCCAATCCCTTTGCCGTCCTAGGCGTGCACCCGGCCGGCGACGCTTTCGTCGCCCGGTGCTTCATTCCGGGCGCGGAGGAAGTGACCGCCATGACGCTCGACGGCGGCGTCATCGGCGAACTGAAACAGCTCCATGCCGACGGCTTCTTCGCCGGCCCGGTTACGCTCACCAAGCTGCAGCCGGTGCGTTACCGCGCCCGGCGCGGCGATGCCGAATGGGCCGTAACCGACCCCTACAGCTTCGGTCCGGTGCTCGGGCCGATGGACGATTATTTCGCCCGCGAAGGCTCGCATCTGCGCCTGTTCGACAAGATGGGCGCCCATCTCATCAAACATGACGGCGCCCAGGGCATCCACTTCGCCGTTTGGGCGCCGAATGCGCAGCGCGTCTCCGTCGTCGGCGATTTCAACAATTGGGATGGTCGCCGCCATGTCATGCGCTTTCGCGCCGACAGCGGCATCTGGGAAATCTTTGCCCCCGACGTCCCGCTCGGCGTTGCCTACAAGTTCGAGATCCGCGGCCAGGACGGAGTATTGCTGCCGCTGAAAGCCGACCCCTTCGCCCGCCGCAGTGAGCTCAGGCCGAAGACCGCCTCCATCGCCGCCGCCGAGCTGGAGCAGGTCTGGGAGGACGAAGCACATCTGAAGCACTGGCGCGAGACCGACAAGCGCCGCCAGCCGATCTCGATCTACGAAGTACACGCCGCCTCCTGGCAGCGTCGGCTGGACGGCACCATGCCCTCCTGGGACGAACTCGCCTCCAGCCTCATCCCCTACTGCGTCGACATGGGCTTCACCCATATCGAATTCCTGCCGATCACCGAGCATCCCTACGACCCTTCCTGGGGCTATCAGACGACAGGCCTTTACGCGCCGACGGCCCGCTTCGGCGAGCCGGAGGGTTTTGCCCGTTTCGTCAACGGCTGCCATAAGGTCGGCATCGGCGTCATCCTCGACTGGGTGCCCGCGCATTTCCCGACGGACGAGCACGGCCTCGGCTGGTTCGACGGCACGGCGCTCTACGAACACGAAGACCCGCGCAAGGGCTTCCATCCTGACTGGAACACGGCGATCTATAATTTCGGCCGCACCGAGGTCGTCTCCTATCTCGTCAACAATGCCCTCTACTGGGCCGAGAAGTTCCATCTCGACGGCCTGCGCGTCGATGCCGTCGCCTCGATGCTCTACCTCGATTATTCGCGCAAGCACGGCGAATGGATCCCGAACGAATACGGCGGCAACGAGAACCTCGAAGCCGTCCGCTTCCTGCAGGATCTCAATATCCGCATCTACGGCCAGCACCCAAACGTCATGACCATCGCCGAGGAATCGACCTCCTGGCCGAAGGTCTCGCAGCCGGTGCATGAAGGCGGCCTCGGCTTCGGCTTCAAGTGGAACATGGGCTTCATGCACGACACGCTGAGCTACATGAGCCGCGATCCGATACACCGCAGGCACCATCATAACGAACTCACCTTCGGCCTGCTCTACGCCTATTCGGAAAATTTCGTGCTGCCGCTGTCACATGACGAAGTCGTCCACGGAAAAGGCTCCCTCATTGCCAAGATGCCGGGCGACGACTGGCAGAAATTCGCCAATCTGCGCGCCTACTACGCCTATATGTGGGGCTATCCCGGCAAGAAGCTCTTGTTCATGGGCCAGGAATTCGCCCAGTGGAGCGAGTGGAGCGAGGAGAAGTCGCTCGACTGGAACCTGCTTCAGTACCGGATGCACGAGGGCATGCGCCGCCTGGTGCGCGACCTCAACTTCACCTACCGCAGCAAACCGGCGCTGCATGAGCGTGACTGCGAGGGCGACGGTTTCGAATGGCTGGTCGCCGACGACAGCGAGAATTCCGTCTTTGCCTGGCTGCGCAAGGCCCCCGGCCAGAAGCCCGTCGCCGTCATCACCAACTTCACTCCTGTCTATCGCGAGAACTACTCGATCCGCCTGCCGTCTGCAGGCCGCTGGCGGGAGATCCTGAACACCGATGCCGACATCTATGGCGGCAGCGGCAAGGGCAATGGCGGGCGCGTGCAGGCCGTCAATGCCGGCGGCGACATCACCTGCTCGATCACGCTGCCGCCTTTGGCAACAATCATGCTTGAACCTGAAAATTAAGACTGGTGGGAGGAGAAAATGGTAGAAAAGCGTATTCAGCCACTTGCCCGCGATGCAATGGCCTATGTTCTGGCGGGCGGCAGGGGGAGCCGTCTCAAGGAACTCACCGACCGGCGTGCCAAGCCCGCCGTCTATTTCGGCGGCAAGGCCCGCATCATCGATTTCGCTTTGTCGAACGCGTTGAACTCAGGCATCCGCCGCATCGGCGTCGCCACGCAGTACAAGGCGCATTCGCTGATTCGGCACATGCAGCGCGGCTGGAACTTCTTCCGCCCGGAGCGCAATGAGAGCTTCGACATCCTGCCCGCCAGCCAGCGCGTCTCCGAGACGCAATGGTACGAAGGCACCGCCGATGCCGTCTATCAGAACATCGATATTATCGAGGACTACGGCGTCGAATACATGGTCATCCTCGCTGGCGACCATGTCTACAAGATGGACTACGAGTGGATGCTGCAGCAGCACGTCGACTCCGGTGCCGACGTCACCATCGGCTGCCTGGAAGTGCCGCGCATGGAAGCGACCGGCTTCGGCGTCATGCATGTCGACCAAAAGGATAATATCATCGCCTTCGTCGAGAAGCCCGCCGACCCGCCGCCCATTCCCGACAAGCCCGATTTCGCGCTCGCCTCGATGGGCATCTACGTCTTCCACACCAAGTTCCTGCTCGACGCGTTGCGCCGCGACGCCGCCGATCCGAACTCGAGCCGCGACTTCGGCAAGGACATCATCCCCTATATCGTCAAGAACGGTAAGGCGGTCGCCCACCGCTTCGCCAAATCCTGTGTCCGCTCCGATTTCGAACACGAGCCCTATTGGCGCGACGTCGGCACGATCGATGCCTACTGGCAGGCCAATATCGACCTGACCGCGATTGTGCCGGAGCTCGACATCTACGACAAGTCCTGGCCGATCTGGACCTATGCCGAGATCACCCCGCCGGCGAAATTCGTCCATGACGACGAAGACCGCCGCGGCTCGGCCACCTCCTCCGTTGTATCAGGCGACTGCATCATCTCGGGCGCCAGCCTCAACAAGAGCCTGCTCTTCACCGGTGTCAGGGCCAATTCCTTTTCCAAGCTGGAAGGGGCGGTCATCCTACCGAACGTGAAGATCGGACGGCGCGCCCAGCTCAAGAACGTGGTGATCGACCATGGTGTCGTCATTCCGGAAGGCCTTGTCGTCGGCGAGGATCCCGAGCTCGATGCTAAACGCTTTCGTCGGACGGAAAGCGGCATCTGCCTGATCACGCAACCGATGATCGACAAGCTGGATATCTGACTTATGAAAGTTCTTTCGGTTTCGTCCGAAGTCTTCCCTTTGATCAAGACAGGGGGCCTGGCAGATGTGTCCGGCGCCCTACCCATCGCTCTGAATGCTTTCGGGATCGAGACCAAGACCCTTCTGCCCGGCTATCCCGCCGTCATGAAGGTCATTCGCGATCCCGTCGTAAGACTTGAATTTCCCGACCTGCTCGGTGAGCGGGCAACCGTTCTGGAAGTTCAGCACGAGGGCCTGGACCTGCTGGTCCTCGATGCGCCCGCCTATTACGACAGGCCGGGCGGCCCCTATCTCGATCCGCTCGGCAAGGATTTTCCGGACAACTGGCGTCGTTTCGCAGCGCTTTCGCTCGCCGCATCCGAGATCGCCGCCGGCCTGCTGCCCGGCTGGCAGCCGGATCTCGTCCACACTCATGACTGGCAGGCAGCGCTGACGTCGGTCTATATGCGCTACTATCCGACGCCGGAACTGCCGAGCGTGCTGACCATCCACAACATCGCCTTTCAGGGCCAATTCGGCCGCGAAATCTTTCCCGGCCTGCGGCTGCCCGCTCACGCCTTCGCCCTAGACGGCATCGAATACTACGGCACTATCGGCTTCCTCAAGGGCGGCCTGCAGACCGCCCATGCGGTCACGACAGTCAGCCCCTCCTATGCCGATGAAATCCTGACACCTGAATTCGGCATGGGGCTCGAAGGCGTCATCGCCAGCCGCATCGACAATCTCTCCGGTATCGTCAACGGCATCGACACCGATATCTGGAACCCGGCGACCGATCCCGTCGTCCACACCCATTATGGCCCAACGACACTGAAGAACCGCGAAGAGAACCGCCGGTCGATCGCCGAATTCTTCCACCTCGATAATGACGATGCCCCGATCTTCTGCGTCATCAGCCGGCTCACCTGGCAGAAGGGCATGGATCTCGTCGCAAACGTCGCCGACGAGATCGTCGCCATGGGCGGCAAGCTCGTCGTGCTCGGCTCCGGCGAAGCGGCCCTTGAAGGCGCGCTGCTTGCCTCCGCCACCCGTCATCCCGGCCGCATCGGCGTCTCTATCGGCTATAACGAGCCGATGTCGCACTTGATGCAGGCCGGCTGCGACGCGATCATCATTCCCTCGCGCTTCGAACCCTGCGGTCTCACGCAGCTTTACGGCCTGCGCTACGGCTGCGTGCCGATCGTCGCGCGTACCGGCGGGCTCAACGACACCGTCATCGACGCCAATCACGCCGCACTTGCAGCGAAAGTGGCAACGGGCATACAATTTGCGCCCATAACCGAAGCGGGCATGCTACAGGCAATCCGCCGTGCGATGCATCTTTATGCGGACCGAAAACTCTGGACCCAATTGCAAAAGCAAGGCATGAAATCGGATGTCTCCTGGGAGAAGAGCGCCGAACGCTACGCTGCCCTCTATTCAAGCCTCGTCTCGAAAGGCATGTGACCTAAAATGAACAAGTCCGTACCCACCACGCCCTATCTCGATCAGAAACCCGGCACGTCGGGTCTGCGCAAGAAGGTTCCGGTCTTCCAGCAGCCGAACTATGCGGAGAACTTCATCCAGTCGATCTTCGATTCGCTGGAAGGCTATCAGGGCAAGTGCCTCGTCATCGGCGGCGACGGACGTTACTACAATCGCGAAGTCATCCAGAAGGCAGTCAAGATGGCTGCCGCCAACGGCTTCGGCAAGGTGATGGTCGGCAAGGGCGGCATTCTGTCGACGCCGGCCGCATCCCACATCATCCGCAAATACAAGGCCTTCGGCGGCATCATTCTCTCGGCCAGCCACAATCCCGGCGGCCCGACCGAAGATTTCGGCATCAAATACAACATCAACAATGGCGGCCCGGCACCGGAAAAGATCACCGACGCGATCTATGCGCGCTCCAAGACGATCGACAGCTACAAGATCGCCGATTTCGCCGACGTCAATCTCGACCGCATCGGCAAGGACGAGCTTCCCGGTGGCATGATCCTGTCGGTCATCGATCCGGTCGAGGACTATGCCGCGCTGATGGAAGAGCTGTTCGATTTCGGCGCCATCCGCAATCTGATCAGCCTCGGCTTCCGCATCGCCTTCGACGGCATGAGCGCCGTCACTGGGCCTTACGCGAAGGAAATCTTCGAAAATCGCCTCGGCGCTCCCTCGGGATCGGTGCGCAACTTCATGCCTCTGCCGGATTTCGGCGGCCATCATCCCGATCCGAACCCGGTTCACTGCAAGGAACTCTTCGATGAGATGATGGGCGACGACGCGCCCGATTTCGGCGCCGCCTCCGACGGCGACGGCGACCGCAACCTCATCATCGGCCGCGGCATCTTCGTGACGCCCTCCGACAGCCTGGCGATCCTTGCCGCCAATGCCAATCTCGTCCCCGGCTATTCCGGCGGCCTCGCCGGCATCGCCCGCTCGATGCCGACATCGGGTGCGGCCGACCGTGTCGCCGAAAAGCGCGGCATCGGCATGTACGAGACGCCGACTGGCTGGAAATTCTTCGGCAATCTGCTCGACGCCGGCATGGCGACGATCTGCGGCGAGGAGAGCTCCGGCACGGGCTCCAATCACGTGCGCGAAAAGGACGGCCTCTGGGCCGTGCTGCTTTGGCTGAACATCCTTGCCGTGCGCGGCGAGAGCGTCGCCGATATCGTCACCCAGCACTGGCAGACCTATGGCCGCAACTACTATTCGCGCCACGACTACGAAGGTCTCGATACCGATGCAGCGAACGGCCTGATGGACAATCTCCGCAGCCAGCTTTCCACCCTGCCCGGCAGGACCATCGGCAATCTGAAGGTCGAGAAGGCTGACGATTTCGCCTATCACGATCCGGTCGACAAGTCTGTGAGCGAGCATCAGGGCATCCGTGTGCTCTTCGAGGGCGGCTCCCGCGTCGTCTTCCGCCTGTCCGGCACCGGCACGTCTGGCGCAACCTTGCGTGTCTATATCGAGCGCTACGAGCCGGATTCGACTCGTCACAACATCGAAACGCAGGAAGCGCTCGCCGATCTCATCGCGGCCGCCGAAAGCATTGCCAGCATTCGTGAGCGCACGGGACGCGATGAGCCAACCGTGATCACCTGATCCGGGGGGGACATGCGGGGTCACAATTCGGCGCAAGGCGGCGCAATCGTCTTCGAGACCGGCGTCGAATTTGCCGTGTGGTCGCATCACGCCGCACAGATCGAACTCTGCCTCTTCGAGGATGACGGCAACAGGGAATTTGCGCGCCTGCCGATGGCGCGCGACAGCAATCACATCCATCGCCTTTTCGTCGACGGCCTCAGGCAAGGCGCCCGCTACGGCTATCGCGCCGACGGCATCTATGCGCCCGACAACGGCCTCTGGTTCGATCCTTCCAAACTGCTGCTCGACCCTTACGCCAAGGAAATCGACCGGCCGTTCCGCTACGATCCCCGCCTCGGCATCTATGGCGAGGACAGCCGGGATCTGATGCCGAAGGCGATCGTCACCACCGATACCCCAGCCGCAATCAGCAAGCCGCTCTTCAAACCGGGCGGCTTTATCTACGAGGTGGCGGTGCGGCCATTCACCATTCTCCACCCGGATGTTCCGGAAGCCGAGCGCGGCACGGTTGCAGCCCTTGCCCATCCCTCCATCATCGCGCATCTGAAGCGGATCGGTGTCGATGCCGTCGAATTGATGCCGATTACCGCCTGGATCGACGAACGCCACCTGCCGCCGCTCGGCCTGACCAACGGCTGGGGCTACAATCCCGTTGGCCTGATGGCGCTCGACCCACGGCTTGTTCCGGGCGGCATGGCGGAATTGCGGCAGACAGTCGCGGCTCTCCACGCCGAAGGCATCGCGGTCATTCTCGACCTCGTCTTTAATCATACTGGCGAGAGCGACCGCTACGGCGCGACGCTGTCGCTGCGCGGTCTCGATAACCTGCACTATTACCGCCACGCCGAGAACAGTCCCGGCGAACTCGTCAACGACACCGGCACAGGCAATACGATTGCCTGCGATCATCCGGAGGTCCGGCGCCTCGTTATCGACAGCCTGCGCCACTTCGTGCTCAACGCCGGCGTCGACGGTTTTCGCTTCGATCTCGCTCCCGTGCTCGGCCGCACCGCGACGGGCTTCCAGCGCGACGGGGGAACGCTTGCCGCGATCGTGGCGGACGATGTGCTTGCCGATCGGATCATGATCGCCGAACCCTGGGATATCGGTCCCGGCGGTTACCAGCTCGGCAATTTCCCCCCATCCTTCCTCGAATGGAACGACCGGGTTCGTGACGACCTGCGCTGCTATTGGCGCGGCGACCAGTGGAAAACCGGCTCTCTCGCGACGGCGCTTGCCGGTTCCTCCGACATCTTCTCCCGCAACGACGGCAAAGGGACGCGCAGCGTCAATTTCCTCGCCGCCCATGACGGGTTCACGCTGATCGACCTCGTCTCCTACGCCGGAAAGCATAATGACGCCAACGGCGAGCACAATCGCGACGGTCACAACGAGAACCATTCCTGGAACAACGGCGTCGAAGGCGAAACCCTTTATCCCACAATCCGCAAGCGCCGGATAAACGACGTGATGGCGCTGATATCAACGCTCTTTGCCACTCGCGGCAGCATCATGCTGACGGCGGGCGATGAGGGCGGCCGCAGCCAGCGCGGCAATAACAACGCCTATTGCCAGGACAACGAGATCACCTGGCTGGACTGGAAGGCGCTGAACGAGGACCTCGTCGCCCACACCGCCTTCGTGTCGGAACTGCGCCGCCGCTTCACCGTCTTTTCGGAAACAGGCTTCCTCTCTGGAGATGGCGACGTCGAATGGATTTCGCTCTCCGGCGAAACGATGACCGTCGCTGAATGGGAGACGCCGTCGCTCTCGACCCTCGGCATGCTGCTTGCGACCGGCGACCGCTCCTCTCGGGGCAGACAGACCAGGCTTGCAGTGCTCTTCAACCGGTCGGACAGCCGCCAGCTCTTCATGCTTCCCTCGGACGGCGAGGCGGCCTGGCGCCAGCTGGCACCGGAGGGGACGAAAAAAGCCGGTGCCGGCGTTACCGTCGAGCCACGCTCCGTCGCCTTTTTCGTGGAAAAATGACCCCCTTGGTCCGCCTGGGCAAATCCTTGTCGCAATCGTCATAAATGCACGATAAGGCTTTGAAGCGGCGCGCTTATCTCACGAGGAATGCATGGGCACGGAAATTTCACTCTCCGACGTGCGGGGATTGATCGGCATGGAAACGGGCCTTTCGGATTGGATCACCGTCGATCAGACGATGATCGACGCGTTTGCGGGAGCGACCAACGATCACCAGTTCATTCATGTCGATCCGGAGCGCGCGGCAGCCGAGAGCCCCTTCGGCGGCACCATTGCCCATGGCTTCCTGACACTGTCTCTGCTGTCGGCGATGAACTACAACTGCCTGCCGAAAGTGCGCGAGCAGACCATGGGCATCAATTACGGCTTCGATCGCGTCCGCTTCATGACGCCGGTGAAGAGCGGCGCCCGCGTCCGCGGCCGCTTCCTGCTCTCCGAGGCGCGCTTTCGCGGCGGCGGCATGCTGATGACCACCTATGACGTGACCATCGAAATCGAAAACGAGAAGAAGCCGGCGCTGACGGCAAAATGGATCACCATCATCCAGTTCGACCCAAAGGATCGCCCTGAGGACGTCTGAGCGAAACGTCGCTCTTGTTACACTGGCGAATTGATCACCGCTTCGAGGGCATGCCCATCCGGGTCCACGACGAACGCGGCATAGTAGTGTTCGCCGTAATCGGGACGCAGGCCGGGACGGCCATTGTCACGGCCGCCATGCGCGATTGCCGCCGCATGAAACTCATCGACCGCCTGCCGGCCCGGAGCGGCAAAAGCCAGATGAAAACCCGGGCCGGGCGGGCGCTGACCGTCAGGACGATGTTTGATCGCCAGCTTGTCCCCGCCGCCCGGAAGACCGTAGCCGATTGCCTGCCCCGTCTGCCCGGGCCTGATGTCGTCCCAGACCCTGACATACCCGAGCGCGGCAAGGGCGGCATCGTAAAATGCCGCCGACCGTTCGATATCGGCAACGCCGAGAGAGGCATGGTGCAGCATCCGACTATCCCCTGAACAAGCGTCTATGTAGCCAGGCTCGACCTGGGCTCAATGCCCGGCATCTCCCGACGCCTCGGCCAAAAGCCCGAAGACGTAATCGGAAAACGACCGCCAGCACTCCACCCGGAACGTATCTTCTTCCGTGCGGAGAAGCACGATCTCCGCCTTGCCGAAAATGGTGCGCGATGCGGCGCCGACCGGAAAGGAAGACAGCGACAGATCCTGCGGGCAGCCGCCCGCAAGCGTGGTTTCGGCGCCCGGTCCTGAAACGATGACCGCGACATTGCGGTGGGAAACGTCAGTCGCCGAATGCAGCGCACCCGCCCCCGAGAACACCGCCATCAGGTCGGCGCCGGCTTCGTCGATCACCAGCCACTCGTCCGGCCCGAGCCAGAGCGCCGATCGTGCGCCAACTCGGCTGGATGTTTTCGGAGCCGTCGGCACGGTAAGGCCAAGAGCCGAAGACAATGCTGCGAGCGATTGCGCCGGCGCGCGCAGCGCCACGCGGGTCGCAGCCGGCGCGACGGCCAGCCGTACGGTTGCGGAGCCGCCGAGGCGGCCGGCAAGCGCCGGTTTGCGAATTGCGGCATCAGCCATGGATACGGCCTCCTTCCTTGTCAAAGAACACCAGATCCGTCACTTCGACGGCGATCGTCCGATCCGGCATCGGCACATAGAGCGTCTCGCCCGTCCGCGCCCGTCCGCCGGCGACAAGCGCAAAGGCGATCGATCTGCCGCAATTTTCCGACCAATAGGCCGATGTGACGTGACCGAGCATGGTCATCGGCTTCGGCTCGTTCGGATTGGCAACGACCTGCGCGCCCTCCTCGAGCACCAGCTTCGGATCCTTGGTGACGAGACCGACAAGCTGCTTGCGCCCATCCTTGACGAGATCCGTGCGCTTCAGACCGCGAATGCCGACGAAGTCCTTCTTTTTCTTCGAAACCGCCCAGGAAAGTCCGGCGTCATCGGGCGTCACGGTCCCGTCGGTATCCTGCCCGACGATGATGTAACCCTTTTCGGCGCGAAGGACGTGCATCGTCTCAGTGCCGTAGACGCAGGCGCCGAGCGGCTCGGCATTGGCCCAGATCGCTTCGAGCACCGACTGGCCGTAATCGGCCGGCACGTTGATTTCAAAGCCGACTTCGCCGGTAAAGGAGACGCGGAAGAGCCGCGCCGGCACACCGCAGACCTTGCACTCGGCAACGCTCATATGCGGGAAGGCTTCGTTCGAAAGATCGAGCCCTTCGACCAGCGGCGCGACGATGTCGCGCGCCTTCGGTCCCTGCACCGCGATGACGGCCCATTGTTCAGTCACCGAGGTCAGCCACACTTTCATGTGCGGGAATTCGGTCTGTAGATAATCTTCCATATGATGGAGAACGCGCGGCGCGCCGCCGGTCGTCGTCGTCACATGGAAACGATCCTCCGCCAGGCGCCCGACGACGCCGTCGTCGTAAACGAAGCCGTCCTCGCGCGTCATGATGCCGTAGCGTGCCTTGCCGGGCTTCAGCGTATCCCAGGCGTTGGTGTAGATGAGGTTGAGGAATTCCGCCGCATCCGGCCCCACCACCTCGATCTTGCCGAGCGTCGAGGCGTCGAAGATACCTGCCGACTCGCGTGCCGTCCGGCATTCGCGCGCGACCGCCTGATGCATGTCCTCACCGGCCCGCGGATAGAACCAGGCACGCTTCCAGTTGCCGACGTCCTCGAAGACCGCCCCTTGAGCTTCTTCCCAGGCGTGCAGCGGCGTCTTGCGTGTCGGATCGAACAGCTCTCCGCGCGAATGGCCGATCAGCGTGCCGTAGCTGACAGGCGTATAGGGCGCGCGGAAGGTGGTAAGCCCGACCTTCGGGATTTCCTTGCCGAGCATTTCGGCGGCAATTGCCAGGCCATGCATGTTGGAAAGCTTGCCCTGATCGGAAGCCATGCCGTTGGTCGTGAAGCGCTTGATATGCTCGATCGAATGCATGCCCTCGCGCACGGCAAGGCGGATATCCTTGGCGCAGACATCGTGCTGGAAATCGATAAAGGCCTTGGCATTGGTTTTCGGCCCGGCGCCTTCGGCCGCGCCGATCATGCCGCCCGTCCACTCATAGGCCTGCTCGGCCGAAAGCGCGATCTTCTCGCCGCCGCTTTTGCCGGTGGCCTGCGCCATCAGTTCGCCGGCTGCAAGCGATTCCTCGATCGTCCGCTGCAGGTCGTCGGTGCCGTTGCAGGCGCCGACCGACAGGCAGTCCTGTGCGTAAGTGCCGGGCAGGAAGCGTTGGCTTTCGGCATCGAAGGCCACCTTGCCGCGCGACTGCGAGAAGAGATGGACCGATGGCGTCCAGCCGGCCGAAACCAGCAGAGCATCGACCGCGATCTTGCGCTGCGAACCGCCGCCGTTGCGCGCCACCGTCATCGATGAGATGCGCAACCGCCCCGCCGTATTGACGACCGACTGGCCAGTCAGAACATCGATGCCGAGCGCACGCGCCTCTGCCAGCACTGCCGCGCCAGGCGCCTGTCTGCAGTCGACGATGGCAGCGATCGAAACGCCTGCCCGCTTCAGGTCGAAAGCCGCCTCATAGGCCGAATCGTGTGCCGCATAGATGCCGACATTGGCCCCGACGGCGACGCCGTATTGATTGAGATACATCCGTCCCGCCGAGGCCAGCATGATGCCCGGCCGGTCATTGTTCGGAAATACCATGTGCCGCTCGATCGCGCCGGTGGCGAGGATCACCCGCTTGGCCCGGACCTGCCACAGCCGCTCGCGCGGCAGATCGTGGGAAGGCTTGGCGATATGATCGGTGACGCGTTCGCAAAGGCCGACGAAATTATGGTTGTAATAGCCGAAGGCGGTCGTGCGGATCAGCACTTCGACATTGTCCATCGCCTTCAGCCGCACCACCGCCTTCTGCGCCCAGGCATAGCCGTCCTGGCCGTCGATGGTTACGCCGGCATCATAGCGCAACGCTCCACCGGCGTCCGCCTGCTCGTCGCAGAGGATTACCTTTGCGCCGGTTTCGGCGGCGGCCAAAGCAGCCGACAGCCCGGCCACGCCGGCGCCGACCACCAGCACGTCGCAATGGGCATAGCGGCTGGCATAATGGTCGGGATCCTCTTCCGTCGGCGCGACGCCGAGGCCGGCGGCGCGACGGATGAGCGGTTCGTAGACGTGCTTCCAGGCGGCGCGCGGCCACATGAATGTCTTATAGTAGAAGCCGGCCGCGAAGAACGGCGACATCAGATTGTTGACGGCGCCGACGTCATAGGCAAGCGAGGGCCAGCGGTTCTGCGACTGGACGATCATGCCGTCGAAGACTTCCTGTACCGTGGCGCGCACGTTCGGCTGTTTGCGCGCCGTATCGCGGGCGACGTCGATCAGCGCATTCGGTTCCTCGGCCCCTGCCGACAGAATGCCACGGGCCCGGTGATATTTGAACGAACGTCCCACAAGATGAATGCCGTTGGCGATCAGCGCCGAAGCGACAGTATCGCCTTCAAGCGCGATGTAGCTCTTGCCGTCGAAGCTGAAGCGCGCGGTCTTGGCCGGCGTCAGGCGCCCCTTCCCGGCGATACGGTTTGCGCCGCTCATTGCGCCTCTCCTTCCACGGCTTCATATGTCTCGACAGGCTCACGCTGTTCGGCTTCCGCACCGATCCTCGGCCTCGGCTCACCCGCCTTGTAGGTCGTGATGAACTTGTCGCTCACCGTATCGCGCGCCGCGTTGAAGAAGCGCCCGCAGCCGTGAATATGCCGCCAGCGTTCGAAGATCAGCCCTTTCGGGTTGTCGCGCAGAAAGAAATAGGCCTCGAATTCCTCGTCCGAGATCGAAGCGATATCGGCGGGCCGCACGATATGCGCGTCACCGGCGCCGCGGAATTCGAGTTCGGAGCGCTCTTCCTGGCAATAAGGGCAATGGATCAGCAGCATGTGGAAATTCCTTCTCCTCCCCTTCTCCCCAGCGGAGAGAAGGTGCCTGCAAGGCGGATGAGGGGGTGAGCAACGAAAGGAGCAAGCATCTGAGCGGAAGCACTCATCATCAGTGCGCCACCGCCGCTGCAGCCGCCTCGTCGATCAGCCGGCCGCTGCGGAAGCGTTCCAGCGTCAGGCCGGCGTTGAATTTATGCGGCTCGTCGCGAGCGATCAGGTGCGCGAAGAGATTGGCCGAGCCCGGCGTCGCCTTGAAGCCGCCGGTGCCCCAGCCGCAATTGACGTAAAGCCCGGGAACCGGTGTCTTCGACTGGATCGCCGAACGGTCCGGCGTATTGTCGACGATGCCGCCCCATTGCCGCATCATCTTGACGCGCCGGAACATCGGGAAAAGTTCGCAGATGGCATCGAGCGTATGGGTGATGATCTGCAGCCCGCCGGTCTGCGAGTAGGAATTGTACTGGTCGGTACCGGCGCCGATGACGAGCTCTCCCTTGTCGGACTGGGAGATATAGGCATGCACCGTGTTCGACATGACGACGCAGGGGAAGATCGGTTTCAGCGGTTCGGAAACCAGCGCCTGCAGCGGGCTCGATTGCAGCGGTACACGCACATCAGCCATCTTCATGACCGTCGTCGTATGGCCGGCCGCCGACACACCGATCTTTCTGGCGCCGATGAAGCCGCGCGAGGTCTCGACCCCGGTCACCCGTCCATCAGGACCGCGACGGATGCCCGTCACTTCGCAATTCTGGATGATATGGACCCCGCGGTCCGATGCCGCCCGCGCATAACCCCAGGCAACCGCGTCATGACGCGCCGTGCCGCCGCGCCGCTGCAGCGCTGCGCCATTGATCGGGTAGCGCGCGCTGGCCGAGATGTCGAGCGGCGGGCAGTAGGCTTTCGCCTGTTCCGGCGTCAGCCATTCGTTGTCGATGCCATAGAGCCGGTTGGCATGGATATGCCGCTTGAAGGACTGCTGGTCGTGAATATTGTGCGAGAGCATCATCACGCCGCGCGGCGAATACATCACATTGTAGTTGAGCTCCTGAGAAAGCCCTTCCCAGAGCTTCATCGAGTGCTCGTAGATGTGCATGCTCTCTTCGTAGAGATAGTTCGAGCGGATGATCGTGGTGTTGCGCCCGGTATTGCCACCGCCGAGCCAGCCTTTCTCGATCACCGCCACATTGGTGATGCCGTGCTCCTTGGCAAGATAATAGGCGGCTCCGAGACCATGGCCGCCGGCGCCGATGATGACGACGTCGTATTCGGCGCGTGGCTCGGGTGAAGTCCACTGCTTCTCCCAGCCTCTGTGGCCACGCAGGGCCTCCCGCGCCACGGCAAAAACCGAATATTTCCGCATCCGCCTACTTCTCCTTCGGGAAAGGGCTGTTCTCCGCGCCAATACAAATCGCAAATCCAAATGCGGCACAACGGTTCTTTTGCGACGCGCGAGAGCCCTGCTTTTGACACTGAACGACATGACGTCGAAAACTGCACGGTTTCGGCCGGCGCCATGCTCGGCCTGCGGATCTCGGGCGATACCGCTCGTAAGAAGAACGCAAAAGCCGGTGCGCCGGCTCGACCGCCGATCCCGCGTAGCCCAACTGGGCGAGAAGACAAGCAGTTACTAAAATGTTAATTCTCCCTATGTTCCGGGGTACGTGTATCATGTCGGGTCGGCGTTCATTCATCGCGGCGCTTTCCATCGCGCTCGCCAGTGCGCAGCCCGCGCCCGCCGCTGAGCCAGTCGGCCAGGCCGTCGTCATCAAGACCGAAGTGACGGGACAAGACGGCCCGATCGAGGTCAACACGAGCGTTCACCGCGACGAGCGCATCCGGACATCGCAATCCGGCCTCGGCCAGTTCCTGTTTCGCGACGGCACCAAGCTGGCCGTCGGCTGGGGTTCTTCGGTCGTCATCGACAAATATGTCTTTGACGATTCACAATCCGTCAGGAAGCTCACCATCAGGGCCGCGAAGGGAACCTTCCGCTGGGTCAGCGGCAATTCGCAATCCTCCGCCTACCAGATCCTCACTCCAGCCGGCACGATCGGTGTGCGCGGCACCGCATTCGATTTCTATGTCGACCCGGACGGCACCACCGCCGTCGTGCTGCTGAACGGCGCGGCCAGCTTCTGTGGCCCGGGCGGCTGCCGGCAGCTGCAGCAACGCTGCGATTGCGTCATCGCCAAGCCGAACGGCAATATGACGGCGACCCGCCCCGCCGATCACCGCGTTCTCGCGGCGCTCGGAAATCAGCGCGCCCTGCCCTTCCTTTCCGGCAACCAGCGGCTTTCGGGCCGTCTCGGCCTGCTCGGCGGCTGCAACATGGCTTCGGCCGCGCCGGAAAGAAGCGACAGACGTGCACCAGATCCGGCCCCCACACCCAGCCCACCGAGGCAGGACCCGCCGCAAGAACGCGTCGAGCCGCAGAAGGAACGGCAGGACAAGCCTGACAGACCGCATCACGACAAGCCGGATAAACCCGACAGGGATGACGGGCATGATAAGCCGGACGGCCACGGAGACCACGATCATCACGACAGGCCGGGCGGCCACGACGATGGTGACCATGGTAACTACGGAGACCGCGGGGATGACGGGGGTCGCGACCACAATCACGACCATGATGGAGATCATCATCACGGCGGAGACCATGATGGCGATCGGGGCGGAAACCACGACCGCGACAGGGGTCGGAATTTCGGTCACAATCGCTAAGACCGTCAATCGGCGGCGCTCTTTTCGACCTCGTCCGGCACTTCCCGGAAATGATCGGTCCTGCCCGATATTCGCTGGTAGAATTCCGCCAGACCGCCGATCACCTGTGCCGCCCTGAGCTTTGCCGTAGCGACAAGCTTCCTGCTGTTCCGCGAATGCGAATGCAGGGCCTGCGTCAGTTGGCGGTGAACGACCTCAAGTGCCGCGAAATTAGGAGATGCCGCGACACGCTCGTCGCCGACGACGGCAAGGATTTGCGTTCGGCTGCTCTTGCCCTTGAGCGGCAGGGCGCCGGCCTCGATCAGCGCCATTCCCTGCACCGACCGCGCCGTGCTGTCGGATATCAGGATATCAAAACCGACTTCCTTGCAGCATGACTCGATGCGCGCCGCGACATTGACGGCATCGCCGACCGCCGAATAGTTGAAGCGGGTCTTGGCGCCCATGTTGCCGACGCAGGCAAGACCGGTATGAATGCCGATGCCGATGCCGACCTGCTGCCCCGGCCCGAAGCCGAAGGCGTCGCTGGCGTTCAACTCGGCCAGCGTCTCACGCATGGCAAGCGCTGCGCGAACGGCTTTGCTTTCATGATCCGCCACATCGACGGGCGCATTCCAGAACGCCATGATCGAATCGCCGATGAACTTGTCGAGCGTGCCTTCATTGGCCACCACATGGCGGCTCAGCGCATCGAGCAAGGTATTCAGGAAGGCGACGACATCGGTCGGCGCCAGCCGCTCGCTGATCTCGGTAAAGCTTCTGACATCGACGAACATGACCGTCAGCTCGCGGTCGTCTCCGCCGAGGCGCAATGCATCGCGGTTATGTTCGATGCGGTGGAGCAGCGACGGGGAGAGATAATGGCCGAAGGCGCGCCGCACCTCGCGCCGCTCCCGGTCGATCACCAGGATCCGGAACGAGGTCGCGGCAAAATGGGTGATCGATCCGCTGATGATCGGAGCCAGCGGATCGAAGAGAAGCCCCGCATAGAGAAACGAGAACCAGGACGCCACAAGCGCCATTGCCGTGATCAACAGTCCGCAGATCAGAGCGACGGCAGGGCTGACAAAGGTTGTCACCAGCACAAGCAGGCATCCGAGTATCGCGATCACCATGATTTCCAGCCCGTCGGCCCAATCGGGCCGTGACAGGAAACGGCCGGAAAGGATCTGCTCGACGACCTGCGCATGCAAAGAAACGCCGGGAACGTTCTCGCCGAGCGCGGTGACGCGGATGTCCTGCAGGCCAGTCGCCGATGTCCCGACAAAGACGATGCTGCCGTCGATAGCGGCCGCCACCGCTGGAGAGGCCCCCTCCGGCGCGAGCACCTGCTTGGCGGATATATATCGCTCGGCCCGGTCGGGAGTGACGTAGAGCCAGAGTTCGCCCGCCGCCGTCAGCGGCACGATGAACTCTCCAATCTTTGCCGATGTCATGATGCCGGCGCGACCGCGCGCTCCGGAGACCACATAGGTCGACACTCCCTGCGCGACACGCAGCGCCTCGATCGCGAGATTGGGATAGAGCTGCTCGCCGTCTGTCAGGAACAAGGGAACCGCCCGCACCACCGGGGACGGATTGCCGGGGTTGAGGCTGATATGGCCGAGCCCCGCCGCATTGGCCTCCAACTGCGGTCTGAGCGGTGTCGAAGCGCCGAGATAAGGCGGGGCCGAAACAGGGCTTTCGTCCCTGAAGGCGAAGTGAGCCTTTACGGACGGCCGGTAATTGCCCTTATTGGAAAGGCCGAAACCGAGCACGACGGGCTTTCCGGCAATCGAGCGGGCGAATATCTCGTCATTGTCGGGCAGTTTCTCGGAGAGAGAAGGATCGATCCCCGCGACCTCGCGGACAACATTGCGCGGCGACAGCCGGTCCGGCTCGGAGAAGAGAACATCGAAGGCGATGGCCGAGGCCCCCATGTCCGAAAGCCGGTCCACCAGCAGGGCCAGCCGGTCCCGCGGCCAGGGCCATTGGCCGAATTCCTGCAACGAAGCCTCGTCGATGTCGATCACGCGGACCGGCATCGGCTCGAAGGTCCGGGGAACCAGCCGCTGATACTCGTCGAACGTCACGCCGCGGATCAGCTTGAAGATCCCGGGATCGCCAGCCCGCAGCATCGTGAGGAGAGCCACGATCGCCAAGCCGATAACGACACCGATTTGCTGCGCACGCGTCATGATTTTACCGGCAGTCCCCTCCGCGGCCGGCGGGGCGATCCGCTCCTGCCGGCAGACAGGCTACGCTGCTTTCGCTTCAAATGCCATTCGCAGATGCGTCCCGATCCTCTCTTTCGGCTTGCCGTGCGACACTTCCGATTTTGGCCGCCCTTTTGCCGGGATGACAAGGCTTCGATCTTGCCGGGCACGCGGCGAAATGTTCTTGTAGCGATCGAAAATCGGATGTTTTCCAGAGAGGAGGGTCGCCTTGATTTCCGAATCCGCTGCGCGCCGGAGCGGCTACTGGCTGATTGTCGTCGTGCTGGCAATGCTCGCAGGGCTGCCGCTGGCCGTCTGGCTCGATATCAGCGATCTCTCGGGAAATACGCTGCGGCATCAGGCGCGCGACATGAGCTCGCTGATATCGAGCATCCGCTCTTATTATTCCGCGAATGTCGTGGGACGCGTTCTGGCCGCGCATGCCAGCGGCGCCATCGAAGGCACGGTCGTCTCCCACAACTACGCGAACATACCAGGCGCCATCCCGCTGCCGGCCACGCTTTCCCTGGAACTCGGCGATGTCATCAAGGAGCAGCAGGCCAATATCGCCTACCGCTTCGTCTCCGACCTTCCCTTCAAGAGCCGCGCATCCCACGAACTCGACGACTTCGAGAGACAGGCGCTCGCAGCCCTGCGCGCCAATCCGCAGCAGACGCTGAGCGACCTCACCCGCGTCGGATTGACCGACACCCTGCGCTTCATCACCCCTGTCGTCATGGGCCAGGCCTGCGTCGCCTGCCACAATACCCATCCCGAAAGCCCGAAGACCGACTGGAAAGTCGGCGATGTACGCGGCATTCAGGAAGTCATTATCAGGCAGCCCTATGCGAGCAATGTCTTCGCCTTCAAATACCTGCTCTGCTATTTCCTTTTCGTCGCCGTCATCGGTATCAGCTTCATCGCGCTCCAGCGGCAGCAGACGCGCGCAATCCATAGCGCCAACCGGGATCTGGAAGCGGCGAACGAGTTCCTCGCCAGCGTTTCCCTGAAGATTTCGCGCTATCTCTCACCGCAGATCTACAAGAGCATCTTCAGCGGCCAGAAGGACGTCGTCGTCCATACCGAGCGCAAGCGCCTGGCGATCTTCTTCTCCGACATCAAGGATTTCACGGCGACCACCGAGCGCCTGCAGCCCGAAGCCCTGACGGAGATGCTCAACGAATATCTGACCGAGATGTCGAACATTGCGCTGGAGCACGGCGGCACGGTGGACAAGTTTATCGGCGACGCGATGCTGGTCTTCTTCGGCGACCCGGAAACCAAGGGACCGGAGGAGGATGCGAAAGCATGCCTGCGCATGGCCGTCGACATGCAGCGCCGTCTCGGCGAACTCAAGGACAGATGGCGCAGGAACGGCACCGAAGAGCCTTTCGTCGTGCGCATGGGAATCAACAGCGGCTATTGCAACGTCGGCAATTTCGGCAGCAACGACCGGATGGACTATACGATCATCGGAGCGGAGGCCAATCTCGCCGCGCGTCTGCAATCAATCGCCCAGGGCGGAGAAATCGTCATCAGCTACGAAACCTATGCGCTGGTGAACGAAATCGTCGAAGCCCATCCCCTGCCTCCGATCACGATGAAGGGTATTCAGCGCGAGATCGTGCCTTATGCCGTTGATGGGCTGACGCTCGGCGCCGACCACAAGAGCCGCGTTCTCAGCGAGCATCTCTCCGGGCTCGACCTGCATCTGGATGTGAGCCGGCTGGAGCCTGCCGACCGTCTGCGGATCCGGACGGCGCTCAAGGAGGCGATTGCCGCGCTGGATGAAACCCAGCCCGAAACCCCGGAACGCAACCGGATATCGGGCGAAGCGTGATTTTTCCGGCCGCCTTCCCATATCCATCTGGACTTCCCATACCTGATCTGCTATCCCGCATCACCAATCGCAAGGCTGCGGCCGCGCGAACGTTATTTTTTTGCCCCTGGCGCTGCGCCGCCTCAGGCATCAACCAACCAAAGGAACGTGATTCTCGTGCAGGTACTTGTCCGCGATAATAATGTCGATCAGGCTCTCCGCGCTCTCAAGAAGAAGATGCAGCGCGAAGGCATTTTCCGCGAAATGAAGATGCGCGACTACTACGAGAAGCCGTCGCAGAAGCGTGCTCGCGAAAAGGCTGAAGCTGTTCGCCGCGTTCGCAAGCTGGCCCGCAAGCGCGCCCAGCGTGAAGGTCTGGTCGCACGCTGAGCGTTGCCGTCGTTTTTTCGACGTTTTCAGATGCATTGTGGCGGGGGCGATAGGTTCGCCGCCGCCTTTTTAGTTTTGCCGCTGAAGATCGCATATCCGCGAACCGGATATGCCGCATGGGGAAAGCGAGCCCGAATGGCTGTTACCACCTTCAATCCGTCCCGCGCGTCGCGCTTGCAGAAAACCGCATTCCTGCCCGCTTTGGCGCTGGCTGCGATGTTCGGTCTCGCCGGCTGCGACACGACTTCCACCTCGGATGCCGTGATCCACATCGACAAGGCGCAGGGTTCGGAAGAGAACATTGCTTCGCTGACGGCCGTTATCAACGCCAATCCGAAAGATCCGGAAGGGTATAACGTCCGCGGTTCCGCCTATGGCCGCGGCGGCCAATTCCGCCAGGCGCTGAACGATTTCAACACGGCGTTGCAGATCAATCCGCGTTTCTTCCAGGCCTATGCCAACCGCGCCCTGGTCTATCGCAATATGGGCCAGCAGCAGCAGGCGATTGCCGATTACAACGCCGCCCTGCAGATCAATCCGAGCTATGACGTCGCCTATATCGGCCGCGGCAATGTCTATCGCATGGCCGGCCAGGACGATCCGGCTTTCAACGATTTCAGCAAGGCGATCCAGCTCGGCACCACTGATGGCCGCGCCTATCACAATCGCGGTCTGATCTACCAGAAGCGCAATCAGCAGGATAAGGCGATCGACGATTTCTCGAAGGCGATCTCGCTCGCGCCGAATTCGCCCGAACCTTATAATGGCCGCGGCATTTCCTATATCGCGCTGAACGACGACGACAACGCCTTCGCCGATTTCAACCACGCGATCGAGCTCAACGGCAACATCGCCGAATCCTGGGCCAACCAGGCGCTTGTCTACGAACGCCGCGGCGACAAGGCGAAGGCCGCCCGCTCCTATCGCCACGCCGTCGGCCTCGACCCCAAATACCAGCCGGCTCGCGACGGCCTGGCCCGTGTCGGCGCCTCAGCCGGCTAGGGATATCGTAGGGCGGCCCGGAGCACCGGCCGCCCACGACAGCCGCTTACAACAACGGCTGTCCTTCGGAACGCCGCTCAATATCCTGTTAAATCAACGCATTCTCCTGGCAGCGCCCTTCGAAGCATGCTCGATCCTGTGCCGTCCTGAGGCTCCCGTCTTGCCGCGAAGGCAGGCCGGCCGCGTTAAAAGGCGAGCCGAAAACGACCGCCGACCTCAGCAACATGTCATAGTATGTTGCAACCAGCTCTTGCTCCCCCTAACATAAGCCCGCTTCGATAGCCTGCTATCGGGCGTCCGAGAACCTGTTGAGGGCGGTTGCGAGAGATGCGGATCTTTGCTTTCCCAACCGCAAACGAAAACTGTTGCGGGCTGCGCGCATTCGATATGGCGCAATAGATGAAGATCGTCGCGCTGTTCTTTCCAAAGGCCTCGATCGGCACCTATCTCGTCGCCATGGCGGTGGCCATCGCACTGCCGATCTTCGCCTTCGTGGCGCTGCTTCTGCTGCAGCTGGAGGACAATCAGCGTTCGACACTGAAGCGCGAGACGGCACAGGATGCGCTTGCCCTTTCACGCATCATCGACCGCCAGCTTCAGGATATGGCAACGACGCTGCGGCTGCTGTCGAGCTCGCCGGAGCTGGAAAACGGCAACCTCGCGGCCTTCCACGAGCGCACGGAAACTGCCCTGCGCGACAATACCATGTTCGTCATCGCCGTTGACCGCAGCGGGCAACAACTCCTGAACACACGCCGGGCATTCGGCACACCGCTCGAGAAGGTGGCCAACATACCTGCCCTTGAGTCGGCCATGGCCTCCGGCCGCATCGAGGCTTCCGACGTCTTCCGCGGCCGGATCAGCGGCGACTGGGTCTACAACGTCACCCTGCCGCGAGCCGACGATCGGGTCGCCGCCCTGATCATCACGCAGGACGCCAGGGATCTGGGCAAACTCGTGACAACCGAAGGCCTTGCAGCAGGCTGGTCGGCCGCCGTCGTCGACCAGAGCGGACACATCGTCGCCTCCACAGGTCCCACCCATCTTGAGCCCGGCACGCCCTTCGACCCGCGCATCCTCCCGGCGCTGACCGCTTCCCGCGGCGTCTTCCAGGACGAGGCGATCATGCCGCATATGCTGCTTGGTTATGCCAAGATCCCCGGCTGGTCGTGGAAGACGGTGATCTGGGGACCAATCGCCCAGGCTTCGATCCTCAGCACCTGGCGCTTCCTCATCATCGGTGGCGTCGCACTGGTGCTCGTCGCCGTGCTGGGCGCCTATGCCGTCGCAAGGCAGGTACGCACCACCATCCGCGAGATTGCCGACATGGCGAACCGCATGGGCGAGGGCCACATTGTCTCGCCGGTCGAGACCAGCGTCATCGAGGCGAACCAGGTGGCGATCGCCCTTTCGAACGCTTCCTTCGATCGCAGCCAGACCGAGGATCGGCTGCGCTTCGTCATGCACGAACTCGTTCACCGCACGAAGAATCTCCTGACACTCGCCCAGGCAATGATGCGCCAGCTCGCCAAGCAGGCCGACAGCGTCGAGAGCTTCAGCGCCGCCGTCTCCGATCGCCTCCAGGGGCTTGTACGTTCGATCGAGCTCCTGACCAGCGAGCAATGGGGAGGTGTGTCGCTGCGGCGGGTCGTCGACATCCATCTGCAGGCCTTCCCGCAATCACGCGAACAGATAGAAATCAGCGGCGAAGATTTCGTGCTGAAACCGGATGCGGTGCAGAATCTTGGCCTCGCCTTGCACGAACTCGCCACCAACTCGGTCAAATACGGCGCGCTCTCCGTGCCGCAGGGCCGTGTCCGCTTCCAATGGCAAGATGTCAGGGAGGAAGACAAGCCGGAGGCGCTGCTTCGCTTCAGCTGGGAGGAGAGCGGCGGCCCGCCGGTCGTGGAGCCATCGCGTTCGGGCTTCGGCACAACCGTTATCAAGGCTCATGCCGCCGCCGCCTTTCGCGGCACGGTAGAGGTCGATTTCCGACCCGAAGGCCTGTTGTGGGTGCTGACGGCGCAGCGCAACACGCTGGAGCGGGAGTAACTCAAGCGCGCCGCGATCCTTCAGGTTCGCTTGCCGCGCTTTAAGTTTTTGTTTTTCGCATGTCTTTGGGCAAAACCGCCGCACAGTTTGCGCGACATGCTTCAGGAACAATCGCCATCTCCACTCGTTTCGGACAGGTCATTCCAAAGGAGAAAGACCATGTTCAAGCAAAGTGTGATCGCAGCCGTGGCCCTGGCGGCCGCAGCCTGGGCAGGCCCGGCGGGCGCGGAAGACTATGTCACGCTTGGCCGTCTCGTCTGCGGATCGGATGGCGGCCAAGGCTTGATCGTCACCTCGCAGAAGAACCTCATCTGCACCTATACGCCGGCCGCCGGCGGCGCAAAGGCGGTTTATGCCGGCAAGATCGAGAAGTTCGGCCTTGATATCGGCCAGACCGGCAAGAGCGTGATGATCTGGCAGGTGCTGGCAAAGACCGGCACAAATGTTCCGCAATTCGCCCTTGCCGGCGAATATTACGGGATCGGCGCCGATGCGAGTTTCGGCGCGGGCGCCGGCGCCAAGGTGATCGCCGGCGGCACCGACAAGGCTTTCATGCTTCAGCCGTTAAACGTCCAGGCCCAGGAAGGTCTTAACCTGGCGATCGGCGTCGAGAAGATGACGCTCGTGCCGGGCGAGATATAATAGACGCCGACCAGCACCCGACCTGAATCGAACAGCCGCCCGAGGGCGGCTGTATCTGCGTCGATCAATGGGCAATCGCCTTGTTGATATCCTCGGTCATCTTCTTCGCGTCGCCGAGCAGCATCATCGTGCCGTCCTTGTAGAACAGCGTATTGTCGATGCCGGCATAACCCGAGCCGAGCGAGCGTTTGACGAAGAGGCAGGTCTTTGCCCGGTCGACATCGAGGATCGGCATGCCGTAGATCGGTGAGGTCTTGTCGTCGCGTGCCGCGGGATTGGTGACGTCGTTTGCGCCGATAACATAGGCGACGTCGGCCTGAGCGAATTCAGAATTGATGTCCTCGAGCTCGAAGACCTCGTCATAGGGAACATTGGCTTCGGCGAGCAGCACGTTCATGTGGCCGGGCATGCGGCCTGCGACCGGATGGATCGCATATTTCACTTCGACGCCGTTCTTCTTCAGATTGTCGGCGAGTTCACGCAGCGCATGCTGAGCCTGGGCGACCGCCATGCCGTATCCGGGCACGATGATGACCTTGGACGCATTCGCCATCAGATAGGCCGCATCCTCCGCCGAGCCGAGCTTGACCGTCCTGTCCGACGTGTCGGGTCCGCCGGACGCCGTCTCGCCGCCGAAACCGCCGAGGATGACGGAGACAAAGGAACGGTTCATGCCCTTGCACATGATGTAGGAGAGGATCGCGCCCGAAGAACCGACGAGCGCACCAGTGATGATCAGCGCCAGATTGCCGAGCGTAAAGCCGATGCCGGCCGCAGCCCAGCCGGAATAGGAATTCAGCATCGAGACGACCACTGGCATATCGGCTCCGCCGATCGGCACGATCAGCAGAACGCCGAGCGCCAGCGACAACGCCACCACCGCCCAGAAGTCGAAATGGCTTTCCGTGGCAGCAAGACCGATGATGAAGAGCACGATCAGCACCAGCAGGCTCGCATTGATCAGGTGCCGATAGGGCAGCAGGATCGGCTTGCCGGACATGCGACCGTCGAGCTTCAGGAAGGCAATGATCGATCCGGTAAAGGTCAGCGCGCCGATCGCGACGCCGAGCGCCATCTCGATGCGAGCCTCGGTGTGAATATGCCCGACCTCGCCGATGCCGAAGGAACCCGGGGTGTAGAGCGCAGACGCCGCGACCAGCACGGCGGCAAGACCGACCAGCGAATGGAAGCCCGCGACGAGCTGCGGCATCGAGGTCATGGGAATGGTGCGGGCGACATAGGCGCCAACACTGCCGCCGATGGCAAGACCCAGAATGATCAGCACAAAGCCGCCGAAACTGGGCGTCGCCAGCACCAGCGTGGTCAGGATGGCGATTCCCATGCCGACCATGCCGTAGAGATTGCCCTTGCGGCTGGTGGCCGGATGCGACAGGCCGCGCAGCGCCAAGATGAAAAGAACGCCGGAGACGAGGTAGAGGAAGGCTGCGATATTGGTCATCAGTCCCTCACCTGTCCTTCTTGCGGTACATCGCAAGCATTCGCTGCGTGACCAGGAAACCGCCGAAGATGTTTACCGAGACGAGCACCAAGGCGACGAAACCGAAGCCGGTCGCAAGCCCGCTTGTGGAGATGCCGACCGCCAGAAGCGCGCCGACGACGATGACAGAGGAGATCGCATTGGTGACGGCCATCAGCGGCGTATGCAGAGCCGGCGTCACAGACCATACGACGTAATAGCCGACGAAGATCGACAATACGAAGATCGCGAGCTGGAAGACGAAGGGATCGATCGCTCCGCCGGTCGCGGCACTTGCGGCTTCCGGCGCCTGCGCCGCTGCCGTGATCACGGCGGTCACGGCCTGATCGAGCTGCTGCAGCGCTTTGTCCATTGCTTCACTGGCCATCAGTTGTCTCCCTTCTTCGCGCCGCCGAAGGCGGGATGAACAACGTCGCCGGCATAGGTCAGCATCGTTGCCTTGACGAGCTCATCGTCGAGATTGACGACGACGCTCCGGCTTTCCTTGTTGACCATGGTCTCGAGGAAGGTGACGAGGTTCTTGGCGTAGAGCGCCGACGCGCTGGCCGCGACCCGGCCCGGCATATTGGCGAAACCGATCACCCTGACGCCGTCGACATCGGCGATCTCGCCGGCGACGACGCCTTCGATATTGCCGCCGCGTTCGACCGCGAGATCGACGGCGACCGCACCCGGCTTCATCGAGGCCAGCATGGCGCGCGAAACGAGCCGCGGCGCGGCGCGACCGGGAATGAGAGCGGTGGTGATAACGATGTCCTGCTTGGCGATATGTTCAGCCACGAGGGCTGCCTGCTTCGCCTGATAGTCGGCAGACATCTCCTTGGCATAACCACCGGCCGTTTCCGCGGCCTTGAACTCCTCGTCTTCGACGGCGATGAACTTGGCGCCCAGCGAGGCGACCTGTTCCTTGGCGGCCGGGCGGACGTCGGTGGCCGACACCGCCGCGCCGAGGCGACGCGCAGTCGCGATCGCCTGAAGGCCCGCGACGCCGGCGCCCATGACGAAGACCTTGGCCGCCGGCACGGTGCCTGCCGCCGTCATCATCATCGGCATGGCGCGGTCATAGACACCAGCCGCCTCGATGACGGCCTGGTAGCCGGCGAGATTGGCCTGGGACGAAAGCACATCCATGGACTGGGCGCGGGTGATGCGCGGCATCAACTCCATGGCGAAAGCCGAAAGCCCGGCACTTGCCAAGGCCGCGATCGCTTCGTCATTGCCATAAGGGTCCATGACGGCGATGACCACGGCGCCGCTCTTATAGCCCGAGATCTCCGATGCGCTTGGACGGCGCACCTTCAGCACCACGTCGGCGGAGATCGCGTCGGCAAAACTGCCGATTCTGGCGCCCGCGGCCTCGAACTCGGCGTCGGGAATGCGTGACAGCACACCGGCGCCGGCTTCGACGACGACGTCGAAGCCAAAGCTCTTCATCTTCTTCACGGTCTCGGGAGAGGCGGCGACACGTGTCTCCCCGTCCGTGAGTTCCCTCGCAACGAAAACAATATTGCCCAACTGCCCCCTCCTCCGGGTCAGCCAGACCGCCGCAGGCTCCCCCGCGCAGGCCAAGCACCTTATTCACAAAGCTTCGGAGAAGCTTCTCCTCCCCTCAGAGCGCCGTGCGTCCTTTCGGACGCGCAAAGGACGCTCTGACCCTCTGATCTACGCGATCAGCGGAACAGGGCGATGCCGACGGCGAGAAGAACGATGAAGACGAAAAGGCCGCCGAGAAGACCGGCGCCGCCGAAGAAACCGGCGGTCATGGCAAGCAGGAGGACGATGAGAAGCATCGAGCCGTATTTCGTGCCGGCAATGAACATGTTGTAGGTCTGCTCATGTTCCTTGTAATCCATCGGCGCGCCGGTCTCGACCGGTCCGGTATGATGTTCGGCCATAAATATCGTCTCCCTGAAATGCCTTTGCGCTGCCTGATTCCCTCGCTCGGGGCGAAGGAAATCCCTCTCGCAGGAATTACACAATGACAGGCGAAAGCGCAATGCATGAGAATGCCGCATGCGCGGGTCAAAAACACCTTCTCCCAGGCTGAAAAATTGTGAGGGACGCCGACGGCTCGTCTCCGCTCGTCGTCGCCCCACAAGTGTCCTCTCTCCACCGGAAAGAGGAGAAATCACAGCGGCAGATCGGTGCCGAGTTCGCCTGGTGGCACGAAACGCGCCGTCGGAATGATGGTGAGCGGCGGCAGCGTATCGTTGGGATTGCGCGAAAACATCATGCGCTGCTCGCTGGCGCTGGAGATGAAGAAGGGATAGCGCGTCAAGAGCTTGCGCCCGACCTCGATCACATTCGTCGCCATCAGCGTCACGTCAACCCCGTAACTCTCCGCCAATCGGCCGGGCACGATGGTATCGGCATAGAAAACCCGCTTGTAGAAGGCGGCGTGCGGGGGCCGGACGGACTGAATAACGCGGTCAGCCCGGAAATACGCTGCCGCAACGATGGCGGGTCTCAGCGTCAGATAGGGAACCCATGGCATGTCGGCGGTGAGTTCGGGATCGGCCGCGAAACGCGCCGGGTCGATCAAGGTCAGCCCGGCGTCCAAAAGCTCATCCATCGCCTCGGGAAAGGCCTCTCCGGAACGGCTGACACGATGCTCCGGCGTCACATAGTGAAGTCGGATCGTACTGACCAGTTCGCCATAATAGTACAGACCGAAGATATAGGCATGGCTGTCGAAATCGACATCGTCCAACAGGCCTTCCGGGGCAAGCGACAGCGCGTCGTGGGCCTTGTAGGCCTTGTAGCGCAGCCGCTCCACGTCCTCCATGTCTTCGCTGCTTTCGACACGGCGATATTCGACGTGATCCAGAATTTCCAGGATTTTCTTGCTGAAATCGCTACGCGTAAAAAGTGTGTCTGACATTCTCTCGATCCGCTCGTTAACGGATCATTAATCATACGCCAGCGACACGTAGGCAAGAAAATCTAAGAATTTGCGTTGAATTTAAATTATTAAGGTTAACGGCGCGCAAGATTTTCGGCTGGATAACCAGTCACTTGCAGGCGGTTCAGGCGACCTTGTTGCGGCGGCGCTGGACGGTGCGGCGGCCGATGCCCTCTTGCAGCAGCCTGATGTTCTGGGAAGGCACCGGCGGCGAGAAAACGTAGCCCTGTACCAGATCGGCACTGCGGTGCTTGTTGAGCAGCGTCAGCTGCTCCTCGGTCTCCACACCCTCGATGACGATCTTCAGACCCAGTTCGCGGGCGAGATTGACCGTGCCGCGCAAGAGCTTGAGGCGACGCGCATCCTCGACGATATTGCGCACGAAGGAGCGGTCGATCTTGACGATATCGAGCGGCAGCGTGTCGAGATAGCTGAGGCTGGAGAAGCCGGTGCCGAAATCGTCGATGGCGATGGTGATGCCGCGGGATCTGAGTTCCGCAAGGATAGCGCGCACCGCCGCAGGCTCGTCGATCAGGCAGCTCTCGGTGACTTCGAGATGCAGCCGCGCCGCGTCGAGGCCGGAATGGGCAAGCGCGTCGGCGACCACGGACAGGATGTCGGCATTGCGCAGATCCCGTGCAGAAAGGTTGACCGAGACGGCGATATGCTCCGGCCAGGTCATGCATTCGCTGCAGGCCTTGAACAGCACGAAACGGGTGATGTCGGAGATGATGCCCATATCCTCGGCGAGCCGGATAAAGACGTCGGGCGGGATCGAGCCTTTTTCCGGATGCACCCAGCGCGCCAGCGCCTCGGCGCATTCGATCCGTGCGCCGTCAGCCCGGAACATCGGCTGGAAGGCGAGATGCAGCGCCTGCGCCGAGACCGCTTCGCGCAGATCCGCCTTCAGCTTCTGCTGCTCGATATAGCGCCCGTCCATCTCGCGCTCGAAGCCTGATATACCGCCCTTGAAGCGCGACTTGCTCTCGAACAGCGCGAGATCCGCCTTGACGCTCCATTCGTCCAGCGCAAATGCGTCACTTTCGAGGATCGCATAACCAGCGCTGAGCGAAACGAGGAAAGTCAACTCGTCGACCTCGTAGTTACCCTGAATTGCGGCGTGCACACGGCGAATCTCGAGGTCGAGCGAGGTTGGTTGCTTCGCATGCGGGAAGAACAGGATGAACTGGTCTCCCATCAGGCGGCCGAGGATAGCGTTGCCGGAGGCTTGCTTGATGCGGGCGGCGATTGCACAGAGCAGATGGTCGCCGGTGACATGGCCGCGCATGTCGTTGACATGTTTGAACTCGTCGATATCGAGAACCATGAAGCCGAGCGGCCCGGACTTCCGCGGATGTTTGGCGAGATATTCCTGCACGAGCTGGCCGAAATATTGGCGGTTCGGCAAGCCGGTCAGCGCATCGAAGCGGACCATATGCATGATCTTCTGTTCCGCCTTCACCCGGCTCGACACATCTTCGAAGATCAGTACGGCGCCGCCGTCGGCCCTGCGGCTGGCGGAGAATTCGAGCGACAGGCTCTCGGGAAAGTGAATGAGCGTGCGCGACAGGCTGCCCTCGGCGACCTGGGTGAGCTGGCGCAGGATGAGCTCCGGCTGCGAGGCATCCATGAAGCTGTGACGCGCGCCGTAGCGCAGCACGGCGCCGAGATCGCGGTCCTTCAGCCGCTCCGGCGCACCGATCTTCAGAAGCTCGCAGGCCTTGCGGTTGATGACCTGGACGCGGTTTTCGGCATCGACCATGACGAGGCCGTGCGGCATGTTGTTGAGCGCCGTATCGAAACGGTCGGCGATGATGGTGATTTCCCGGCGCGCAATGACGTTCTCATAGAGAAACTCGCGCACTCCGTTCGCCATGGCCCGCGTCGTCAGCCAGAAAGGAATGAGGAAAATCGACAGCACGCCGCGATAAAAATCCATCGCCAGCAGGCTGCAGATGATCATCGGCAGGCAGCAGAAGAATGTCTGGAGGTCGACTGCAAAGCGCGAGCCGTAGTTGCGGCCGACGACGGAAACCATGGTCGCCATGGTGACCGAGATACAGGCAAGTTCTGCAAAGGAATCGTGCACGACGAAGATGGCGTAGCCGCTGGCGAAGCCGAGAAGCGCGGTGGTGCAGGCTCCGCTGGCAACGAGAATCCGCTCCCAACGCTCGATTCCGGCGTGCGACAGGCTCTGCTTGTCGACACGATCGAACTGCCGGAAGATGGCCATGCGAGCGCCGAAGACCAGAAGGAAGGCGACCGACAGCAGGATGTAGATGGAGTATTGCGTCTTGGCAGCCACGGCAAGGCACGTCGCAACGTGCACAATCACGCCGACAAGAAGCGTCATGCGATTCCCGGACAGGGAACTCACAAACGACAGATACACATCTAAAGGGACCCTGTTCGGGTTATCTGGCTTCATCCACACTTTCCCTGTGCGCGGGAATTCTAAGGCCAACCCTTTAAAAATTGATTTCAATGGAATCAAACATTTGGTCAAATTTTCTAAAACCAGAGCGTGAACCCTACATCCTACGCGAGATAATGCAGCCTACTCGCGAGATTACTGAAATAATTTATCCACGCCTGGGTTGTCCGAATATTCGGCGATCGCGCCGCCTGCCTGCTGCGCCTAAGACTATACTCCAACGCGGGGCATTTATCCTTCCAATTTCAAGGGCCGTGGTCTACATCGATTGCAAAGAGGGAAAGCTGCCGGAAACCGGCAGAACAAGAACAAGGGGAGGCGAATGTCGGCACTTCTGGCCGCAAGCCGGCTGATCGACGCGATCAGCCGCTTCATGGGCAAACTTTCCGAATATATGGTGCTGTTTTGCTGCCTGATCAGCGCCGGGAACGCCATCGTCCGCTATGCCTTCAACTACAGTTCGAACGGCTGGCTTGAGATCCAATGGTATCTCTTCGCCTTCGTCGTCTTGCTCGGCGCCTCGCATGCGCTGCGCAACAACGAGCATGTCCGCGTCGATCTGATCTACGGCGCGGTTTCAGATAAGGCGAAGATCTGGATCGACATCATCGGCCTCATCCTCTTCCTCATCCCCGTCTGCGTCTTCCTCACCTGGCTTTGCTGGCCCTTCTTCGCGATCTCCTATCAGCAGCGGGAAATATCCGGCAATGCAGGCGGGCTGATCCGCTGGCCGGTCAAGCTGATCCTCGTCGCCGGCTTCGCGCTGCTTTCACTTCAAGGCGTTTCCGAACTGATCAAACGGATAGCAGCGCTGACCGGCACCATCCAGATCGACACGAAATACGAAAAGCCGCTGCAGTAAAGCGGACCGAGGGGAACGGATTTGTTTGATTTCGGTATCATCCCGCCGGCGATGTTCCTGGGCATGGTCATCTTCATGCTCTACGGCTTTCCGGTCGCCTTTTCGCTGGCCGCCGTCGGCCTGTTCTTCGGCATTATCGGCATTGCCACGGGCCATTTCGGTGAGGTCTTCCTGCAAGCCTTGCCACTGCGCTTCTTCGGCATCGTTTCCAACGACCTCCTGCTTGCCATCCCCTTCTTCACCTTCATGGGGGCGATATTAGAGCGTTGCGGACTTGCCGAAGACCTGCTCGAAGGCACCGGCAAGCTCTTCGGCGCCGTTCCCGGCGGCCTTGCCTATGCCGTCATCCTCGTCGGGGCCGTGCTTGGCGCGATTACCGGCACGGTGGCTGCCTCTGTCATCACCATGGGGGTGATCTCGCTGCCGATCATGCTGCGCTACGGCTACAGTCCGCGCCTCGCCACCGGCGTCATCGCCGCCTCGGGCACGATCACCCAGGTGATTCCGCCCTCGCTCGTGCTTGTCGTTCTCGCCGACCAGCTCGGCCGTTCGGTCGGCGACATGTATCTCGGCGCGATCGGACCGTCGATCCTGCAGGTGGCGATCTTCGTGCTCTTCATCCTGGTGATGTCGATCATCCGACCGAAGTCGATGCCGCCGCTGCCGAAAGAGGTGCGAGGCGACTTCAACTGGGCGCTGCTCGTGAAGGTGCTGATGGGCATGGTACCCTCGATCGTGCTCATCTTCCTCGTGCTCGGCACGATCTTCATGGGCTTAGCGACACCGACGGAAGCAGGCGCGCTCGGCGTCGTCGGCGCCATGCTGCTTGCCGCCATGAATCGCCGCCTCACCTGGCCGCTTGTCCGCGAGGCGATGACATCGACCACGCATATCACGTCCATGGTGGTGATGATCCTGGTCGGTTCCACCTGTTTCAGCCTGGTCTTCCAGGGCATGGACGGCTCGCGCTGGATCGAGCACATGCTGTCGGGTATTCCCGGCGGCCCGGTCGGTTTCCTGATCTTCGTCAACATCTTCATCTTCGTGCTCGCCTTCTTTCTCGATTTCTTCGAGATCGCCTTCATCGTCATCCCGATGCTCGCCCCCGTCGCCTCCAATCTCGGCATCGACCTGATCTGGTTCGGCGTCCTGATCTGCGTCAACATGCAGACGAGCTTCATGCATCCGCCCTTCGGCTTCGCGCTCTTCTACCTGCGCTCGATCGCCAGCAAGGACGTCAAGACCTCGGATATCTATATGGGCGCGCTGCCCTGGGTCGGCATGCAGCTCATTCTGGTCGCGATCGTGATCTTCTGGCCGCAATCGGTGACCTACTGGCTGGACCACGGCCCGAAGGTGGATCCGAACTCCATCAAGATCGAAGTGCCGGGCTTCGGCGGCCAGCTCGGTCTGCCGCCCATGGGTGGCGGCAATGGCTCGCCGCAGATCCCGGGCCTCACCCTGCCGCCCCTGAACGGCCTGCCCGGAGCCCCGCCGGCACCCGCCAAATAGCGTGAAAAAGAAAATCCCCCGGACCGAAATCCGGGGGATTTGTTATCAGCGGACACGAAGCCTCGGCGAACGACGCCGGCGAAAAGCTTAAAGCTTGCCGGCCCGTTGCTGGATCATCATGAACGTATCGAAGGTATATTCCGACAGCTGCATCCAGAGATAAGCGTCCCGCTTGAAGGCGGTCTGGTCGTCGTAGATCTTCTTGAAATACTGGTTCGTGCCGGAGATCTCGCTGTAGATGCCGGTCGCCGCCTGGAAGCAGGCTTCCATGATCTCCTGGCTGAACGGGCGCAGCGTCGCGCCTTCCGCGACGAGCTGCTTCAGCGCCGTCGGGTTCTTCATGTCGTATTTCGCCAGCATGTTGGTGTTGGCGAAGGCGCAGGCATCAGTGAGCGCTGCCTGATAGTGCTTCGGCAGGCTGCTCCACTTTTCGAGATTGAAGAAGGCATGCACCGTCGGGCCGCCTTCCCACCAGCCGGGATAGTAGTAGTACTTCGCCACCTTGTGGAAACCGAGCTTCAGATCGTCATAGGGACCGACGAATTCCGCCGCATCGATCGTGCCCTTTTCGAGCGCCGGGTAGATGTCGCCGCCGGCGATCTGCTGCGGGATGACGCCGACCTTCTCCATGACGCGGCCGGCAAGGCCGGCGATGCGCATCTTGACGCCCTTGAGGTCGTCGAGCGTGTTGATTTCCTTGCGGAACCAGCCGCCCATCTGCGCACCGGTATTGCCAGCCGGCAGCGCATACATGCCCTGTGTGGCATAGAATTCATTCATCAGCTTGTTGCCGTTGCCCTCGAAAAACCAGGCATTGGTCAGGCGGCTGTTCAGCCCGAACGGAATGGCCGTTCCGATGGCATAGGTGGGGTCCTTGCCGACGAAATAATAGGAGGTGGTGTGTGCTGCCTCGACCGTGCCGGCTGCCACCGCGTCGACGGCCTGCAGGCCGGGCACGATTTCACCGGCCGCGAATGGCTGGATCGTGAAATTACCGTCCGTCGCGGCGGCAACATGCTTGGCGATGTCCTCGGCGCCGCCATAGATCGTGTCCAGGCTCTTCGGAAACGACGACGTCATGCGCCATGCGATCTTCGGATTCTCCTGCGCGATCGCAGGCGCTGCCAATGCCGATGCGGCAACCGCTCCGGCGCCGGCGGTCCCCGCCTTCTTGAAAAACGAACGACGATCCATCAAAAACCTCCCGTATAGATGGCACTGCGCGGCCAATCTTCACCCCTACCCGCAGCGAGGGCAGAGCTAAGCATGGCGAAGGCCGCGATTCAAGCTTTAGTCTATTAGCCTTTGGCATCAAGACGACAATAAGACAATACGAGCGCGCCTATCAAAATCAGCAGCTTAGCAGCAAACCGGGTGGCCATACCGCCGCCTCCGCCGCAATTTGGTCATCGGACACAGCCAACCGTTGACTTGGCGTCCATTCTGGCGGCAAAACGACAGGCAGAAAGATTTTACCGGGGCAAACATGACGAAACCGATCGTTGCCATTCCTGCCGATATCCGCAGTTTCGACGGCGCGACCTGGCACGCCGTGCAGCATCAATATCTCAGCGCCGCGCTGAATACGGCCGGCGTCATGGCCTTCATCATCCCCGCATTCGAGCAAGGCTACGATACCGATGCGATCCTTGATCACGTCGACGGCCTCTTGGTTTCCGGCTCGGCCAGCAACGTGCATCCCTCGCTCTACGGTGCCGAGGCGACTGAACGGGACGGTCCCTTCGATCCCGCCCGCGACGCTACCAGCCTGCCGCTCATCCGCCGCGCCATCGACCGCGCCATCCCGCTGCTCGCCATCTGCCGCGGCATTCAGGAACTGAACGTCGCTCTCGGCGGTTCGCTCGCCACCGAGATCCAGGAGCAGCCCGGCATCTGGGACCACCGCCGGCCGGAAGGCGTCGATCGCGACGGCATGTACGCCATCCGCCAGACCGTCCACGTCAAGGAAGGTTCCTGCATTGCAGGCATTCTCGGCCCGGGCGAAGTCCTCGTGAATTCCCTGCATCGCCAGGCGATCGCCAGGACCGCGCCGCGCCTGCAGGTGGAAGCCATCGCCGAAGACGGCACGGTGGAGGCCGTCTCCGTCATCGACGCCAAGGCCTTTGCCGTCGGCGTGCAATGGCATCCGGAATATTGGGCGGAAACCGACAAGCCCTCGAACAAGCTTTTTGCCGCCTTCGGCGACGCGGTGCGCAATCATGCCGCCGGCAAGCTACCGGCCGTCCCCGCGCAGGCGATCGCCTGACCGCGGGGCGCGGGCGAGCCATCAGGTTCGCCCGGCCGCTGTGCAGCAGCAAGTCTTCCAGAGACTTTCCCGGTCAGTGGTGATCGTCGTCCTCGTCGTCATGCTCGTGCTTGAGCCAGGCGCAGAGTTCACTCGGCAGCAGTTTCTGGTAGGCGTCGTCGCTACCGACGAATTCGCCAAGATCCTTGACGCTGACGAAGCCGACATTCGGAAATTGCTCGGCCGCTTCGCGCAGGAAGTCGAAACGTTCGTCGCCGATACCGACCATAACGTAGTAGATTTGGGATTCGGCGTGCTCAGCCTTCTCCAGCAGAGCCCAGGCCGCATCTCGGTCGGCATTCTCGCCGTCTGTGAGGAAATAGTTGATCGCGGGAACGCCGGAACGTGTCTCCTCGCCGAATCGATCACGCCGCATGCCAAAGATCATGCCGAGCAAGCCGCCAGCCGCATTTTCCTCCACCAGGCCGTAAGTCATCAGGTTCGACCGGATCACCGGGCCGTAATCGGTGCCGCCCCAGAGCACGCTTTGAAGCTCGGGATTGGTGATGATCTCGCGCGCGACATAACCTTCATAGTTTTTCGCTGTCGCCGGGGAGATCGATGCCATCCTCTCCTGATTGGAAAACACCCAGGTGTCGATACGCCCGTCATCATCGAAATAAAGAGCGACGGGAAGAATCCGCTCAAGCGCCGCCTGGACCGCGCCGGATTTAAAAAGATCGGTCATCGAGCCGGAGACATCGATATTGAGCCCGACCTGTGCGGGAATGCGCTCGTGAATGCCCTGTTTCTGAAGGACGAAGCCGACGCGGCGAACTTCTTCCTCGGGCTTGTGCAGCTTGAATGTCGTCATAGTCATCCCTCCGGTCTGAGTTTTGCAAGAATCCGTGTGTGAATGTCGCGAAGCAGTGATCTGGCACTTGCCTGCGCTGGCGGTTGCGCGGTCCGAGCCGCTGTCAGCGCCGCCGAATAGGCGGCATGCCAGGCCGGCAGCTCCTCATGCAGCAGGCCGTCAGCGGCGTGTCCCAGCGCATCGACGTGCCGTGCAATTCCGGCGACGGTGCGCATGCTCATGTCGATCGTCGCCTTCGTAGCCGAGAGGCTGACGATCCTCGTCTCGATTGCTTCGGCTTGCGAGGCGTAATGCGCCTGCCGCTCGCGATCGGAAAGCTGAACGCCGCCGACATAATCGACCAGGAAACGCCCCGCCAGGATATGAGCACAAAGATCGCGGTCGAGCGCCGCATAGGCTTTGCCGACCGCGCGAAGCCGCTTGGCGATCGCAACGATGTCGGGCGCGAGCGCATCGAGCTCTTTCGCCGAGGCCTGCACTTCGGGATAAAGCCGAAAAAAGAGATCGTCGGCATCGCGCGGCGCCGCCAGCGCCTTGATCGCCTTGAGGACACCGCCGCGAACGGCAAACACGCGGTCGGGGTCCAGATCGCCAAGGCGCTGGAGCAACTCGGCGCCGAGACGTCTCCCCTTTGCCAACGCCTCACTGTCGGCAAGGACGAGTTCTCTTTCGGCAAGCTTGCCGTGCTCCGTCTGCAGGCGGGCGCCGAAGCGCACCACATCGTCGAAATAATGGTCGTCGAGATTGGTCCCGTCGATGATGTGCAGCGCTGCCGCCGCAACCGATGTATCGGCGCTGGCGTCGAGCTTCAGAAGCGCCTCCACGCTGCAGGGAATACGCCTGCGAATTTCCCCTGCAGCAAGAACCCGCGGCTTGTCGCCTTTCGGTGTCGGCGGGCGCGGCGAACCGAACAGCACTTTCGGCTCGACGGGGTGTCGGGAAGGATCGGCACAGTCAGGCGATGCGCTCTCCGGAAAAAGCACCCTGGGCACCCGGCCCGGCTCCTTTTCCGGCGGTCCATCTACCTTGCCCATCGAATGAGGCTCCCGTTCAGCCCAAATAAGCCTGGATGACGTCGCCAAGCCCGGCGTTCGAACCTGCGCCGACAGCGTGGAATCTCCAGGATCCATCCGGCTGCTTCAGGAAGGATGCCACCTGTATCGTCGTCTTGCCGGCAAACTCGGCCGTGAGCTGGTAGCGGCAAAGCTCATCGTCCATCGCATCGCAAACCTCGATATAGGCGTTCTTGACCTTGCCGAAGTCCTGTTTCTTGCGCTCCGCATCATGGATCGTCGCCCAGACGGCAAGCTCCGAAACCTCTGCCGGCAGCTTTGCCAGCACGATCTTGAATTCCTCGCGGAACCCCTCGTCATGATGACCGCCGCCGTGATGATCGTCATCATCATCGTCCTCGTCAGGCTCCGGCCTTTTGACCGGGCCGCCGCGTCCGGTCCGGTCGTCGCGTTCGTGCCACATCGAGCCGTCGTCGGTCTGAAAGGAGCCATCGGCGTTCTTGGTGAGCGACCCTTCCGGATTGCCGGAACTGCGCACGAAAGCATAGCAGAGCGCATGCGAGCCTTCATTGTAGAGCCGCGCCCGGTTCGCATCGCCGCCGGGGTGGACAAGCGCAAAACAATGCACGTCGAGATCGAAGGCCGGCCCCGAACCCTCCGGCGGATCCCAGACAAGTCCCGAATGAACGAGCTGGATCTCCTTCTGGATCTGGAATGACTGACCTTTGTTGAGCTTGAACGTTGCCATGCGCTGTCTTTCTCCTGCAATCTTCAGATCGGGCGATCGGTCACGATTTGCCGTGCTTGTTCGAGTTTGGCGCGGGCGGCGGCATAACGTTCCTTATTCCGCTCGCCTTCGGCAACCACCTTGTCGGCGATAGCACGCAGCCTCTGCCCGGTGCTGAGCACCAGCTCGGCATCGGCAAGCCGGGTCTCCCCGGAAGCCTTGACTGCATTGACCGAGACCTCCTCAAGCACCTGCGATCCATATTGCTGGAGCGACGCCCGCAATTCGCGCCGCATGGCATTCATCTGCTGGATCGACTGCATCTGGAAAAGCGCGTGAAGCCGGATCAGGATCGATTTGATGTCGTTGAATTCGGCATTCGCCGAGGTGACCGTATCCGCAAGGGTCGCAAGCGCCGCACCCCGGGCAATTCCGATCGAATCGAGATCGGCAGGCGCCTTGGCATAGGCGGTTTCGAGAACCAGGACCCGGTTCTGGAAGATATCCAGCTTCTGTGAGAAATCGCGGGCTTCCTGTACCTTGAGCGGATCGCCGGAGGCCGCCTCCCCTGTCAGCCGGTCGAGCTCGCGGGCCGCATCGGCGAGGATGCGCCGGCCGGCCTCGACGAATACGCCGAGAGAAACGATCGCATCGCGATATCCCTGCGCCAGCGTGCTCATGCGCGATACTTCGAGAATGAGCTTGCCGCTCTCCTCGTCAATCTGCGTCTCCATCGGCTTGACGAGATCGCCGAGGGACTTGGCCTTGCTCTGCAGCATGCCGCGCACCTCGTCAGTCACCGTCTTGAGGCGCTTGGCCGGGTCGCCAAGGCCGACGGCCATGAGCAGGCGCTCAAGGAAGCTGCCCTTCAGCTTCTCGCGGATGTTTGCTTCGAGCCCTTTGAGATCGGCGTCATTGATGCCGTCCCGGATCGTCCGGAACAACTCGAACAGCACCGGCGACTGCGCATTGGTGATCTGCGAGAGGATGGCATCGAGCTTGGCGCCGAAGCCGCCGATGGCTTCCTGGCCGAAGGTGATCAAACTATGCGGCTCTACCGTTGCAATCCTGTACCGCTCCGCCAGATCGGTGACCTCGCCGGCTTTTTCCGGGGGAAGAATGACCGTCACGACGGCGGGAAGGCTGCTGGTCGAAAGCGCCGGCATTAGACCCTGGCTGGTCTCGAGGGTCGTCGTATTCGATGCGCTCGGCTCAGACATGCCGCCAGTCCCCTTTTTGGCTGCCCCATGGATACGGCCTCTACCGCACGGAGAGGTTGCGAATCTGGTTGTAAAAATCGACAGGAATGTAACCGAAGGTATCGCGCCCGGCAACATATCGCGCAGGAATAACAGTCGATTGACAGGGTCGCCATCGGCATCGAAGATCGGAACTGCGTCCGATGAATCAACTTCTATGCGCGCCTAGAGCTTTTGCGGCGTCTCCGGCACCGGCGTCAGCGCCGCCCCCTTTTCGAACCAGGCAATCAGATTGTCGGCGACGAGATCGGCCATGGCATTGCGCGTCGGCACGGATGCCGAAGCGACATGCGGCAGCAGCACGGCATTCTCAGGTGTCAGCAGGCCGGCAGGAACGGTCGGCTCGTCGTAGAAGACGTCGAGGCCAGCCGCTCCAAGCGCGCCTGATGCAAGGGCAGCACTCAACGCTTCCTCGTCCACCGTCCAGCCGCGGCCGACATTGACGAGAATGCCGCCAGGACCGAGAGCGGCGAGAATATCGGCATCGATCGTCTTGTGTGTCTGCGGCGTCTTCGGAACGATGGCAATCAGCGTATCCACCGCTTCCGCCAGCGCCTTCAGCGTCGGGTGATAATCGTAGGGCGCGTCAGCGTGGCGCGAACGCGTATGATAACTGATCTTCACCTTGAACGGCTCCAGCCGCTTGGCGATTTCGAGCCCGATGCGGCCAAGACCGTAGAGCCCGACATGGCGTCCCTTGAGCGAGAAGCGCGACAGCGGATAGGCTGTGCCCGGTTTCCAGTTGCCGGCGCGCAGCCAGGCTTCCGCCCGCGGCAACTCGCGGATCGTGTTCAGGAGCAGGCCCATTGCCGTATCGGCGACCTCGTCGTTCAAAACATCGGGTGTATTGGTGACGACGATGCCCTTTTCGGTGGCACGCTTCACATCCATGCCGTCATAGCCGACGCCGAAACTGGCGATCACTTCCACATGCGGCAGCTGATCCATCCAGGCGCCGGAGAAGGCGCCCGAGACGGCTACGCCGCGGATGCGGCCGGCGGTTTCGCCGTCCAGCGCAAGCCTTTCCTCGCGCGCGACGGCGATAATCTCAAAACGATCCTCCAGCCTTTCGAGAACACGGTCGTGTATCTTCCCAGGAACGAGAATGGCGATGCGGGACATGGCTTTTCCTCTTGGATGGGGTCTTGATTCAGGCGCGGGGCCGATGGGGACTGGTGGACTGGCGGATGCGCATTTCCGGTTTGATGAGGTGCATGCCGTCGGGCTCGTGGCTGCCGGCAAGACGATCGAGAAGCGCCCGGGCGGCAAGCCGCCCCACCTCGGTCTGGCCGTTCCACACGGTCGTCAGCGCCGGGGTTGCGATCGAAGCTTCCTCGAGATCGTCATAACCGGTGACGGAAATGTCGCGTCCCGGCACCAGGCCGGCGCGCGCAATGCCGTTCATCAGGCCGATCGCGACGAGATCGTTCCAGCAGACAGCCGCCGTCGGCTTCTGCGGCAGCGAGAGGAAATGTACTGCCGCTTCGAAACCGCCCTGCTTCGAGCGCGGGCCGGGGATGCGCAGGTTCGGATCGACCTCGATGCCGGCCTTGCGTAGCGCGTTGACATAGCCCTGGTAGCGGTCGCGGCCGGTGGATGTCTGGTCCGTGCCGCCGATCATGGCGATCGAGCGATGACCGAGGCCGATCAGGTGGTTGGTGGCGAGCGAGATGCCGTAGCTGTCGTCGCCGCGATAGGTCGGCAGGTCCTGCCCTTCCATCGAACGGGCGACAAGGATTGCCGGCATGCCGTTGTCTTCCGCCAGTTGCACGTCTTCGGGCGGAGTGCCGATCGCCGGCGACATGATGACGCCGTCACCGCCGAGTTGCAGCAGCGTCTCGATGAAGGTGCGCTGCTTTTCGACATTGTCGTAGTGGTTGGACAGGATGAAGGTATGGCGACTGCGATCGAGTTCGCTTTCGATCGCTTTCAGGATCTCTCCGTAGAAAGGGTTCATGATGTCGTGCACGACGACGCCGATGATGCCGGAGCGCGAGGTGCGCAGACTGGCGGCGCGGCGATTGTAGATATAGCCGAGAGCGCGGGCCTGTTCCTTGATCTTCTCCCTTGTGTTGCCGGCGACGAGCGGACTGTCGCGTAAGGCAAGCGACACGGTCGCCGTTGAAATGCCGAGCGTTTCGGCAATCGTCGAAAGCTTGATCTTCTGAACCACGCGTCCTCCTCCAGGCAGCATGCGAGACAGCAAGAGCCTGCCGGCGAACCGACACGGCCCTTAAAATGTTTAATTAAAAGATTTAACCGCCGTAAGCAATTCGTCTTTCAACGGAAATTTCAGTCTTCGTCCGGTTCTTCGATATGAAGCGCTTCGGCCTGCAGATTGGCGTCGATCGCTTTCAGCAGGCGAACAAGATTGCGGATTTCCTTTTCGGAGAATTCCAGCGTCGCCAGCCGGTCGCAGGCCGAAGCCGCCATCTCGATCGCCTGCACGCTGCCGCGGCCGAGTTCGGTGAGATAGACCTTGGTGAGGCGTGCATCCTCCGCATCGGGCTTGCGCTCGAGGAAGCCCTGCGCCTCCATGCGGCCGATGGTCCGCGTCATCGTCGGCGCCTTGACGCCAAGCTTCTGGGCAAGGCCGCCGGCCGTCATACCGTCGCTCTCGGCCAGCGAGAGGATGACGCCGTCCTGGCCAGCATAGAGTCCGCTTTCGAGCAGGTTGCGCGAGAGCACGGTGCGCATGGAACGAGCCGCCTGGGTGAGTGCCGGAGAAAGATCAATGAGCGTATACTCGGTCTGGTCCTTCTTCTTGAACTTACTCTTTTTGCCGTCCTTGTGCTTCTTTCCCATAGCCATCCCTTTGATCTTTAAGCCCCGGCGCCACTGCGATATGACATTGCCCAGGATCTCGTCATAAACAAGAGGCAACCACCGGATGATGACGCCTTCGCCCCGCTTCGAAGACAGCGATCCGGCTTTTGCGCCTAATGGACGCCGCCCGATCGTCGTTCTGCCGCTCGGCGCTCATGAGCAACACGGCCCTCACCTGCCCTTCGAAACCGACACCCTGATTGCCGAAGGCATCGTCGGACGATTGAAGATGGCCCTGCCCGCCGGCCTGCCGGTTACCTTCCTGCCCGCCGAATCGGTCGGCTATTCCATAGAGCATATGGATGTTGAAGGAACGAAGACGCTTGCCTTCGACGAAGCGGTAAACCGCTGGCTCGGCATCGCCGAAGGGCTAGCGAAGCAGGGAATTCGTAAATTCGTGATGCTGAACGCCCATGGCGGCAATTCGCCTGTTATATCAATCGTCGCGACCGAAGCGCGGGTCCGCTTCGCCATGCTGGCGGTGGCGACGAGCTGGACGCGCTTCGGCGTGCCGGATGGCGTCACCACGCCGGAGGAAAAGGCGATCGGCATCCACGGCGGCGATATCGAGACCTCGGTGATGCTGGCGCTTCATCCCCACAAGGTTGATATGGCGAAGGCGGCGGATTTCCCCTCGCGGCAGGCGGACTTCGCTGGCCGCTTCAAGCACCTGCGTGCCTACGGGCCGCATGCTTTCGGCTGGAAGATGTCGGATCTCAACGCGCAGGGCGTGGCAGGCAATGCCGCGGCCGCGACGGCTGAAAAGGGTGAGGCGCTGATTGCACACGCGGTGAAGGGGCTGGTGGAGCTACTGGAAGATATCGACGCGTTCGACGTCGCGGAACTCCGGTGAATAGGGGTCGCCTATGGTGAACAGGCGATGTGATCTTATAACATTATAAAACCCTTTGAACTGCCGTGCCCAAGCCATTATATGAGACCAACTGTTCAAGCGGCCGATCCCAAGCCCCTCGGCCGCATGCTTCATCCTAGAGGTTCTCATGACCGACGCGATTTCCACTCAGAAGCCCATTCCCGTCACCGTGCTCACCGGTTATCTCGGCGCCGGCAAGACGACGCTGCTCAACCGCATCCTCTCCGAAAATCACGGCAAGAAATATGCGGTCATCGTCAATGAGTTCGGCGAAATCGGCATCGACAACGACCTGATCGTCGAGTCCGATGAGGAAATCTACGAGATGAACAACGGCTGCGTCTGCTGCACCGTGCGCGGCGACCTGATCCGCGTCGTCGAAGGCCTGATGCGCCGTCCGGGCCGTTTCGACGGCATCATTGTCGAAACAACAGGCCTTGCCGATCCGGTGCCGGTCGCCCAGACATTCTTCATGGACGACGACGTGCGCGCCAAGACCGAGCTCGATGCCGTCGTCGCGCTGGTGGACGCCAAGCACCTGCCGCTGCGCCTGAAGGACAGCCGTGAGGCCGAGGACCAGATCGCTTTCGCCGACGTCGTCGTCATCAATAAGAGCGACCTCGTTACCCCGGAAGAGCTTGATGTCATCGAGGACATCGTCCGCGCCATCAATCCGGCCGCCCGCGTCTACAAGACCAGCCGCTCCGGCGTCGACCTTGCCCGCGTGCTCGATCAGGGCGCCTTCAACCTGGAACGCGCGCTCGAGAACGATCCGCATTTCCTGGAGCACGGCCATGACGACCACGTCTGCGGTCCGGATTGCGATCACGATCATCACCATCATGACCATGATCACGATCACCACGGCCATGACCATGACCATCATCACCACGGCGCAATGTCGGCGATCCACGATGTGACTGTGCAGTCTGTGTCGCTGCGCGGCGGCGAGATGAACGCCGAACGCTTCTTCCCCTGGATCCAGAAGGTCACCCAGACGCAGGGACCGAACATCCTCCGCCTCAAGGGCATCATCGCCTTCAAGGACGATCCCGAGCGTTATGTCGTCCAGGGCGTGCACATGATCATCGAGGGCGATCACCAGCGGCCATGGAAGGACGGCGAGAAGCATGAAAGCCGTCTCGTCTTCATCGGCCGCGATCTCGACCGCGAAAAACTCGAGGCCTCCTTCAAGGCTTGCGAGGCAGCAGCCTGATGCCAACAGTTGCACCGCTTGATCTCGACGGCCACGTTCTGGCCGTCGAATTTTTAGGTGATGTTCCCTTCTTCGCAAGTGCAGCCGGCACGTTTCACCGGCTGGACGGCGGCGCGAGGGTTTCAGAAGCCCACCAGGGCATGCTCACCGCGATCCGCGATCCCTATAGCGAAAGCCTGATTTCCGGCGGCGAGGACGGCAAGGTTCTGCGCATTGCCGCCGACGGCAGTGTGAGCGAGCTCGCGACTGCCCCGCGCAAATGGATCGCGCAAGTCGCGGCCGGCCCCCAGGGCGCCATTGCCTATTCCTACGGCAAGAGTGCGCTCGTGCGCCTTGCCGACGGCACGACCAAGGAATTTCCCGAGGAACGTACGGTCGAAGGCCTCGCCTTCGCGCCGAAGGGCCTGCGCATTGCCGCCGCGCGATACAACGGCGTGTCGCTGCACTGGGTCGGCATGAGCGCCAAGCCGATCGATCTCGAATGGAAGGGCGCGCATACCGCCGTCACCTTCTCGCCGGATGGTAATTTCCTCGTTACCTCGATGCAGGAAAACGCCCTGCACGGCTGGAAGCTCGACACCAAGCCCGGTGCTGAAGCCCGCCACATGCGCATGACCGGCTATCCCGCCAAGGTGAAATCGCTCTCCTGGTCGGTCAAGGGCAAATGGCTCGCCTCCTCGGGCGCGCCGGCTGCCATCGTCTGGCCTTTCCAGGGCAAGGACGGGCCGATGGGCAAGGCGCCGCTTGAACTCGGCACCCGCGCCAATATCATGGCGACTTCGGTGAAGTTCCATCCGCTGGAGGACATACTCGCCATCGGCTTCATCGACGGCATGATTCTGGCCGTGCGAATCTCCGACAGTAAGGAAGCGCTGCTGCGCCGCCCCGGCAAGGGCGCGATCACGGCAATGAGCTGGAGCGGCAACGGCAAGCTGCTCGCCTTCGCCTCCGAAGCGGGCGACTGCGGCGTCATCGATATCTCGGCTTGAGGCCACCTTGCCTGGTATGGACGACGCCTTGACGGAACCCGAAATCGTAGCGCTTGGCGCCGATCACATGCAGGCCGCAGCGAAGATCAGGCGTGAAGCGCTTTGGCAGCGGCTGCCCTGGCTGCCGGATCTGCATACGCCCGAGGAAGAAGAGCAGTATTGGCGTATGCATCTGCTGCCGAACTGCACGATCCTCGGTGCAGCCATCGGAACCCGTCTCGTCGGCGTCATCGCCTATGGCGACGACTGGATAGAACAGCTTTACGTTCTCCCCGATTTCCAGGCCATGGGCATCGGCTCCCTCCTTCTCGGCTGCGCCAAGGAGGAAATGGACGAGATCCGGCTCTGGACGTTCCAGCGCAATATCGGCGCACGCGCTTTCTACGAGCGGCATGGCTTTGCTGCCGAGGAAGAGACCGACGGCCTCGACAACGAGGAAAAGGAGCCTGACGTGCTCTATTATTGGCGCCGGCTTCCGGAGCTGACCCTCAATCTGCAACCATCCAGCACTTAGAACATCGGATCACGCCCCAAAAGCACAGCTTGTCGGGGCTTGCCAAACGCCTTGCCGGGGCGAAACATGAACTGCGCGCAGAAATCGTCTTGCGCCGCGCCTGACGGAGGAACGGGAAATGCCGAAATCGACTGGCCTCGGTTCGGCCGAGCAACCGCCGCAGCCCCTGGGCGACGCATCCGTCTGGGTGGCAATCCGCGCCGAGGCGGCCGAGCTTGCCGCGCGTGAGCCGATATTGCAGCGGCGGCTTGCCGCGGAGGTAATGGACACCGCCGGCAACGATGAGATCATCGCCCGCGTGCTGGCCTCGCGGCTCCGCGCAGTACAGGTGGACACGGGCGACCTGTTCGATCTCATCCTGTCCACGCTGAACGACGATATCATGCGCAAGATCGAGGCCGATCTGCTGGCCGTGCGCGAACGCGATCCGGCCTGCACGACATTTCTGCACGCCCTCCTCAATCTGAAGGGCTTTCATGCGCTGCAGACGCACCGCATCGCCCACGCGCTCTGGAGCGCCGGCCGGCCGGAGATTGCCAGCTGGCTCGCCAACCTCGCGTCGCTGATCTTCGGGCCTGATATCCATCCGGCAGCAAGGATCGGCGCGTCCATCATGCTCGACCATGGCTCAGGCATCGTCATTGGCGAAACCGCGGTGATCGAGGATGAAGTGTCGATCCTGCAGAACGTTACGCTCGGCGGCACCGGCAAGGAGACCGGCGACCGCCATCCGAAGATCCGCCACGGCGTGATGATCGGCGCGGGCGCCAAGATCCTCGGCAACATCGAAATCGGCGCCTTCAGCAAAATCGCCGCCGGCAGCGTCGTGCTGAAGGCAGTTCCTCCGCATTGCACGGTCGCCGGCGTGCCTGCAGCCGTCGTGCGCATCCACCGCGCCGACGAAATCCCGGCCGAGACGATGGACCAGAATATCTAGCCCACTTTGGAATGGGGCGCCGCCCGTACGCTCTGCGGCCCGCTTGCCCAAAAAGCAATCCGCGCCGCAACCACGGCAGGCCCGCCTGCCTCCATGGTCAAGCGGCGCGGACGTGCTGGCCAAGGGGAAGGATTCCCAACCCCGACCGGCCGGTCGGCATTACGCATAACCTTCCAGCGCCTGAAGAGACGCACGGCGCATTCGCTTCAGGCTGCGCGGCGAACCGGCGCGCTAGCCAGCATGCGTCCCGAAGGGACGATCATGCCAGCCGCGCCGTCAAGCCAGCCTTCCGTGAGCTCGAGCGCAAGAAAGCGCGAGCGTTCGAACGGACCCGGCATGACAAGATGGCGAGCCTTTTCGGCAAAGAAGCCGAAACGCTCGTAATAGGCCGCATCGCCGACGAGCAGGACGGCGCCGTGCCCACGATTTTTCGCTTCGAGGATCGCTGCGCGCATCAGCGCCGAGCCGATGCCCTTGCCGCCGTGATGAGGCGCGACGGCGAGCGGACCGAGCAGCAGCGCGTTGATCGGCGTGCCTTCATCGTTGACGCCGGCCTCAATGTTCCAGAGCCGCACCGAGCCGATGACATGGCCGTCGCGATCGCGCGCGACGAGCGCAAGGCCCTCAGCCGGAACGCGGTTGCGGCGGATCTTCTCGGACGACTTCTTGCGGCGATCCGAACCCATGACGCGGTCGAGCAGGTTCTCGCGAGCAACGACATCCGAGGGATTTTCGGCGTCGATGGTGAAAGTGGTGGGCGCAAAGAATGCGCGGACAGAATCAAGAACAGCGGCCATCTTGGCCTCCCGTACCCAATACCGTTATCAGCGGCGATGAAGGAAAATTGTGAAGTTGCCGCCCCGGCTGGTTACGGGGCCGGCGGAAACGACCTTAGATGACGTAGGCCTTCAGCGGCTCGAAACCGTTGAAAGCGACCGCCGAATAGGTCGTCGTGTAGGCGCCAGTGCCTTCGATCAGGACCTCGTCGCCGATCGAAAGAGAGATCGGCAGCGGATAAAGGTTCTTCTCGTAAAGCACGTCGGCCGAATCGCAGGTCGGGCCGGCGATGACGCAAGGCTCCATCTCGTCGCCGTCGCGATCCGTGCGGATCGGGTAGCGGATGGCTTCGTCCATCGTCTCGGCGAGGCCGCCGAACTTGCCGATGTCGAGGAATACCCAGCGCGCATCGTCATTGTCCGACTTCTTCGAGATCAGCACGACTTCAGCCTTGATGACACCGGCATTGCCGACCATGCCGCGACCCGGCTCGATGATCGTCTGCGGGATCTGGTTGCCGAAATGCGTACGCAGCGCCTGGTAGATCGACTTGCCGTAAGCTTCCGCGGACGGAACGTCGCGCAGGTACTTGGTCGGGAAGCCGCCGCCCATGTTGACCATCTGCAGGTGGATGCCCTGCTTGGCAAGCGATACGAAGACGCGCTTGGCATCGGCGAGTGCGGAATCCCAGGCATCGACCTTGGTCATCTGCGAACCGACGTGGAACGAGACGCCATAGGACTGCAGGCCGAGCTGATGAGCGTAGACGAGAACGTCGACGGCCATCTGCGGCACGCAGCCAAACTTGCGCGACAGCGGCCATTCGGCGCCTTCGCCGTCCGTCAGGACGCGGCAGAAGACACGGGCGCCGGGAGCGGCGCGCGAGATCTTCTCGACTTCCTCGTGGCTGTCGACCGCAAAGAGGCTGACGCCGAGCGCATGAGCGCGAGCGACATCACGCTCCTTCTTGATCGTGTTGCCAAAGGAGATGCGGGCGGCGGTCGCACCGGCTTCGAGCGCCATTTCGATTTCGGCAACGGATGCGCAATCGAAATTGGAGCCGAGGCCTGCGAGCAGCTTCAGCACTTCGGGAGCCGGGTTGGCCTTGACGGCGTAGTAGATGGCGCTGTCCGGCATGGCGTGACGGAAGGCGTGGAAATTGTCGCTGATGACGTCGAGGTCAACCACGAGGCAGGGACCGTCGGGACGTCGGGTTGCGAGAAAGTCGCGGATGCGCTGGGTGGTCATATCGATTCCCTCTTCCAATTCCAGAGCTCCGGTATCAACCGGAGGACAAAGGGCATACGAGAACTCGCATTGGAACCAGCCGGTGGAGACCCCGGAACCATAGCAAGCGCTCGATGCGCGGATAGTGAACCAACGCCGCGGACGCGGTGTAAGTTCGGCTTTGTCTGCCATGGATTGGAGGGAGAATCCCAACCGCACTTCCGGCAATGATGGTGTGCCTCTTCAGTAACCCCCGCTGATGGAAAGCAGGGAGAGAACAAAAAGGCCCGCACCGTCGTTGCTTCAGGCGTCCTCGCATTTTCCGGTTGGCCGGAATAGCGACTGGAGGGGTTAATTCCAGGTACCTTACCGATTTCCTCACCAATTCGAGGGTTCGGCGGACACCCATGGGCACGTGCGACTTTGGGCTGAGTGGGAAATAAGAATATTCGCCTTCATAATCAAGCGTTTTTTTGGTCCCGCCGCCAAAAAAATAATTGAACAAAACGCGCCGATTTGTTCAATATTCTAAAACGGCCTTTGAGGATTTCCATGGATACCTTGACCCGCATACGCGCCTTCATCGATGTCGTCGAGGCAGAAGGCTTTTCCGCCGCGGCGCGCCGCACCGGTCGCTCCAAGGCGCTGCTCTCCAAATATGTGCGCGAGCTGGAGGACGAGCTCGGCGCCCTGCTGCTCAACCGCACCACCCGGCAGTTCTCCATGACCGAAGCCGGCCACACCTATTACCGCACCGCCTCCGATATTCTGAAGGAGATTGACAACCTTGCCGATCTCGTCCGCGAGAATAACGCGCAGCTGAAGGGGCGCCTTCGCATTTCGGTGCCGCGAACCTTCGTCGATGCCGATGTCGGCCAGTCGCTGATCGATTTCGCCAAGGAGAACCCTGACCTTTCCCTGGAGATCGCCGCCGACGATCGATTCGTCGACCTGATCGAGGAGGGCTTCGACGTGGCGATCCGCGTCACCAAACTCGAAGACTCAGGCATGATCGCCCGCAAGATCTCCGACTTCCGCGTCCATATCTGCGCGACCCCAGAATTCCTCGAGCGCTATCCCAATATCGAGCACCCCAGTGATATTTCCAACGTACCCTTCATCATCGATACCAATGCCCGCACCCAGGCGAGCATCCGCTTCCACAATCCCGACAACACCTCGTTTTCCGTTGCCGTTTCCGGGCCGATAGAGGTGAACAGCCCGCATGCGACATTACGCGCGGCCCTTTCCGGCATCGGTATCGCCGTCGTCCCGGATTTCATAGCGCGCAAGCCGATCGAGAGCGGCGAGCTTGTGACGTTGTTCAACGATTATATCCCGACCGACCGCGGCATCTACGCCGTCTATCCGCATCGGCGCTATCTTCCGGCCAAGGTGAGGATCTTCGTCGACTACCTGCACAACTGGTTCAAGAAGCATCCTTGACGCGGGTCTTTGCGCAGGGTGCGACATCGCTGCCTGAGACCAACGAATCCAAGGCGGGAGCCGGTCCCAATTCCGTCCCAATTTCTGGCAAGAAGTCACGGTCACCGAACAGGGCAGCGGGATAGATGAAACATTCGACACTTATGATGGCCGCGCTTCTGTCGCTGGCGCCGGCCGCCGCCTTTGCCCATCCGCACATCTTCGTGGAAGCGCGCCTTGAAGTCGTCGCCGGCAAGGATGGCAGCGTCGAGGAGCTGCGCAATGTCTGGCGCTTCGACGAAGTCTTCTCCTCCTCAGTCGTCATGGATTTCGACAAGAACACCGATCTGAAGCTGGAGCCGAACGAGCTCGCGGAGGTCGGAAAAACGGTGAAGCAATCGCTTGCCGACTATGATTACTACATGAACCTGACGATCAACGGGAAAAACATCACCGTCCAGAAGCCCGATATCATCCATGTCGACTACAAGGACGGTCAGCTGCTGATGTTTTTTGCGGTGAAACCGGCGGAAAAGATGCCCCTCAAGGGCAGGCTCACCTTCGGCGTCTACGACCCGTCGCTTTATACCTCGATCGATTTCCCGACAGACAACGAACTTTCAATGGTTGGCGACGGTTTCAAGGCCTGCAAGCATCAGGTGGTGCGGCCGGATGCCGACGAGGTGATCTCGCAAAACAAGCAGTCGCTGACGGACGCCTTCTTCAACGATCCCACCGGCACCAACATGTCCAAGCTCTTCGCCACCCGGCTGGAGGTCACATGCTGACGAAGCGCCTGCCCCTCGCCCTTTCGGCGGCGATCCTCGCGCTCCTGACGGCGGCAAGTCTCGCCCATGCGCAATCGCCGCTCGGCATCGGCACGGCGGAGCCGAGCTTCCAGCCGACCGGCGGGCCGCTTGCACCGCTTTTGCTCTATGTGAACTACGAGCAGCAGGCCTTCTACCGGGCACTGACCGGCGCCTTGAAGGCGATGCGCCAGGACCCGTGGCAGCTGGCGTCGCTGATCGGCCTCTCCTTCGCCTACGGCGTCTTCCATGCCGCCGGCCCGGGTCACGGCAAGGCGGTCATCTCTTCCTATATGATCGCCAACGAGATCGAGCTGAGGCGCGGCGTGGTGATCTCCTTCATCTCGGCCTTCGTGCAGGGCGTGGTCGCGGTGGCGCTCGTCGGCGGCGCCTGGCTGGTGCTGCGGGGCACCGGCATCACACTGACGGCGGCGACCCATGCGATGGAGATCGCAAGCTTCGTCATGGTCATTCTCTTCGGCGGTTGGCTGCTGTTCCGAAAACTGCGCTCGATGGTGGGCAATTTCCCGCGCCGCCGGCTTATGGCCACATCAGCCGGTCCGGTCTCCATGATGCTCGATTGGAAAGACAATGCGGCCGAACGCCAGGCCTATTCCTTCAACGGCAGCGCGCAGCCGGTGGAAGCCGGCCATACCTTCGTTCCCGGCATGGCCTGCGAGACCTGCGGCAATGCCCATGTGCCTGATCCGGCCCTGCTCGGTGGTGACAATTTCAGCGCCCGCGAAGCCTGGTCGGCCATCGCAGCCGTCGGCCTTCGCCCCTGCTCCGGCGCATTGCTTGTTATGACCTTTTCGCTGCTGAACGGGCTCTATCTCGGCGGCGTGCTTTCGGTCGCCGCCATGTCGCTCGGCACGGCGATCACAGTTTCGGTGCTTGCAACCCTTGCCGTCACCGCCAAGGGTGCTGCCGTCCGCCTCTCCGGGCGCGGCTCGACTGCCTCGGTCTGGGTCGGCAATGCGATCGAAATCCTCGGCGCCCTTCTCGTCATCCTGATGGGCGCCTTGCTGCTCGGCGCTTCGTTGCAGGGATAGGCCTACTTCTCTCTGCTTCTTTGGTAGCGCGCCCGCAGCCAGAAGACGGCGAAAAACGCCATGATCAGGCAGACGCCGACGATGATCGCCAGCACCGGCGAAAAATTGCCGATCCACAAAACGATGGTCGGCAGGAAATAGAGGACGAGGCCGGCACCGAACAGAATAATGGCGGCGGCGATCGCCTGCGAGCGGCTCTCCTGGTTCACGCGAGCCTTTCCTTTTCCAGATCGGCGCGGATATCCTGCAGGCGGCGCTTCTGGTCACCGGCGGCGTGGAAATTCTCCGGCGAAAGCCAGGCTTCGAAGGCATCGTTGATCAACGGCCATTCGGCATCGATCATCGAGAACCAGGCGGTGTCGCGGTTGCGGCGCTTGGAGATCATATGCTGGCGGAAAACGCCCTCGAAGCTGAAGCCGTAACGGACAGCCGTTGTCTTGCTCGCCTCGTTCTTGTTGTCGCATTTCCATTCGTAGCGGCGGTAGCCGAGCTCTTCGAAAACGTGCTTGGCCATCAGATAGTGCGCTTCGGTCGAAAGCGGCGACCGCTTCATCTCGGGGCCATGCGCCACCCCGCCGATTTCGACGACACCGTTTGCCGGGTCGGCGCGCATGTAGTTCGCCATGCCGACAATCTTGCCGGTGGCGTTGTCACGGAAGATATGGGTGAGCCAGCCGGACTTGGTGTAGACGGTCTCCAGCCAGTTGGCGAAATCCTCGATCCCGGAGAAATCGTCCTGCGCGAAATAAAGAAGCAGCGGATTGATGCCCATGCCGCCGAGCCCGTCCCACAGCGCCTCGAGGTGTTCCTCGCGGCGATAAGGCTCGACGGTGACAAAACGGCCCTTCAGCGTGACCGGCTTCGGCGCCGGGCAGCCCTTGAAATTTGCAAGATCGCGCATGTTCACTCCCCTTGTCTAGGAGTGGATAGGCCAGCCGCCCGGCAAAGGCAACCGGCCTGCTTGTTACTGTGACAAGGTAACCTTGGCGGAGGAGACCGTCGCCTCGATATGATCGACCAGCTGGTCGGCAAGGCCGAGCCGGCCGGCAAGTAGATCGAGGTAACCCCGCTCGGCGCGCGAATCCGGCTCGATGGTCAGCCGCGAGGCGGTGTAGAGTTCGACACGCTGTTCTTCCGTCGTCGCGGCGGCGACGAGCGCATCGATATCCGTCGGCGAAGCGAGCTCCCGTTCGATGAAGGCCGCAGCCTCACCACTGACATCGGCCGCCTTGATCTTGTCCATGATGAGGGCGCGTTCGGCATCATCGATATGACCGTCGGCCTTGGCGGCGGCGATCATTGCGCGGATCAGCACCAGCACGAATTCATTGCTGCCGGCAGGCGACGCCGGCCCGAAGCCGGATTCGGCAGGTGGCGGCAGGAGGATCGGATTGTTGGCCGAGGGTGCATCGGAGGGAGCGGCGGGCGCTTGGCCCGCCTGGTAATTCTTGTAGGCCTGGTAACCGAGGCCGGCAATGGCGGCAAGACCGCCGATCGCCAGCGCGTTTCCGGCAATGCCGCGGCCGGTCTTGGTGCCGAGAAGCACGGCTGCGATCGCGCCCGTCGCCAGCGGATTGTCCCTGGCCGTCTGCACGGAGTCACCCGCCCTGTCGCGGACCGTACCGCCGAGACCCGGCACCTGCGAACCCAAGAACTGGTCGAGAAGCTTCTTTGCGTCGAACATTCCTCGTCATCTCCCTGTTTGAGGCAGGAGGAGAACATAGGTTTGCGACGGCTGAAATACAAATTGGAGGCTCGCCGAGAAGCTTACCCCCTATCTCAGAAATACGCCCTCAAGCCTTCAGCGCCGCGGCCTCTGCCGCAAGCTTGGTAATGCCGGCCCAATCGCCGGCTGCGACCAGTTCCTTCGGCGCTACCCACGAACCGCCGACGCAGATGACGTTCGGCAGCGAGAGGTAGTCATTGGCGTTCTTCAGCGAAATGCCGCCGGTCGGGCAGAACAGCGTGCCTGCCAACGGCGAGGAGAGCGCCTTGAGATAGGCCGCACCGCCAGCCTGCTCGGCCGGGAAGAACTTCAGAACCTGGTAGCCTTCTTCGCGCAACGCCATAACTTCGCTGGCGGTGGCGGCGCCGGGAAGCAGCGGCACCTCGGAATCGGCTGCCGCGTCGAGCAGTTCTTGCGTCGTGCCGGGGCTGACGATGAATTTCGAGCCGGCCTCGACGGCGGCTTTCCAATGGGCGACATTAAGGATCGTGCCGGCGCCGACTTCGGCGCCCTCGACCTCGTTGGCGACGGCACGCACGGCATCGAGTGCCGCCGGCGTGCGCATGGTGATCTCGATCGCCTTCAGGCCACCTGCGACGAGCGCACGTGCCAGCAGCACGGCCGACTTCGCATCGTCGACGATAAGCACCGGAACGACGGGCTGGAGTTTCAGGATGGAAAGGAGCTTGTCTGTTTTCTCGCCCATGGCCGTACGGTTTCCTTGAAACGATTGAAATCCGGCTTCCGAATAACGCTCCGGCGTGACCTTGTCGAGATAAAACCAGACTCGCAACATGATGGGTAGGAAATGCGTGGAAATTGGTCTACCGTGCCTGGATCGTCACAAAAGGTTCACCGGTATGGCGAAAGAGATCGAGCGGAAGTTTCTCGTGCGCAGCGACGGATGGCGTTCTGCGGTGGAGACGAAGTCGAGCCTGAGACAGGGTTACATCGCCTCGATGGACGACCGTTCCGTCCGCGTGCGCATCCTGGACGGCAAAAAGGCGAGACTGACGATCAAGATCGGCCGCAGCGCCATCACCCGTGATGAATTCGAATATGACATTCCGGTCGCCGATGCCGAAGAATTGTTGCAGGCCGCAATCGGCATCGTCATCGAGAAGACGCGCTACCGCGTTCCCCATGAGGGCTTCGTCTGGGAGGTCGACGTCTTTGCCGGCGAACATCGCGGATTGGTGATTGCCGAAGTAGAAATGACGTCGGAAACCGACAAGCCGGCCCTGCCCAGCTGGCTTGGCCGCGAAGTGACCGGCGATTTCCGCTATTCCAACCAGGCCCTCGCTACAGAATACGAGCACGACAGGCATGGGCTATCGCATACGGCCTGAGGCCGATTTCACCGAGGAATTCCGCAGCGTCGCCACGGACCAGCTTTCCCGTGCCATCACTGTTCTCGACGAGCGACCGGGTGGCGTCGACGAGGCGATCCATTCCTTCCGCAAGAACCTGAAGCGGCTGCGCTCGCTCTACCGGCTCGTCGCCCGCGAGGTGCCGGATTTCCAGAAACGTGAAAATGCAAGGCTGCGCGAGACGGCGCGGTCGCTGTCGGCAATCCGCGACGCGGCCGCACTCATCGGCACCGTGGAGTATCTGCGGCACACCGCCCGCAGCCCCGACGAGAATGAAGCACTCGGCCGCATCATCACCGTTCTGGAAGGGCGCCGGGACTGGATGGCAGAGGCCGAACGCGGGCTGGAACAGCGGCTGAAGGAGGCCGCCGGCACGCTGAAGGAGGCGATCGCCTCGCTCGACACGATCGCCTTCGACGGCAACCACCGCAAGAATGCCCGCATGCTGGGCAAGAGCTGGCGCCGCACGAGCCTGAAGGCGAAGGCGGCGCTGATGGCCTGCCATGACGAGGGAACGGCCGAAGATTTCCATGATCTTCGCAAGCGCACCTATGACTACCGGCTCTACCATTCCCTTTTGAGCGATGTCTGGCCGGGCGCCATGAAGGCCAAGCGCGATGCGGCCAAGACGCTCGTCGAGGATCTCGGCCATATCCATGATCTCGTCGTGCTCTCCGAACTCGTCGAAGCCGAACCGCAGCTCTTCACCCGCAACGACGACCTGACGCATCTGCTCGACGCCATCATCTTCCGCCAGCAGGAAGACCGTCGTCAGGCGCTCGTCAAGGCCGAAGCCGTCTTCGCCGATCACCCGGACGAGGAAGCGCAGCGCATCGAGCTTCTCTGGCTGGCGACCGGGAACTGAGAAAAGGCGCCATTGGCGAAGGCAATTGCGCGGCTCGCCGATTTTCTGTATTTCCGGCCCATGACCGACAGCCTGACACACACCAGCCCGTTCCTCGTGGCGGCGCTCTACCATTTCGTTTCCGTGCCGCGCTTTCAGAGCCTGCAAGGCCCGCTGCAGGCGCTCTGTGAGGAGAACGGCGTCAAGGGAACGCTGCTTCTGGCACATGAGGGCATCAACGGTACGATCGCGGGGCCGGATGCCGGCATTGTCGCCGTACTCTCCTTCCTGCGCGCCCAGCCGGAATTTTCAGGCCTAGAGCACAAGGAGAGCCGCGCTTCGAAAATGCCCTTCCTGCGCATGAAGGTGAAGCTGAAGAAGGAAATCGTCACCATGGGCGTTGAAGACATCGACCCCAACAAGGTTGTCGGCACCTATGTGGCGCCCAAGGACTGGAACGCGCTGATATCGGATCCCGATACGATCGTCATCGATACCCGCAACGACTACGAGACGGCGATCGGCACCTTTCGCGGCGCTCTCGACCCGAAGACGAAGACGTTCCGCGAGTTTCCCGATTGGGTGCGCCAGAATCCCGGTCTGCACAACAAGCCGAAGGTCGCCATGTACTGCACCGGCGGCATACGCTGTGAGAAGGCCACCGCCTTCATGAAGGCGCAGGGCTTCGACGAGGTCTATCATCTCAAAGGCGGCATCCTGAAATATCTGGAGGAAGTGCCGCAGGAGGAAAGCCTCTGGGATGGCGCCTGCTTCGTCTTCGACGAGCGCGTCTCCGTCGAGCACGGGCTTAGGGAAGGCGAACACAGGCTCTGCCACGCCTGCCGCAACCCGATCACCGCCGAGGAAATCACCTCGCCGCTCTACGAGGAAGGCGTTTCCTGCAGCCACTGCTATCACACGCGCACGGAAGAAGATCGGCTGCGCTACCGTCAGCGGCAGCACCAGATCGCACTCGCGAAAAAGCGCGGCCAGCGGCATATCGGCAGCTGAATCCGGATTCTTTTTGAGTCCGGCCTGCCGAAGCCCCCCGTAGCCGGTCAGGCAGCGCCGAGACGACGCCGGGCTTCTGGCTCCGCCGCCTGCCGCTCGTCCAGCATCTCCGTGATGAGATCGGCCGTCATCGGCTTTCCGAACAAATAGCCCTGCAGGCAATCGCATCCGAACAGGCGCATCGCCACCGCTTGCGCCTCGGTCTCGATGCCTTCAGCCGTGACGGGAATATCGAGCGAGCGGGCAAGCGCCACCGTCGCCTGCAGCATCTCGCGCTGCCGTTTGTCCTCGTTGATATCAATGACCAGCGAGCGGTCGATCTTGATGCGGTCGAAGCCGAACTGTCTGAGATAACCGATCGAGGAGAAGCCGGAACCGAAGTCGTCGAGCGCCACCTTCACCCCCAGCCCCTTCAGACGCTCGATCGACTGACGGGTGCGCTGCGGATTCTGGATCATGTAGCCTTCGGTGATTTCGAGCGTGACGCGGCCGGCCCCGATCTCCGTCTGCTTCAGCACGTATCGCACATAATCGGTGAAAGCAGGATTGCGGAACTGGCCGGGTGAGACGTTGACGGAGATGCCGAGGCCTGGCCATTGCTTGGCCGTCTCGCAGGCCTTGCGCAGCACGAACAGCCCAAGCGATTCGATGAGGCCGCTGGTCTCGGCGATCGGAATGAAAACTTCGGGTGAAACCGGCCCGTGGCCCGGACGATTCCAGCGCACCAGCGCCTCGACGCCGGTGAGCGCATGCGTCGTCGCATCGACCAGCGGCTGATAGGCGAGCGTCAGGTCGCCGCTTTCGATGGCGACCCTGAGGTCGATCTCCAGCGCATTGCGCTGCTCTCGATCGGTATCCATCGACGGGTCGTAGAGCGTCATCCGCGCGCGGCCGGCCTCCTTGGCCTTGTACATGGCAAGGTCGGAGCGACGCACCAGTTCCTCGCGTTCGATGGCGCCCACCGGCGACATGGCAATGCCGATGCTTGCCCCGACGACGACGACGCGGCGACCGATCTCCAGCGGCTCGGCCAGAAAATCGAGGATCTGTTCGGAAAGCTGGAGAGCCGCGGCGTTTTCGCCGTCGGAAAGAAAAGCGATGGCAAATTCATCGCCGCCGATGCGGGCGAGAACCGCGCCTTGCGGAATGAGCACGGCGAGGCCGGCTGCGACCGCGCGGATCAACTGATCGCCGGTGCCGTGGCCGTAACTGTCGTTGACTTCCTTGAAGCCGTCGAGGTCGAGATAGAGGAGCAGAACGTTGCGCTTGGTCTGGCGTGCTTCCACGACGAAACGGTCGACCGCGAGCCCGAGACCATCGCGATTGGAAAGGCCGCTCAACCGGTCGCGCAACGCGTCCTCGCGGGCATTGTTTTCCTCGCTCTTCAGCCGGCGGCCGGCAAGCCAGCCGATGACCAGCAGCACTATGAAGAACAGCCCGACCAGTCCGAGCGCCTGGATGACCATCGGCCGCACCTGTGCATAGCCGACATCGCCGGGCGAACGCGAGGTCCAGACGAGTTTGGCGAGCATGGTTCCCGCAGGATCGGCGATCGGCACGAAATAATCGGCTTCAAGGGCCGGCGGCGCCAACTTCAGCCCGCCGATGACATAAGTCTGGCCGAGCCCGGCCACCCTATCGTCATCGAGATGACGGGCGAAAATGAGATAGCGGTGCTGACCGGCCGGCACATCCAGCGCACCGGATTTTTTCCGCACCAATGCGACGCCGACTGCGGCAATGCCGCGCTTGGTGGCGACGAAACCGACCGCCTGGGGACGATCGGCAGGACCGGCCGCCTTGACCGTGTCGAGAAGGGTCCAGAGCGACGGTTGAAAGAAATCCGCCAGCGGCTCCTCCATCGGCTGCCCGTCGCGATAGGCGAGGATCGCCTTCTTCTGATCGTCAATGACGATTGCCATATCGAAAAGCGAACTGTTGAGCGACATCTCGCCGTAGTTGCTCACCGTCCATGCCATGCCCTCGGGCGCATAGACGTTGACGGCGGCGTCGTCCCAGGCGGCGTAGTCGTCGAGTGTCGCGCCGAGCTGATCCTCGAAAGTCTTCAACGCGCCGATCGTCGTTTCGCGCGAGCGCTCGTCATCGAGAAGATTGGCATTTTCAGCTACGCGTTCGAGCGCCGTCAGCACCATGATGGTGACGACGGCGACGATGACGGCGAAGGAGAAAAGCACGCCTGTGACGGTGATGTGACGGCCTATTCCCGATCCCTTGCTCTGCGACTTTGCGACTGTCTGCATTACGGCTCCCTGACGGTCGAATTCTGCCAGTCAAGGGTTCAAAAACGTTTAAGCAACCGCCTGTTGAAGATTTTACGGCGGTCTATTTTTGCTTTTGCCGTTGATGCAAAGCTTCAGCCAAGCAATGTCAGCCACTTAACGGGGATGAGGCCTAACCTGCTTTGTGGTTTCCCTTCGGGAATTGCGCCGCCAAGTCGCTGTACCACTTGCCGCTCTTCTTCACCGTGCGCACTTGTGTCCCATAATCGACATGGACGAGGCCAAAGCGCATGCGATAGCCTTCCGCCCATTCGAAATTGTCCATCAGGCTCCAGGCGAAATAACCGCGCAGGGGATAGCCGTCCTTGATGAGGTCGGCCACGACATTGAGATGATCGCCGACATAGTCGAGGCGCATTGTGTCGTCCACTTCGCCATCGACGACGTCGGTGTTGTCGCAGGCGCCGTTCTCCGTGATGTAGCATTCCGGCAGTTGGTAGCGGCGGTAGAGATCTTCGACCAGGAGCTTCAGTCCCGGCGCATAGATTTCCCAGCCGATATCGGTCTTGACGTCGCTTACCGGCGGCGCTTCCAGCGTCCAGGGGAAATCGCCCTTGCGGTCGGCATCGTCGAAAACACGCTCGGGCTTGTAGTAGTTCAGACCCCACCAATCGAGCTTCTGGCTGATGAGTTTGAGGTCGCCGTCCTCGATGACAGGCATGCGGTCGCCGAGCGCCTCGACGAACTCCCTCGGATATTCGCCCTTGAAGACGGGATCGAAGAAGGCGCCATTGTGGAACTGGTGCGCCCGCTCGCCGGCGGCAAGATCGGCCGGGCTGTCGGAGCCGGGAATGATCGAGGCGGCGTTGAGCACGAGCCCGACCGGCACATTGGGGGCTTCGGAGCGGATCGCCTCGACGCCGAGGCCATGGGCAAGATTCATGTAGTGCATGGCGTGAAGGGCGGCCTGCATGTTGCGCTCGCCGGGAGCATGGATGCCGTAGAGGTGGCTCAACCAGACGATGCACCAGGGCTCATTGAAGGTGGCGACCCTGTCGAGGCGGTCGCCAAGGCGGTTCATGACAGTCTTGGCATAACGCTGAAAGGCATAGGCAGTCGAGCGCGCCGTCCAGCCACCATCGCCGGCAAGCAACAGAGGCAGATCCCAATGGTAGAGCGTCGCGAAGGTCTTGATCCCACGCGCCTTGCAGCCGTCGACCAGCCGATCGTAGAAATCGAGACCGGCCTCGTTTACCGGACCGGTACCGTCAGGGATGATGCGCGGCCAGGCGATGGAAAACCGGTAGGCTTCGACACCCATATCCTTGATGAGATCGAGATCCTGCTCCAACCGGTTATAGTGATCGCAGGCGACGTCGCCATTGTCGCGATTGTAGACACGGCCGGGCATATTGCAGAAAGCGTCCCAGATCGACGGCTTGCGGCCATCGGCCCTGCTGGCGCCTTCGATCTGGAAGGCGGCGGTGGCCACGCCGAAGGTGAAGTCGCCAGGAAAGCGCTCTGCGAGCTTTTTCGGATCGATCATCTCTAAAATCCTGTCTCTAAAGCATGTCGCGCAAAAGCGTGCAGCGGTTTTGCGAACGACGACATGCGGAAAATCAAAGATCTCAAGTGTGGCAGGCGAATCTGACAGACCGTGCCACGCTTTGGGTTGAGGCCGTTATGCGGGATTTAGCCAAGCCCGAAGGCAAAGTATAGGGCGACGGCGAGAAAAACTGCAACGTTGCAGGAGGGCCTTTCTTCCAGTCCTTCGCACGCTCATAACGACAATGTCAGCAGTCGTGAGTTGCTCTCGGGGGCACGATCTTTACGCGGGAAATAGCATCATCGCTGCTGCCTGACCGAGAGCAAAACAAAACGCCGAGGTGGCCCGGAGCCGCCTCGGCGTTTTTCAATAGGCGCCGCTCACGGCGCGGATCGGTAAGATCAGACCTTGACCCATGCGCCGTTCTTCTTGGAAGACGCGACACAGGCTTCGACAAAGGCGACGCCTTTCACGCCATCATCGACTGTGGGGTAGACCACCGCCTTGTCGACGGTCTTGCCCTTCTTGCGGGCATTGATCGCATGCGCGGCTTCCGTATAGATCGTCGCAAACGCCTCAAGATAACCCTCCGGATGCCCTGACGGTACGCGTGTGACGCGGCCGGCAGCCGCGCCTGCGCCGGCGCCGCCGCGGGTGATCAGCCGCTTCGGCTCGCCGAAAGGCGTGTACCAGAGATAGTTCGGATCCTTCTGGGTCCACTCCAGCCCGCCCTTGGTGCCGTAGATACGCACCATCAGGCCGTTCTCATGGCCGGGCGCCACCTGGCTGCACCAGAGCATGCCCTTGGCCGGCTTCTCCGAGTCCTTCGCCTTGAAGCGAAGCAAGACATGGGCGTTATCATCCAGCCGGCGGCCCGGAACGAAGCTGTCGAGATCGGCGGCCAGGCTGTCGAGTTCAAGGCCCGACATGAAGGACGCAAGGTTATAGGCATGCGTGCCGATATCGCCGGTCGAGCCGCCGACGCCGGACTGCGCCGGATCGGTGCGCCAGGCGGCCTGTTTCTGGCCGGTCTGCTCGACCGCTTCCGTCAGCCAGTCCTGCGGATATTCGGCCTGGACGACTCTTATATCGCCGAGTTCGCCGTTCGCGATCATCTCGCGCGCCTGGCGGACCATCGGATAACCGGTGTAGTTATGCGTCAGCACGAAAAGAGCGCCGCTCTCATCGGCGACCTTCTTGAGTTTCTTGGCATCCGCAAGATTAGATGTCAGCGGCTTGTCGCAGATGACATGGATGCCACGCTTCAGGAATTCCTTGGCAGCATCGTAGTGCACGTGGTTCGGCGTAACGATCGCCACCGCCTCGATGCCGTTCTTCAGCTTCGCCTCGCGGATCGCCATCTCGCGATAGCTGGAATAGGTTCGCGACGGGTCGAGGCCGAGGTCGCGGCCGGATGCGATCGCCTTGTCGGGCGTCGACGACAATGCGCCGGCGACGAGGTCGTACTGGTCGTCGATACGGGCTGCGATACGGTGTACTGCGCCGATGAACGCGCCCGCGCCGCCGCCCACCATGCCGAGCCGGATGCGCGGCTCGCGGGTCTGTTCGGATGATGCTTCGATTGCCATTCTTGTCCTCCTGGAATTCAAACTTGGTGCGGATGCGGCCCCTCATCCGGCTGCCGCCACCGACCGGGGTCGAGCCACGGGTCTCGACCCGTCCTTCGGACCCCCGCCAGCGGGGCGAAGGGATATGCCGCGATGTCTACGCCCAACTCTACGGTTGGTGCGGCAAGTCCCCTCTCCCCGTCAGAACGGGGAGAGGGTTAGGGTGAGGGGCAACAAACCGGTGTGCGCTGATTAGGAAAGCCCCAGCATCCGCCGGTTCGCCGCCTGGTCCGTGCCGCTGCCGGCGAAATCGTCGAAGGCTTTTTCGGTGACGCGGATGATATGGGCAGCCACGAATTCGGCTCCTTCGCGGGCGCCGTCTTCTGGATGCTTCAGCGCGCATTCCCATTCGACCACGGCCCAGCCGTCGAAATTATTGGCCGTCATCTTCGAGAACACCGCGCCGAAATCGACCTGGCCGTCGCCAAGCGAGCGGAAGCGGCCGGCGCGTTCCACCCAGCCCTGATAGCCGCCGTAGACGCCCTGGCGCCCGGTCGGATTGAACTCCGCATCCTTGACGTGGAACATCTTGATGCGGTCCTTGTAGATGTCGATGTTCTCGAGATAATCGAGGCACTGCAGGATGTAGTGCGAGGGATCGTAGAGCATGTTGGCGCGCGGATGATTCTTCACGCGCTCCAGGAACATCTCGAAGGTGATGCCGTCATGCAGGTCTTCACCCGGGTGGATCTCGTAGCAGACGTCGATGCCGTTTTCGTCGGCATGGTTGAGGATCGGCGTCCAGCGGCGGGCAAGTTCGTCGAAGGCGGTCTCCACGAGGCCGGCCGGACGCTGTGGCCAGGGATAGATGAAAGGCCAGGCAAGCGCGCCGGAAAAGGTCGCATGCGCCTTAAGGCCAAGGTTTTTCGATGCGGTCAGCGCCATCTTGACCTGCTCGACCGCCCATTCCTGGCGAGCTTTCGGATTGCCGCGCACCTCGGGTGCCGCAAACCCGTCGAAAGCTTCGTCATAGGCCGGGTGAACGGCGACCAGCTGGCCTTGCAGATGGGTCGAGAGTTCGGTGATCTCGATGCCGTTTTCGCGGGCCTTGCCGGCGAATTCGTCGCAATAGTCCTTGGACGTGGCAGCCTTCTTCAGATCGATCAGCTGGCTCGCCCAGGTCGGCACCTGGACGCCCTTGTAACCGATATCGGCCGCCCATTTGGTAATCGCGTCCCATGAATTGAAAGGAGCGGTATCGCCCGCGAACTGGCCAAGGAAAAGGCCGGGGCCTTTGATCGTCTTCATGTCAGATTCCTCCCTGAATATCGACCGTAAACGTTTCTGAAAACTTGTAGCACGCAATTTGGCGGGCGCAAGGCGCTTCCCGCCCTTGATTCACGGATTTGGCGCGAGGCCGGATACGATGTGGCTGCGAGCTAATCATGATGGGCATTGGCGGGCAAGAAGTACGTCAAGCATTTTCAACCACATGTCGCATGCGGGCATAAAAAATGCGCCCATCCTTGCGAATGGGCGCATCGTCCGGTCAGCGGATCAGAACGGAGAATCCGGGAAGTAGAAATCCTTGGCGTTCTCCTTGGTGACGAGCGTCGCGTCAAGAATGTAGCTGCCGTGGACCGGAACCTGGTCGTAGAGCGCAGCAGCCGTCAGTTCCATCGCCGTGCCGACCATTGCCGGCGGATAGAGAACGTCGACCGGAATCAGCTTGTCGCCGTCCATGACCTTCTTGACCATGTCCTTGGAGCCGGCGCCGGCGACGACATACTTGATGTCGGTGCGCTTGGCCTGCTCGATCGCCTGGAGAACGCCGACGGCCATGTCGTCGTCCTGGCACCATACGACGTCGATCTTCTTGTACTTCGTCAGGTAGTCCTGCATGACCTTGAAGGCATCGTCGCGGTTCCAGTTGCCGTACTGGCGGTCGAGAACCTTGACGTTCGATCCGGCAATGCCCTTGTCGAAACCATCCTGGCGCTGCTGGTCGATCGGGATCGGCAGACCGCGAATGACGACGACTTCGGCATCAGGCGTGTTTTCCTTGATGTACTTGCCGGCGACTTCGCCGAGAGCCGGGTTGTTGCCGGCGACATAGAGGTCGCGCACAGAGTTGTCGTTGTTGCTCGGCGCACGGTCGACGAGGGCGACGAACTTGCCCTTGCCCTTGACTTCCTTGATGGCGTTGACGAGCGGATCCGGATCCGACGGCAGGATGACGAGGGCGTCGATGCCCTGCGTATCGAGATCCTGCACGGCGTTTGCCTGGCTGGCAGCGTCCGGCGAGGTCTTGACGATGACGTTGAGGCCGGGATGTTCGGCCATCAGCAGCTTGGCGACACGTTCGGCATGGAACACGACGCCCGAGGTCCAACCATGGTCGGCGGCCGGAATGGACACGCCGATCGTGAATTTCTTGTCCTGGGCGTAGGCGGCGCCGGCGAACGTCACCGCCGCAACCGCGAGACCCAACATCAATTTCCGCATGCTATTTCCTCCCAATGACTTCAGGGACTTTTCCATACCGGGACCGGACGCCCTGTAAACCCGGTCAAAATGCAAGCCGATCAGATCATGATTTGCGCACCAGCGAGCGCTGGACGAACATCGCGATGATGATGATCGCACCCTGGATGGCGCCGATCAGATATTCGCTGATGAAATTCGAAAGCAGCATGATGTTGCCGACGAGTTCGAGAATGAAAGCGCCGCAGATCGTGCCCCAGACCCTGCCGGCGCCGCCCTTGAGCGCCGTGCCGCCGACGACGACGGCGGTGATCGCCTGCAGCTCCCACAGGATGCCGGTCGTTGCCGACGTCGAGCCGAGACGCGGAACGTAGAGCAGCACGGCGATCGCCACGCAAAGCCCCTGGATCACGAAGGCGATCGTCCGCACGCGGTTGACCGCGATCCCCGAATAGCGGGCGACATCGCTGTTTGATCCGACAGCGACGACATGGCGCCCGTATCGGGTGCGATAGAGGATGAAGGCCGCAACCGCCGTCACCGCCAGGATCACCACGATCGGCACCGGTACGCCGGCGATATTGCCGAAATAGGCGGGACGATAGAGCGTCTGGATATCGGGGGAGCGAAGCGTGATCGCGCCGCCTTGCGACAGCCATGTCGTCAGGCCGCGATAGATGCCCATCGTGCCGAGCGTCGCGATGAAGGGCTCGATCTTGCCCACCGTGGTGATCAGGCCGTTCGCCAGACCGCAGAGCGCGCCGGCGACGACCGTGAAGACGGCCGCGACCGTCAGCATCAGGGCTGGGTCTGCGATGGCCCCCGAATTCATCAGCAGAATCATCAGGCTGGCAACGAAGGCCACCATGGACCCCACCGATAAGTCGAGGTCTCCCGCCGATATCACGAAGGTCGCGCCGACCGCGATGATGGCGATGAAGGCGCTGCGCGTCGCGACATTGGCGAGGTTGGTGATGCCGATGAAGTTGGGATTGACCAAGGCTCCGACGATCAGCAGCAGGGCCAGGGCGACGAAGGGCGCAACCGCGCGCAAGTCGACATCCCGCCAGGACCGACGCCGGATTTGCCTGGTCTCCTCGTTGACGCTCATTTCCAAAACCAACCTCCCGTCCCGTCTCTGGGCATCTTATGTATCGTCCACACCTGCGGACCTGCTTGCGCTCTCAGGCGGCCGCCTTCTTCTTGAGCCCGGCGGCGTAGCGCATGATCTCCTGTTCGGAGATCTCCTCTCCCTCGAGCATGCCGACGATACGCCCCTCGCGCATCACCGCCACCCGCGTGCAGAGGCCGATGACCTCGGGCATCTCGGATGACACGACGATAATCGACCGGCCGTCCCGGGCGAGCGCCGAGATGAAATGATAGATCTGCTGCTTGGTGCCGACATCGATGCCGCGTGTCGGCTCGTCGATGATGATGATGTCGGGCTCGGTCTCCATGACCTTGGCCAAGAGCAGCTTCTGCTGGTTCCCGCCCGACATGCGGCCGGCGACGATATTGCTGTCGCGAACCCTGATATCGAAACGACGCTTGGCCTTCGCAAGCGCCGCCGCTTCGCTGCCCGGGCTGAGATAGCCGTGACGAGAATGTCTTCCGAGCGATTGCAGCGTCAGATTGGTCATCATGCCGGACCGCAGCAGCAGCCCCTTCGACTTGCGGTCCTTGGTCATATAGGCGAGACCGCAACGATTGGCAGCGTGCACATCGCCTGAAGGAACCGTTTCGCCCTTGATTACCACTTCGCCTTCGAGACGGGTCCGCAACCCGGCGATTGCCTCCATCAGCTCGGTCCGGCCGGAACCGATGAGCCCGGAGAAGCCGATGATCTCGCCCTTGCGGACCTCGAAGCTCGCATCCCTGACATAGCCGGTCGATACTGAGGAAACGCTGAGGACGACCTCCTCGTCGATATCGGGCTCGACCTTGGCGGGATAGAGGCTGGAAAGTTCGCGGCCGACCATCAGCTGCGCGATCGATTCCCCGTCCAGAATTGAGGTCGGCGAGGTCTTGATCCACTGGCCGTCGCGCAGGACCGTAACTCGGTCAGTCAGCTCCATCACCTCGTCGAGCTTGTGGGAGACGAAGACGAAGCTCGTGCCCTGGTCGCGCAGCTTGCGAACCTGCTTGAAGAGCATGCTGATCTCTTCCCGCGACAGCACCGCGGTCGGCTCATCCATGAAGACCACGCGCGCATCGCGGCTGATCGCCTTGGCGATCTCGACCATCTGCTTGTCGGCGATGGAAAGCGTGCTGATCAGCGCATTCTCATCGACATGCGAACCGAGCACATCGAGAGCCTTGCGTGTCTCGGAACGCATGTATTTACGGTCGAGCACACCGAAACGCGTGACCTCGCGCCCCAGGAAAAGGCTCTCCGTCACGGTCAGATGTTCGGCCAGGTTGAATTCCTGGTGGATGATGACGATGCCGAGCGCTTCCGCAGCACCATTGGGCGGCAGCACGACCTGCTTGCCATCGAGCAGGATCTCGCCGGAACTCGGCTGTTCGAAGCCCGACAGCACCTTGACGAGCGTGGATTTGCCGGCGCCATTTTCGCCCATGAGCGCATGGATTTCGCCGGCGCGGAGATCGAAATTCACGCTGAAGAGGACCTGCACGCCGCTGAAGGATTTGCATATGCGCCTAGCGGACAGCACCACGGGTGCGGCGTCGGCGATCTCCACGGTCATTATGCTCTCCCCCTAGAGCGATTCACGTCCGGCAGGCGCACCGACAACGCTCCATCACCTTGAACTAGCGCACATTTCGCTTCTGGAAACCGCTTGGGTTTTCAGGGCTGCGCGCTCGCGGCTCCCATCCGCTTTGGACTTTATGTAAACCTTTACATCAGCCATGTAAAGGTTTACATCGTTGACTTACACAGATCAGTTGAAGCTTGCCTTTGACCTCTCGGCCAGTCTGTGTAGTGTCGCGGCGAAGACAGCCCCAAGGCAGAACCAGTGTCGAATTCTACGCCCGCAACAATCGAAGACGTCGCCCGGATCGCCGAGGTCTCCATCGCGACGGTTTCCCGGGCAATCCATATGCCCGAGAAGGTCGCCAACTCCACGCGCCTCAAGGTCAACCAGGCGATCGCCATCACCGGCTATACGACCAATGCCATGGCGCGCAGCCTGAGGCTCGGCCGCTCCAACATGATCCTCGTGGTGGCGCCCGATATCGGCGACCCCAATTTCTCCAACATTCTTGTCGGGCTTGAGAACGAAGCGCGCGCCCACGGCTACGGCATCCTGATCGGCCACACCCAGAACGATGCCCAGCGGGGCCTCGAATATCTAAAGTTCTTCAATTCCAATCAGGCCGCCGGCCTGATCCTCTTCACCGGCATCCTGCCCTTCGGCCATCAGACCATGACCGCCCGGCTGCCGCCGAGTGTCGGCGTTTTCGAGCCGGTCTTCAATGGCGGCATTCCCTATGTGGGCGTGGACGACACCGAGGGCGCCCGAAAGGCCGTGGACCTGCTGCTGGCCGAGGGACATCGCAAGATCGCCTTCATCGGCGATTCCCGTACCCGGCTCGCCTATACCAGGCGCCGCATGGGCTACGATGCCGGTCTCGATGCCGCCGGCGTCCCCCCCGACACCAGGATCGTGCTCGAAGGCGACGGCACGATTGAAAGCGGACGACATGCGGTCGAGCAACTTTTCATGCGCGACACGCTTCCGACGGCCTTCATGTGCGTCAACGACCAGACCGCAATCGGCGTCATGGTCGGGCTCGGAGCACGAGGCTACGATATTCCGCGGGATTTCTCGGTGACCGGCTTCGACGACGTGCCGCAGGCCGTCTTCATATCGCCGTCGCTGACCACGATCAGACAGCCCAGAACGGCGATCGGCAAGCAGGCGATGGCGCTGTTATTGGAACTTCTGTCCGACGGCCGGCCGGCCGAGACGGAAATTCTGCTGAGACCGGATCTGGTAGTCCGCAACTCCGTCTCGGCGCCGTCACGCAATTGGTTGAAGCGCTGAATCGACAGAGGCGCTCCCTTGCCCGGGAAGAATAGCGCCGGCGACCAATGGCCGCCGGCGCATGTCATCAGACGTAACGATTGACGACGTTCTCGAGCAATTCCTGCTTGCCGGATCTCGGCTGCGGATTGACGTCCTTGGTCTCAACCCAGTTCGTGATCTCATCCAGCGAATACTCGCCGCGGAAGAGCTTCTGCGCCTCGGCGGATTCCCAGCCTGCATAACGATCGGCGAGCGGCTGCGACAGAGCCTTGTCCTCGATCATCTTGGCAGCAGCCTTGAGACCACGGGCGCAGCAATCCATGCCGCCGATATGGCCGATCAGCAGATCCGCCGGGTCGAGCGACTGGCGGCGAAGCTTCGAGTCGAAGTTGGTGCCGCCGGTCTTGAAGCCGCCGCCTGCCAGGACGTGGTAATAGGCAAGCGCCATTTCCGGAACATTGTTCGGGAACTGGTCGGTGTCCCAGCCGGACTGATAGTCGTTGCGGTTCATGTCGATCGAGCCGAAAATGCCGAGCGCATTGGCGAGCGCCAGTTCGTGCTCGAAGGAATGGCCGGCGAGGATCGCGTGGCCCTGCTCGATGTTGACCTTCACCTCGTTTTCGAGGCCATGCTTCTTGAGGAAGCCGTAGACGGTCGCAACGTCGTAATCATACTGGTGCTTGGTCGGCTCCTGCGGCTTCGGCTCGATCAGGATCGTGCCCTTGTAGCCGATCTTGTGCTTGTATTCGACGACGAGGTTGAGGAAGCGGCCGAGCTGGTCGAGCTCACGCTTGAGATCGGTGTTGAGCAGCGTCTCGTAGCCTTCGCGACCGCCCCAGAGCACGTAGTTCTCACCGCCGAGCTTCTGCGTGGCATCGATGCAGGTCTTCACCGTCGCAGCTGCGAAAGCGAAGACATCGGGATCCGGATTGGTCGCGGCACCCGACATATAGCGGCGGTTGGAGAAGAGGTTCGCCGTGCCCCAGAGCAGCTTGGTGCCGGTGGCAGCCTGCTTTTCGACGAAATAGTCGACGATCTCGTTGAGGTTCTTGGTGTTTTCGGCGAAATTCTTGCCTTCCGGGCGCACGTCGGCGTCATGGAAGCAGTAATAGGGCGCGCCGAGCAGCGAGAAGAATTCGAAAGCGACATCGGCCTTGAGCTTGGCGGCCTTCATCGTGTCTTCGAACCAGGGACGCAGGAAGGTCTGGCCGCCGAAGGGATCGCCGCCCGGCCAGGTGAAGGTGTGCCAATAGGCCACGGCAAAACGCAGATGGTCTTCCATGCGCTTGCCGAGGACGATCTCGTCCGGCTGGTAATAGCGGAAGGCCAGCGGATTGGTGCTGTCGGGGCCTTCGTATTTTATCTTCTGGATATCGCCGAAAAATCCGGTGCTCATGTCAGGTCTCCTTGGGTTTCTATGTGATGTACGGCCGGCCAAAGCCCCTCATCCGCCTGCCGGCACCTTCTCCCCGAGGGGAGAAGGGACTTGCTGCAACGTTCCAGCTCTTTCGAAGCCGCCGCTGCCGGCTCCCCCTCTCCCCTCGGGGAGAGGGTAGGGTGAGGGGGCCGCCCGATCTCAGTGCGCCAGCGATTTGATCGCCGGATAGAGCGCACGGTAGCGCTTGTAGGCATCCTCATAGGCGCTGCTCAGCGCCGAAACCGGCTCGATGGTGCCTGCCGTCACCGGCGGCGTGCAGACGGCAATGGGGTTCGCCCCCGTTGCCGCGATCAGGCCGAGGCGGGCCGCACCGAAGGCTGCGCCGAAATCGCCGTCGGCGGGCAGATCAACCGGAACGCCGAGCGCGGTCGCGATCGAGGCCAGCCAGTAACGCGAGCGCGAACCGCCGCCGATCGCCGTGACGCGGGAGATGCCGGTGCCGGCCGAACGCAGCGCTTCGAGATTGTCGCGGATGGCGAAGGCCACGCCTTCGAGCACGGCCTGAGTCAACACGACGCGGCTGCTCTCGTGTTCGAGACCGATGAAGGCGCCGCGGATGACGGCATCATTATGCGGCGTGCGCTCCCCCGAGAGATAAGGCAGGAAGGTGACGCCCGAGGGCGCCTTCAGCGTCTCGCCAAGCTCGCCGGTAAGATCGGCGGCCGATTTGCCGGTGACGCCGGAGTGCCAGTTGAGCGCATCGGTGGCCGACAGGATGACGCCCATCTGATGCCAGGTGTTCGGCAGCGCGTGGCAGAAGGCATGCACAGCGCTTTCCGGTTTCGGCAGGTAGGAGCCGTTAGCGGCAAAAAGCACGCCTGAAGTGCCGAGCGAGACGAAGGCGGCGCCATCGCTGACCGTGCCCATGCCGCAGGCCGAGGCCGCATTGTCGCCCGCGCCGCCGGCAACGACGACATCACCCGAAATTCCCCACTGCGCCGCCAATTCGGACCGCAGTTTGCCGGCCTGTTCGGTGCCTTCGACAAGCGCCGGCATCTGCTCTTCTGAAAGGCTGGTGGCGGCAAGCAATTCGGAGGACCATGCGCGTTTGCCAGTGTCGAGCCAGGAGGTGCCAGCCGAATCTGACATTTCGGAAATATATTCACCGGTCAGCCAGAGACGCAGATAGTCCTTCGGCAGCAACACCTTGGCGATCTTTGCAAAGACATCCGGCTCATGCTTCTTGACCCAGGCGAGCTTGGGCGCCGTGAAGCCGGGGAAGACGATGTTGCCGGTGAGCGCACGAAAGCGCGGATCGGCATCGAGCGCAGCGGCCTCGACATAGCTGCGCGTATCGTTCCAGAGGATGCAGGGGCGCAGGACCTTGTCGGCAGCATCGATGAGCGTCGCGCCGTGCATCTGCCCGGAGAGGCCGATGCCCTTGACCGCGGCGAACTCCTTCGGATGTTTTGCCCTGAGGCCGGCAACGGCCTCTTCCGTGGCGCGCACCCAGTGGGCCGGCTCCTGCTCCGACCAGCCGGAATGCGGGCGCGAGACGTCGAGCGAACCATTGGCAGAGCCGACGATCTTCTGATCGCCGTCGATCAGCATCGCCTTGACGCCGGAGGTTCCGAGATCGAGACCGAGATACATCTGGTATTCTCCTTTGCCGTTACGGCAGATTGTCTTTCAGGAATATGTCGAGGCGGATGCGTTCCTGCGCTTCGATGACGGCAAGCCCGTCCGCCTTGGCTTTCAGCACGCGGACCGCACTGCGCACCTCATGTCCGGCGTCCTGGTTGAGGATCGCATCGATCGTGTGGTCGAGCAGCGCCGCGCGCGTATGGGCAGTCAGTTCGTGGGCAACAACGGTCAGTGTCCGGTCGACGGCCTTCTCTTTCAACGCCCGGATAAGTCCGCGGTTGCCGGCGCCGAGGCTGTAGATGCCGATGATGCCGGCATTTCTCGACAGCGCATCGGCAACGAGCATATGCGCGATCTCGGGATCGTCGCGGCCTTCAAGAACCGGCAGGATCGCAAGATCGGGAAATTCCTCCGCCATCACAGAGGTAAACCCCTCCAGCCGCTCGCGATGGTCGCGCACCAGCATGGAGCCGGCAAGCACTGCGATCTCACCTTTTCGCGGCCCGAGAAACCGGCCGAGCAGGCGCGCGGCGGTGCGTCCGGCAGCAATGTTGTCGACGCCGGCATAGTGATGGCGAAGCGACCCGGTGAGGTCGGAAACCAGGGTGACGATGGGAAAGCCTGCGCGCACCAGCCTGTCGACGACGGCGCGCACTTCGGGCGCATCGGTCGCAACCATCGCAATGCCGCAAGGCTTTTCCCGGGAAAGTTCTTCGAGCACGGAGACGAGGGCAGCGGGATCGAAGGCCGGCACCTCGATGGTGCGGATGTCGGTGCGCTCCGCCGGCGACCGGAGGATCGCCTGCCGGATCTCGGCATTGAGCCCGTACATGAAGGAATTGTCGCTGGCAGGCAAGATGAAGACCAGCGAATAGGTGCGCCCCTTGGCGAGATTGGCGGCGGCGACGTCCCTGATATAACCGAGCTCACGGATTGCGGCCTCGACCTTTTCCCGCGTGACGTGGCGCACGCCGGGGCGCTGGTTGAGAACCCGGTCGACAGTCGCGAGACTGACACCCGCTGCAGCGGCGATATCGTGAACAGTTGGCCTCATCATTCCTCCTGACGAGACCATTAGCGCCAATTCTGATGTACGTAAATCAAAAAATCGAAGGAGACGGTTTCCACGTCATTTTTTCGGCCTTGCCAGCCGGTTAAGCTGAGTTGACAAGCAATCATACGCTGATGACACAACTGCCGGAAAGCGGCAAACAAAAAGGCCCTCCGGAGAGGGCCTTTTCAAGGGGCGACGGGGCCGGAGGTCAGTGGCCGCCGCCACCTCCTCCCCCGCCTTGGGGCGCGGGTTTCTTGATCATGGCGACGCCGAGGATCATCGCAACGAAAAGGCCGGTCAGTATCAGGAACACATCGCTGAAGGAGAGGATGACCGCCTGCCTGGTGGCAAGACCGACCATCTGCTTGATTGCGACCGAGGCGCCGTCCATGCCAAAGGTGTTGAAATTGGCGGTCATGTTGTTCATCTGGTCGATCGCCGCCGGATTGCCCCAGTCCATATTCTCCCGCAGCCGCTCATAGTGCACGTCCTGCCGGTTGGTGAGCACGGTGTTGATCACGGCAAGGCCGACGGCGCCGCCGAGATTCCTCGTCAGGTTGAACAGACCGGACGCGCCGCGGATGCGCGAAGGTGGCATCGTGCCGAGCGCGATGTTGTTGATCGGCACCATGCACATCATCAGGCCGAAACCGCGCAGGATCTGCGGGATGAAGAGCTCGTAGAAATCCCAATCCGCCGTCAGGTGCACCATGATGAACGTGCCGGCGGCGAAACTGACAAAGCCGATTACCATCATCAGGCGCAGGTCCATCTTGGTCGACAGCCGCCCGGCAATCGGCGCGGTGAAGAACATCGCGAGCCCGGAGACGAACATCGTTTCTCCGATCATCAGCGAATCATAGCCGCGGATACGCCCGAGATAGACTGGATAGATATAAGTGAGGCCGTAAAGGCCGATACCCATGACGAATGAAAACACTGAACCGAAGGAGAAATTCCGGTTCGAGAATGCCCTGAGGTCGACGACGGGGAAATCCACCGTGAAGGCCCGATAGAAGAAGACGATGCCTGCAACACCGGAGGCCACGGCCGCAATAGTAATGGACTGGTCGTTGAACCAGTCGTTCGAATTGCCCTCTTCGAGCACATATTCCATCGCGCCGAGGAAGACGCCCATCGAGATCAGCCCCCACCAGTCGAACTTCTTGAAGAGCGACAGTTCAGGCTTGTCGAAATCGATAAAGTTCCAGGTGACGAGCGTGACGATGATGCCGGGAACGATATTGACGAGGAACAGCCAGTGCCAGGAGAAGGCGTGGCTGAGATAGCCGCCGACGGTCGGGCCGATGGTCGGCGCCAGCGTCGCGATCAGGCCGATGATCGGCGAGACGATGCTGCGCTTCGACGGCGGAAAGATGGTGAAGGCAGCCGCAAAGACCGAGGGGATCATGCCGCCACCGATGAAACCCTGGATGGCGCGGTAGACGATCATCTGGTCGATATTCGTCGCCGTCGCCGCGAGCGCGCTCGCCATGGTGAAGCCGGCGGCCGAGATCGCGAAGAGATAACGCGTCGAGATAATGCGGGCCAACGTGCCCGAAAGCGGGATCATGATCACTTCGGCGATCAGATAGGCCGTCTGCACCCAGCCGATCTCGTCGGAGCCTGCCGACAGGCCAGCCTGAATTTCGGCAAGCGAGGCCGAGACGATCTGGATGTCGAGGATCGACATGAACATGCCGAGCACCATCGCGAAGAAAGCGATGAGCTTCTTCGGATCCATACGATCCCCGGCATGGGCAGGCGCTGCCGGAATCGTTCCTGCTGTTGCTGTCGCGCTCCCGGCCATCGGACCACCTCCGCCTTTTGAAGGCTACTTGTTCGGCGCCGTACGCGTATCAACGTCGACGACGACGCTGAGACCGGCGCGCAGGCGCCCACTGTCGAGGGCATCCTGCGGCAAAGCGATGCGCACCGGTACGCGCTGGATCACCTTGGTGAAGTTGCCCGTGGCATTTTCAGGCGGCAGCAGCGAAAAGACCGAACCGGACGCCGGCGAGATCGATTCGACGGTGCCGACAACAGGGTGGTCGCTATAGGCATCGACGTGAACGTTGACCTTCGAGCCCGGAACGAGATGCTGGATCTGCGTTTCCTTGAAATTGGCGTCGATATAGAGCTCATGCACCGGAACGAGCGCCATCAGGCGCTGACCGGGCGAGACGAGATCGCCCTCCTGAACCGAGCGGTTGCCGACAATGCCGTCATAAGGCGCCTTGAGCACGGTGAAGGAGAGATCGCGGGCAGCCTTGTCCCGGGAGATCTCCAGCGAACGGACCGAACCTTCGGCCTCCTTGCGCTGAGCTTCAAGGATGGCAATATTGGCCTGCGCAGCCACGATATTGGCATCGCCGCCGGCGAGATTGGCCTTGGCCTGATCGAGTGCAGTATTGGCATCATCGAGATCTGCGGTGGTGCCGACCGACTTTGCCTGCAGGTCGCTCTGGCGCTTCTGCTTGATTTCCGCGCCGCGAACCGTGGCTTCGAGGGCAGTCTTCTGGGCCTGCGCCTGCACGAGGCTGGCCCTGGCACCTTCGATCTGCGCGTCGATACGGCTTAGCGAAAGCTGCTCGGTCACGATCTGGGCATTCGCCTGATCGAGGGCATTCTGGTAGTCGCCGTTATCAAGGGTAGCGAGAACATCTCCTGCCTTGACTTCCTGGTTGGCAACAACATTCACCTTCGCGACATAGCCGGTAACCTTCGGCGAGATGGTCGCGATATCGCCTTCGATGTAGGCGTCGTCGGTCGACACCATGAACCGGCCGTTCGTCCACCATTCGTATCCATACCAGCCCCCGCCCGCGAGCAAGGCGAGCACGACGATCGGCAGCACCGGGCTGCGGCGCTTCTTCGCAGCTGCAGGAGCAGCAACCGGAGCCTGGGCCGGTGCCGGCTGCGCGGGAGCAGGCGGCTTTTCCAGGGCTTCCGCTGTCGGAGCCTCCGCAACAGCCGCGACCTCTACCTCTTCGGCTTCGGCGTTTTCACTGACGATCCGCGCGACGTTGCTCTTCTGGTTGCTCGACATGGCCACTTTACCGATCTTGGAGTAAAATAATCGAACTGAACGGTTCGGTTCAGTTGACTTAAACCTGTTTTATCGTCATATCAAGATGTATAGAACCAATCGGTTCGATTTCTTTTAAAGAAAATGCCAAAACATGAAGACGGTTAAGGAGATATGACGCTGAAACCCGACCATGCCGCAGCATTCAGCCCTCCTGCTGCAGGGGGGAGATTTGCTGCGGGCGAAGATCCGGCAAAGCGCCAGCAGATCCTCGCCGGCGCCAAGCGCGTCTTCATGAAGATGGGCTTCGACGCCGCCAGCATGAACGACGTGACGCGTGAGGCCGGAGTCTCCAAGGGAACGCTCTACGTCTACTTCACCAACAAGGAAGAGCTGTTTTCGGCGATGATCGAGGCCGAGCGCGCCACCTTCCTGGCGACCATGCGCACGGCGCTTGCCGAACACGATGATCCCGAAACCGGCCTGTACGAATTCGGTATCAGCTTCGTCACCCATATGACCGACGAAAAGGTCATCAGTGCGATGCGCACCGTTCTTGGAGTTCGCGATCGCATGCCGGTCCTCTGTCAGCGCTTCTTCAAGGGACCTGAAAACCTGCGCACCGTCCTGCGCGACTTCCTGGAACGGCGCATCGCCGAGGGCGCGCTCGAGATCGACGACATCGATCTGGCCGCAGGCCAGTTTCTCGATCTCGCCAGCGGCAGCTTCTTCAAGCTCCGCCTGTTCGGAAGCATGGAAGAGCCACCACCGCGCGATGAAATCGAGCGCGTCATCCGCGGCGCGATCCGGGTCTTCATGGCCGCCTACGGCGCGCGCCGGCACGAGACTACCTGACCTATATCTATCCTTGACTGCCGCCCTCCGTCGGCCAGAATCCCGCAATAGCGATCAAACCCGGCTGCTGGTTTTTCTCTAGAAAGGAAGCCGCAACCAAGGGAGTTGAGATGAGCGCCGTCGCACGGGCGATCTGGTTCATAGAGAGCCACTTCGAACATGATCTATCGCTGGAAGAGATATCCGAAGCCGCCGGATTGTCGCGTTACCATCTGTCGCGCGTCTTCGGGCTCGTCACCGGCCACTCGATCAGCAGCTATATCAGAGGGCGGCGCCTCAGCCGCGCCGTGCCCGCGCTCGTCGGCGGTTCATCCAGCATTCTCGAGGTTGCGCTTAGCGCGGGCTACGGCTCGCACGAGGCCTTCACACGTGCCTTCCGCGATCAGTTCGGCATGACGCCGGATGCGGTGCGGAGACAAGGGCACGCCCGCAACCTTGTTTTACTGGAGCCGATCAGAATGGACCCCGCCCGCCTCAACGACCTCGAACCACCGCGCTTCGAGACCCTTCAACCGATGCTCTTTGCCGGCCTGCAGGAGATCTACCCCTATGGCGGCAATGCCGCCATCCCTTCCCTCTGGCAGAAGTTCAATGCTTATTTCGGCCATATCTCAGGCCAGAAAGGCAATGTCGCCTACGGCATCTGTACGCATATCGACGGCGAAGCGGAGAAATTCCGCTATATGGCCGCGGCCGAAATCTCCGATGCCGGCGACCTGCCGCCGGATTTTGCGACGCTCAAGCTTCCGGGACAGCGCTACGTCGTCTTCAGTCATCGCGGCCATGTTTCCGGCATTCCGCTGACCATGCATCGAATTTTCGACACGTGGTGGCCGACATCCGGCCTCGAGCATGGTGACATGCCTGACATGTTCGAACGCTACGACGAGCGCTTCGATCCTTATACCGGCATGGGCGTCACGGAAATCTGGTTGCCGATCAGACCATGATGCCGAAAAGTGCGAGCGGCTTTCGGACGACATCATGCTCTAACTCTTTAATTTAGAACAGGATTCAAATTTTAGGCCGACCCGGCCTTAAATCATCCTGTTCTAGGGAATAAAAGTTACATCGGTTTCGTATACCCCCTTGCGGCGCTTGTCGGGCAGACAGGCGACATTACATTGCACGCGTCGTTTCATCATGTGACGCAAAGAGGGTATATGCCGATGCAGGAAATCACGACGCTCATTCAGGATCCGGCCGCCTGGGTGGCGCTCATCACGCTGGTGGTGATGGAAGTCGTTCTCGGTATCGACAACCTGATTTTCATTTCGATTCTGACGAACAAGCTGCCGCCCGAGCACCGCGAGAAGGCCCGCAAGATCGGTATCGGCCTCGCCCTCGTCATGCGCCTGGCTCTCCTCGGCACCGTCGCCTGGATCGTGCAACTGACCGAACCGTTGTTCGAGGCCTTCGGTCACGGCTTCTCCTGGAAGGACCTGATCCTGATCGCCGGCGGCCTGTTCCTCGTCTGGAAGGCCACCAAGGAAATTCACCACAGCGTCGACCCCGTGGACCATCAGGAAGATTTCATCGCCACCTCGGCAACGACAGGCTTTGCATCGGCCATCGGCCAGATCCTGCTGCTCGACCTGGTCTTCTCCGTCGACAGCATCATCACCGCCGTCGGCATGACGCCGCATCTGCCGATCATGGTAGTCGCCGTCATCGCTGCCGTCACGGTCATGCTTGTTGCCGCAACCCCGCTTGCCAACTTCATCGAGAGGAACCCGACGATCGTCATGCTGGCGCTCGCCTTCCTGCTGATGATCGGCACGACACTGATCGCCGAAGGCATGGGCTTCCACGTGCCGAAGGGCTACGTCTATGCCGCCATGGCTTTCTCCGCGCTTGTGGAGGTGCTGAACATGTTCGCGCGCAACGCCCGCAAGCGCAAGCGCAAACGCGAAGGCGCGCATTGAGACTGACGAGGGAGGGCCTGGCATAACCGGCGCGCCCTCCCGCAGCGCCATGAAGCCCCTGCGGACGCGGTTTTTCTTGACGCGCCCGGTTGAATATGGCCTAAGGCCAGCCGAACGGACGATCGGCGGATGGTGCGGGCGAATGCCCTTTTTCGGTCGGTTTGCCGATGAAGATATCTGCATCCTTCCGGCCGAACGTCGCCTTCCAGCGAGAACCGTCCGGCATTCATTGACGGGCACATAAAATGACAGTTTCCGGCGTCCGCGTCCGCATCGCTCCCTCGCCGACCGGCGAGCCGCATGTCGGCACTGCTTACATCGCTCTCTTCAACTATCTTTTCGCCAAGAAGCACGGCGGCGAGTTCATCCTGCGCATCGAAGATACCGATGCGACGCGCTCGACCCCGGAATTCGAGACGAAGGTGTTGGATGCACTGAAATGGTGCGGGCTGGACTGGAAGGAAGGCCCCGATATCGGCGGCCCCTACGGCCCCTATCGCCAGTCCGACCGCAAGGACATGTACCAGCCCTACGCACAGGAACTGCTGGACAAGGGCCATGCCTTCCGCTGTTTCTGCACGCCGGAACGGCTGGAGCAGATGCGCGAGGCGCAGCGCGCCGCCGGCAAGCCGCCGAAATATGATGGCCTCTGCCTGACGCTCAAGGCCGAGGAAGTCACCTCGCGCATGGCGGCCGGCGAAACGACGGTCATCCGCATGAAGATCCCGACCGAGGGCTCGTGCGACTTCACGGACGGCGTCTACGGCGACGTTTCCATCCCGTGGGATTCCGTCGACATGCAGGTCCTCATCAAGGCCGACGGCATGCCGACCTATCATATGGCCAACGTCATCGACGACCATCTGATGAAGATCACCCATGTCGCGCGTGGTGAGGAATGGCTGGCTTCGGTGCCGAAGCACATCCTGCTTTATCGCTATTTCGGCTGGGACCAGCCGGTGTTCATGCATCTGTCGCTGATGCGCAATGCCGACAAATCCAAGCTGTCTAAGCGCAAGAACCCGACCTCGATCTCCTATTACTCCGCGCTCGGCTACATCCCCGAAGCGCTGATGAACTTCCTTGGCCTGTTCTTCATCCAGATCGCCGAAGGCGAAGAGCTGTTGACGATGGACGAACTCTCCGAGAAGTTCGATCCCGACAACCTTTCCAAGGCCGGCGCGATCTTCGACATCCAGAAGCTCGACTGGCTGAACGGCCGCTGGATTCGCGAAAAGTTGTCCGAAGAGGAATTCCAGGCACGCGTGCTGACCTGGGCGATGGAAAACGATCGTCTGAAGGCTGGCCTGCGCCTGTCGCAGACGCGCATCTCCAAACTCGGCGAACTGCCCGATCTTGCCGGCTTCCTGCTGAAATCCGATCTCGGCCTGCAGCCTTCCGATTTCGCCAAGATCAAATCGCCGCCGGAAGAGATCCTGGAGATCCTCAACACTGTCCAGCCGGATCTCGAAAAGATCCTGGAATGGAATGTCGAGACGATCGAGGCCGAGTTGCGCGCAATCGCCGACCGCATGGGCAAGAAGCTGAAGGTCGTGGTCTCGCCGCTCTTCGTGGCCGTTTCCGGCTCGTCGCGCTCGCTGCCGCTCTTCGATTCCATGGCGATTCTCGGCCGCTCCGTCGTGCGCCAGCGCCTGAAGCTCGCCGCGCAGGCCGTCGCCGCCCTCGTCGGCTCGAAGTAAGAACAGTCAGAGGAATTCGACAATGGCTGACAACAAGACCGAAAACACCCTTTCCTCCGACGCAACTGAGGTGCGCGCCCAGAAGCTGAAGCTGCTGCGCGAGCAGATCGGCGACGTCTATCCGGCGCATTTCCACCGGACGCTAACCAATGCCGAATTGGCGGCTAAATACGAAGGCCTGGAACCCGACACCGAGACGCAAGATGTCGTCACTGTTGCGGGCCGTGTCTATTCCTCGCGCAACTCCGGCATGTTCATGGACATCCACGATGCGGGCGGCAAAATCCAGATCTTCAGTCACAAGGACACGACTCCGGAAGAAGCCCGCGCCCTGCTGCCGATGATCGATATCGGCGACATCATCGGTGTCACGGGCGTCGTGCGCCGCACCAAGCGCGGCGAACTGACGATCAACGCGCAGAAGATCGAAATGCTGACCAAGTCGCTGCTGCCGATGCCCGAGAAATGGCACGGCCTCTCCGACATCGAGCTGCGTTACCGCAAGCGCCATCTCGACATCATGACCAACGAGGATTCGAAGCTGCGCTTCCAGCAGCGTTCGAAGATCCTTTCGGGCATCCGCCGCTTCATGGAAGATGACGGCTTCATGGAAGTCGAGACGCCGATGCTGCATTCGGTCTATGGCGGCGCCACCGCCGAGCCGTTCAAGACGCATCACAATACGCTGAAGCTCGACATGTACCTGCGCATCGCGCCGGAATTGTTCCTGAAGCGCACCCTGGTTTCGGGACTGACCGACAAGGTGTTCGAGATCAACCGCAACTTCCGCAACGAAGGCGTCTCCACCCGGCACAATCCCGAATTCACCATGATGGAGTGCTACTGGGCCTATGCCGACTACGAGGACATCATGGATCTCGTCGAGCGGCTGTTCGAGAGCCTGGCGCTCTCAATCCACGGCACGACCGAATTCCCGTTCGGTGACAAGACCATGTCGTTCAAGGGACCGTTCAAGCGCGTGCCGATGCCCGATGCCGTCAAGGAAGTGACGGGCATCGACTTCCTGGCGATCAAAACCGACGAGGAAGCCCGTGCCGCCGCCAAGGCTGCCGGCTTCGCGGTCGAGAAGGATTGGACCTGGGGCGAATGCCTCGCCTTCATCTTCGAGGAAAAGGTCGAAGCCACGCTGATCCAGCCGTCCCACGTCACGCATTTCCCGAAGGACATTTCCCCCTTCGCCAAGGAAGTGCCGGGCGAGCCGCGCCTCGTCGAACGTTTCGAGACCTATTGCAACGCCTGGGAACTCGGCAACGCCTTCTCGGAGCTGAACGACCCAGAAGAGCAGCGCCGCCGCATGGTCGAGCAGCTCGAGCAGGCGCATGCCCGCGGCGAGAAGGAAAAGCAGCTCGACGAGGAATTCCTTGATGCGATCGACCAGGGCATGCCGCCGGCCGGCGGCCTTGGCATCGGCGTCGATCGTCTGATCATGCTTCTGACCAACGCACCGTCGATCCGCGACGTCATTCTCTTCCCGGCTCGCCGCAACAAGGCCGACTGACGGGAAGAGACATCGAAAAACGAAGCGGAGTGCCGGCGGCCCTCCGCTTTTTTTATGCCGTTTCAGTGGGTCTTCGGAGGCGGCTCTTCGGCCGGCGCCTCGGCGACCATATCGGCGCCGGCGCTTTCTGCGGCAGGCGCGACTTTGCTCTCGATCGCCGGCGCGGCGCCATGTCCGCCGCCTGCGGGTTTCTTTTCCTTGCCCTTCTCTTCGTTCTTGGTCGAAGCGACGGCAACAGGATCGACGCAATCCTCCGGGTCTTTGAAGCCGGCGCTGATCATCGCGATCTCGTCCGCCGGCAGGTCGATTCGCTCGCCGAAGAACAACCCGCTTTCATTGGCCTTGCCGTCGTAATAGCGCGCCGTATAGGGCTTGTCGTCGAGGCCGGGAACGGCCTTGTCGGGATGCGGGATATAGACGACGTCGGCGCCGATCGCCCGGCCGCGAATATCTGCGCGCAGCGTCGGGCCATTCTCGTCGAGCACCACAACCTGCACCAGATCCGGCTTCTGCGCGGCATAGACGGCCTGAGCGACGCGAAGCGCTGTCTTGACGCGCGTCATCCCGTCGGTCGGCTCGGTCTTGATGTATTTCCGGACCCAGATGTGATCCTGCTTCTTGATCGTCACCAGATTGACGTCGCTGCATTCGAGGCCGTAGACGCCATCCGAGGAACCGATCAGCCGGCCCTTGCCGACATAGACCGCCGCGCCGCCGGAAACGCCCGCCAGAAGAGCGACTCCGCCGATGATGATTGTCAATTTCCGGGAGGGCCGGAATATGCGCAGTAAGGCCTTCACGCCAACTGCTCCGCCATCTGAAACTCCAACGCAGGACTGGTGTTGAGAACGCTAGAGAAATGACGTTTCGGAAAGTTTAAGTGGGCGCGCCAAGCCAGCCCCATTTTAGGAAAATACCAAAAAAGGTCCGCTTTTTTCGGCCGCTTGCCACGGCGCATTCCGCCATGCTCTAAACGTCCATGGCCTTCACCCTTCGCCAGATCCAGTATTTTGTCGCCGTCGCCGAACAAGGTTCGGTGACACGGGCAGCACAGAACCTTTCGATCTCGCAATCCTCGGTGACGGAAGCGCTGAAGGAGCTCGAAACCGACCTTGGCGTCGAACTCTTCGAGCGCCATCCGCGCGGCCTGACGATCACGCACAATGGACACCAGTTCCTGCGCCACGCGACGAAGATTCTCGCCTCCGTTTCCGATGCACGCACCAGCTTTTCCGGCCAGCAAAGCGCGCTTTCCGGCACATTGAACATCGGCGTCACATCGCTTGTCGCCGGCTACGTGCTTTCCGACCTCCTGGCGCGATACCGGCGCGCCTGCCCGGGCATCGATGTCAGCGCGATCGAAGACAATGGCGGCTATCTCGAGCATCTCCTGGTCGGCGGCGAACTCGATGTCGCCGTTATGGTGATATCGAACCTGCGCGACCGCATGGCGCTGCAGGCGGAAATCCTCGAAACCTCGCCCTATCGGCTATGGCTGCCGATGGGCCATCCGCTGGTGTCAGCCGATATCATCTCGGTTGCCGATATCGCCCGCGAACCGCTGATCATGCTGACGGTCGACGAAATCGAGGAGAACACCGGCAAGCTGCTTTCGGCACTTGGCGCCCGCCCGCATGTCGCCTTCCGCACCCGCTCGGTGGAAGCGGTGCGCAGCCTGGTTGCGACGGGAGCCGGCGTGGCGCTGCTTCCCGATCTCGTCTACCGGCCGTGGTCGCTGGAAGGCGACCGCATCGAGAGCCGCGACGTCTCCGGTTCGCTGCCGGTCGTCCAGGTGGGTATGGTCTGGCGCAAAGGCTCCAGCCTGCCGCAGGCGGCGCGCGATTTCGTCGGCATTGCTGAAAGCATGCGCTCCGGCCGCATCCGGTGATATCGGAATTTCCGATATCACCCTTCTGATAAATGAATTTGCGAAAGCGGCCTTTTCGCGTCACCTTTTCATCCGGGAACGAACCGCCACAAAAGTGGCACCACTGGGAGACGGATGATGAGGAATCTCTTGAAATCCTGCACGGCAGCGCTCGCCTGCCTGGGCTTTGCGACGCAGGTGATCGCCGCAGAACCGCTCAAAGCGCTCGGCAAGGGTGAAGGCGCAGTCAGCATCGTCGCCTGGGCCGGCTATATCGAGCGCGGCGAAACCGACAAGAATTACGACTGGGTCACCGATTTCGAAAAGGAGACCGGCTGCAAGGTTTCCGTCAAGACCGCAGCCACCTCGGATGAAATGGTGTCGCTGATGAACGAGGGCGGCTTCGATCTCGTCACCGCATCCGGCGACGCCTCGCTGCGTCTCATCGCCGGCAAGCGTGTGCAGCCGATCAACACCGATCTGATCCCGAGCTTCAAGAATGTCGACGAGCGCCTGCAGAAAGGCCCATGGTATACGGTCGGCGGCGTGCATTACGGCGTCCCCTATCTCTGGGGGCCGAATGTGCTGATGTACAATACCGATACTTTCAAGGACAAGGCGCCGACCAGCTGGGGCGTCGTCTTCGACGAGCAGACCCTTCCTGACGGCAAGTCCAACAAGGGCCGCGTCCAGGCCTATGACGGCGCTATCTACATCGCCGATGCCGCCATGTATCTGATGGCCCACAAGCCGGATCTCGGCATCAAGGACCCCTACGAGCTGAACGAGGACCAGTACAAGGCCGCCCTCGACCTCTTGCGCGGCCAACGCAAACTCGTCTCACGCTACTGGCACGACGCGATGATCCAGATCGACGACTTCAAGAACGAAGGCGTCGTCGCTTCCGGTTCCTGGCCCTTCCAGGTGAACTTGCTGCAGGCCGACAAGCAAAAGATCGCCTCCACCTTCCCCGAGGAAGGGGTCACCGGCTGGGCCGACACGACAATGCTGCATGCCGACAGCGAACATCCGAACTGCGCCTATATGTGGATGGAGCATTCGCTGAAGGCCAAGGTCCAAGGTGATGCCGCCGCCTGGTTCGGCGCCGTGCCCTCCGTTCCCGCCGCCTGCAAGGGCAACGAACTGATGGGCGATACCGGCTGCGCCACCAACGGCTTCGATCACTTCGACAAGATCAAGTTCTGGAAAACCCCGGTCGCCAAATGCGCCACGCAGAGCGAATGCGTTCCGTACCATCGCTGGGTGTCGGACTATATTGGCGTGATCGGCGGGCGATAAGCCGCGATCTGTGTCGGTAAAATCCCCTCCCCAACCCCTCCCCACAAGGGGGAGGGACTCGGAGTGGCACCGCGAGTTCCTGCCGAAACGCCAAGGTATTTGCGAAGGGGTACGGCAGGTTAAACCCCTCCCCATTGTGGGGAGGGGTTTGGGGCGGGGTCTTCAATAGACAAGACCGAGCCCTCTCTAAACACGCAAGACCTGGAGCCCTCAAATGACGTCAGCCGTCCGCTTCCAACAGGTATCGCGCCACTTCGGCCAGGTTCGCGCTGTCGACGGCGTCGATCTCGAAATCGCGCCCGGCGAATTCTTCGCCATGCTCGGGCCATCCGGCTCCGGCAAGACGACCTGCCTGAGATTGATAGCCGGCTTCGAGCAGCCGACCGCAGGCCATATCCAGATTTTCGGCGAGACGGCCGAGGGCATTCCGCCCTATCGCCGCAACGTCAACACCGTGTTCCAGGACTACGCGCTCTTCCCGCATCTCAACATCCTCGACAACGTCGCCTATGGGCTGATGGTCAAGGGCGTCGGCAAGGCGGAGCGGATGAAGGCCGCGGGCGATGCTCTCGAGCTCGTCAAGCTGCCGGGCTACGGCGCCCGCCGCCCCGGCCAGCTGTCGGGCGGCCAGCGGCAGCGCGTGGCGCTCGCCCGCGCGCTGGTCAACAAGCCGAAGGTCCTGCTGCTCGACGAGCCGCTCGGCGCGCTGGACCTGAAGCTGCGCGAGCAGATGCAGGAGGAATTGAAGAGCCTGCAGCGCGCGCTCGGCATCACCTTCGTCTTCGTGACGCATGATCAGGGCGAGGCGCTGTCCATGGCCGATCGCGTCGCCGTCTTCAACAATGGCAACATCGTCCAGGAGGGCACGCCGCAGGATATCTACCGCTCCCCGAAGACCCGCTTCGTCGCCGATTTCGTCGGCTCGTCGAACGTGATCGCGCCGGATCTGATGGCATCGCTCGGTGGCGAGAAGCGCTGGGCAAGCCTCCGTCCCGAAGCGATCCGGCTGGCAAGCGACGGCGTCGAGGCGAAAGTCGAAAACGCAAGCTTCCTCGGCGCAGCCACGCGCCTCAGCGTCGATCTCAAGGGCAGCCGGTTGCATGTCATGCTGCCGGCCGGCGCGTCCGTGCCTGTGATCGGCGCCGGCATCCGCCTCGCCTGGCAGCCTGCCGATATCCACTATATGGACGACGCGGCATGACGGCGATCACCATGTCAGGCGGCAAGACATCGATCCTTCCGCGACGCGGCGGGTTCTTCGGCCTGATGTCAGATGCTTTCTGGCGACACCCGAAGCTGCTGCTTTTCGTGATGCTGACGCCGCCGCTGCTCTGGCTCGGCATCATCTATATCGGCTCGCTGATCGCTCTTCTGCTGCAGAGCTTCTTCTCGATCGACGATTTCTCAGGCCTGGTGAATTACGAATTCACGCTCGCGACCTATGCCCAGCTTCTCAGCCCGACGAATTTCGACATCATCATCCGCACCGTCATCATGGCGGCGCTGGTGACCGTCGCTGCCGCCCTGATCGCCTTCCCGATCGCCTATTATGCGGCGCGTTATGCGCAGGGCAGATGGAAGGCGCTCTTCTATCTCGGCGTCATGCTGCCGCTCTGGTCGAGCTATCTCGTCAAGATCTACGCCTGGAAGCTGATCCTCGCCAAGGAAGGCATCCTCACCTGGATCTTCGAAAAGCTCTCGCTCTCCTGGCTGCTCGACGGCATCCTGACCCTTCCCGTCATCGGCGGCAATTCGCTCTCGGTGAGCTATCTCGGCACCTTCATCGTCTTCGTCTATATCTGGCTGCCCTATATGATCCTGCCGACGCAGGCGGCGTTGGAGCGCGTGCCCGGCAACCTGATCGAGGCCTCCGCGGATCTCGGCGCCACGCCGCGCCAGACCTTCCGCACCGTGCTGCTGCCCTTGGCGCTCCCCGGCATCGTCGCCGGTTCGATCTTCACCTTCTCGCTGACACTGGGCGATTACATCATCCCGCAGATCATCGGCTCTTCCAGGCTCTTCATCGGTCAGGCCGTCTATGCCCAGCAGGGAACGGCCGGCAATGTGCCGCTCGCCGCCGCCTTCTCGGTCGTGCCGATCGTCATCATGGCGCTCTATCTCTGGATCGCCAAGAAACAGGGAGCCTTCGATGCGCTCTGACCAGAAGACGTCACCGCTTCCCCTGAAGATCGCCGCTGCGGGTGGCCTGCTCTTCCTGCATCTGCCGATCCTGCTGATCTTCGTCTATGCCTTCACGACAGAGGAGAAGAGCTATCAATGGCCCCCGCCCGGCCTGACGCTGCAATGGTTCACCATCGCCTGGAACCGGCCTGATGTCTGGTCGGCCCTCGGGCTCTCCGTGCAGGTTGCCGTCATCGCCACCGCGATCGCGCTGGTTCTCGGCACACTCTGCGCGGCAGCCGTCAGCCAGACGAAGTTCTTCGGCCGCGAGGCGATCTCGCTGCTCGTCATCCTGCCGATCGCGCTGCCCGGTATCATCACCGGCATTGCGCTGCGCTCCGCCTTCAGCCTGTTCGACATCCCGTTTTCGGTCTGGACCATCGTGCTCGGCCACGCCACTTTCTGCGTGGTCGTCGTCTATAACAATGCCGTCGCCCGCTTCCGCCGCACATCCGGCTCACTGATCGAGGCCTCGATGGATCTCGGCGCCGACGGCTTCCAGACCTTCCGCCATGTCATCCTGCCGAACATCGGCACTGCCCTGCTTGCCGGTGGCATGCTCGCTTTCGCGCTTTCCTTCGACGAAGTCATCGTCACCACCTTCACCGGCGGCCAGCAATCGACCTTGCCGATCTGGATGCTCGAAGAACTCATCCGCCCGCGCCAGCGCCCCGTCACCAACGTGGTCGCCATGGTCGTGGTGCTCGTCACCTTCCTGCCGATCCTGGCAGCCTATTACCTCACCCGCGACGGCGACCAGATCGCCGGCGCCGGCAAATAACAGGGAGAACATCATGGATACCCAAATGCTGATCGGTTCCCGCTTCGAAAAGGGCACGGAGACGGACGAACACATCCTGAACCCCAGAACGGGCGAGACGGTGATTGACCTTCCCGAAGCCTCGCTTTCCCAGGTCGACGCTGCCGTCGATGCCGCCGAAAAGGCCTTCGCAAGCTGGTCGCAGACGACGCCTTCCGAGCGTTCCGGCTATCTCCTGAAGATCGCCGATGCCATCGAAAGGGATGCCGCGGGTTTTGCCACGCTGGAGGCGCTGAATTGCGGCAAACCGATCAATTCAGTGCTGAACGACGAAATCCCGGCGATCGTTGATTGTTATCGCTTCTTTGCAGGCGCCGTGCGCAACTTGCACGGACCGGCCGCCGGCGAATACCTGCCCGGCCACACCTCGATGATCCGCCGCGATCCGATCGGCATCGTCGGCTCGATCGCGCCGTGGAACTATCCGCTGATGATGATGGCCTGGAAGCTGGCGCCGGCGATCGCCGGCGGCAACACCGTCGTCTTCAAACCTTCGGAGCAGACGCCGCTGACGGCGCTGAAGATGGCGAAACTGCTTTCCGAAATCCTTCCCGAAGGCGTCGTCAACGTCATCCTTGGCCGCGGTGAAAGCGTCGGCAACGCCCTCATCAACAATGCCAAGATCGGGATGATTTCGATCACCGGCGATATCGCCACCGGCAAGAAGGTGCTGCAGGCCGCCGCCAAGACGGTCAAGCGTACCCATCTCGAACTCGGCGGCAAAGCCCCCGTCATCGTTTTCGACGATGCCGATATCGACGCCGTCGTCGCCGGAATCCGCACTTTCGGCTATTACAATGCCGGCCAGGACTGCACCGCCGCCTGCCGCATCTATGCCGATGCCAAGGTCTACGACAATTTCGTCGCCGATCTCTCCTCGGCGGTCTCGAGCATCCGCTTCAATCAGGCCGACGATACCGAAAACGAGATCGGGCCGCTGATTTCCAAACGCCAGCGCGATCGCGTCGAAAGCTTCGTCGCTCGCGCATCCGAGCACAAGCACATGGAGATCACCACCGGTGGCAAGGTCTCCGGCGACAAAGGCTTCTACTTCACCCCGACCGTTATATCAGGCGCCCTTCAGGACGACGAGATCGTCCGCCGCGAAGTCTTTGGCCCGGTCGTGTCTGTCACTCGCTTTTCCCAAACCGATGATGCCATTGCCTGGGCAAACGACAGCGACTACGGCCTCGCCTCCTCCGTCTGGACCAAGGATATCGGCCGCGGCATGAAGACCGCCGCCCGCCTGCAATATGGCTGCACCTGGATCAACACGCATTTCATGCTCACCAACGAGATGCCGCATGGCGGTCTCAAACAGTCGGGCTACGGCAAGGACCTGTCGGTCTACGCGCTGGAGGACTACACCGCCGTCCGCCACGTGATGATCAATCACGGCTGATCAGCGGGAAAGGCAGGGTGTTGCTCATAATGCGCGCCCTGCCTCTGCCGGCCTTTTATTGATCACGATCACTCGAAATAGGCTGAAATCGCGTGCTGATCCCGAAGAGCTGGCATGATGAGGAGCTTTCATCGATCGGCTAACCGATAACCCGTTGAAATAGATCGTGCCGGCTGTGAAAGCGCCGGAACAATTTGCCGGCTGCAGCGTCTTTCCCATGCAAACGCAAAGGATGACGCCATGCTGAAATGGGCTCTCATATTTTTCGTGATTTCGATCATCGCCGGCTTCTTCGGCTTTTCCGGCGTATCCGCAGCCACCGCAACGATCGCACGCGTTCTCTTCGGCATCGCGCTGGTAATCTTCCTGATCTTCCTGGTCCTCGCCCTGCTGGCCGGCCAGGCGATCCTCTGATCAGGCGCCGGGCTTCTTGAAAACGGCGTAGCGTCGAAGTGAAGTTCGCTTGGCCGCGGTGCTACATCACTGCCCTCAGCCAGGCAGGTATGCCGCGCACTCGCCGTTTCAGCAGATTGTCGATCGATATCGGTCCCGCACCCGAGACCGCCAGCACGAACATGCCGCCGGCAATGGCCAGGTCCTTTTCGAAATGCAGCAACTCGTTCTGGCTGGCAAAATTGGTGTGGAAGAGAAAGGCCGTAGCCAGGCAAAATAGGCCTAATGCCAGAGCGCCAAGCCGGCTGAGGAAACCCACTGCCACGGAAAACCCGGCGCCGATCTGAAGGGCAATCACGGCAAGCGCCACCGGCGCCGACAGGCCGAGCGTTGCGAAAGTGTCGATGGTCGCGGCGATATCGGCCGCGAGTGTCGAACCTTCATGCAAGAAGATCAGCGCCAGCAGAAGCCTGCCCAGGAGAAGAATGAGATCGGCCAATCGGGGCCGGCTTGGGGCGTTTTCCATCATATCCTCCGTTTGCAGCGAGCAGGCGGTTCTGCCGCCTGCCCTAGCGTTCATATGCACGTCAATTTCCGCCCTTGGCCGCAATGGCCTTTTGCAGGTCTTCCAATTCCTCGCAGCCGCTTGGGCAAAGTTGCTTCAGCGAAGCCACCTGCTCCTCGGCCTTCGCCATCTCGCCTGTTTCGACATAGAGTTCGCCGAGATATTCACGCGCTGCCTTGTGACCGGGCTGAAGCTCCAGCGCCTTGGTGTAGTAAGTCAGCGACGTCTTGTAGTCGCCGGTCTTGCGGAGCGTATATCCCATCAGATTATAGACATCTGCCTGCTGGTTGTCTTCGGCAAGGCCGCGAAGCTCCACCAGAGCGCCGGCATAATCCTTCGCATCGATCTTGGCGCGCACCGACGTCAGGTCGGGAGCATCCGTCGATTGCATGTTGTCGACGGCAAAGGCGGGCAGCGCGCTCACCGCGGAAAAGCCCGCAAATATGGCGCAAAGCCAGACGAATCCGAGAATTGCATATTTCATCATGGTGATCTCCTTTCAGGCCTGAATTGTCGGTGTGAACCCATAGGCGCTTCCGTCCTTGACGAAAGTGCCCGAGCCGGGGAAGGGGAAGTGCGAGCCGCAGATCGCGATATTGTCGGCGATGACGCGGTCGATCAGGCGCCGGCGCGTGTCGATAGCCATCGGCCCATCCTGGTCGTAGCTGCCTTGCCACTCGGGATGCGGCGCAAGCAGGGCCGGCACATACATGATGTCGGCCGAGACGAGCAGTTGCTTGCTGCCCGAGGTGACGAGATAGATGGAATGCCCTGGCGTATGGCCGGGCGCCGCGAGAAGCCGAACTCCCGGAGCAACCTCGGCCCCGTCATCCACCAGCTTCCAGTTCTTCCATTTCGGAAAGACGTCGGCGATACGCTTGCCTGCCGGTTTGCGGCCTTCGGCAAGCTTCTCGACCCGGCCGGGCTCCGTCCACCAGTTATATTCGACGGCGTTGACGATGAGTTCGGCATTCGGAAAGACGGGATCGTTCGTTCCCTTTTCCATCAAGCCCCAGACGTGGTCCGGGTGGAAATGCGAGAGCATGATCGTGTCGATCTTCTTGTAGTCGATGCCGGCGGCCGCCATGTTCGCCGGCAGGTGCGTGGCATTCGCCTGCCACTGACCGACGCCCGAGCCGGCGTCCATCATGATCAGGCGATCGCCGAGCTTCAGGACGACCACGGTCAGCGGGATCGGCATGAATTCGGTCGTCAGCCCCGCTTTGGAAAGCGCCTCCTTGGTGTCTTCGATCGAGGCGTTCTTGAGGAAGGTCGGGTCATGCGGCTTTTTCCAGATGCCGTCGTAGATCGCTGTGACCTCGACATCCCCGACCTTGTATTTGTAGAAGCCGACCATCGGCTCCAGCGGCGTTGCGGCGAACGCCGGCATGACGAATTCGAGCTTCGACGACAGGCCGAAAGCGGCCGCTGCGGCAGCCGATCCCAGCACGGCGCGACGTGACATGGTAAACATGAATATGCCTCCTCTTGTTGATGGCATTTCCGGGTGGCGAAGACAGCGATTGCTCGGATGACCTCGCTGAAGAACTAGATCGCCGGCAGAGAGCGCTTATTCCCGATCCCTGGCGCTTTTCCTTCAAGCAATTGAAAATGCTTCATTATTTCCTTTGCATGCGACCAATATCCCGCTGCGTGCGAAGAAATTGGCGTCGACATGGAATAAAACCGCGTGCCGACCGGTCTAGAGGCAAGGGACCGCATTGCAGACTGCGGGTCTCACGCCTAAATTCGGCTGCTGTTGAGGCAGGGAGGATCATGACAAGCGCTCAGATCGCCTATCCCGTCGGATCGAACGACTGGTTGCTGCCGGCCCGGTTGAGGTCGCAGATTCGCATTCGACCCTCGCTTCTGACCGTGCTTCTCGGCGGCGCGGCGCGGCTGTTCCACCTCATGGTCTCGGAAAAAACGAACAGCGATCGGGTCGCTCCTGCAGCCGATGCGACGGCGCAGGACGAGTTCATGCGGCGCTTTCAGCACATGATCGTTCCGCATCTTGACGCCGCCTATAACTTTGCCCGGTTCCTCAGCCGCGACGCCGATGCCGCGCAGGACATCGTCCAGGAAGCGTTCCTGCGCGCCTACCGCAATTTCGAAACCTATCGTGGTGGCGACCCCCGAGCTTGGCTCTTTGCCATCGTCAGGAACTGCTGCCATGCCTGGCGCCAGCAGGATCGCCGCAAAGCGCGCTTCGAGCGACATTTCGGCAATGACGGCGAGGACGATCTCGACGAAGGCGCAGAATATCAGATCGCCTCGGAGGAGGATTCGCCGGAAACGGCGACGATCCGGCGAAGCGAGCAGCAGCGCGTGCGCGCTGTTATCAGCCGGCTTCCGGAAGCGATGCGGGAAATCCTCGTCTTGCGCGAACTCGAGGATCTTTCCTATCGGCAGATCGCCGAGATCATCGATGCGCCGATCGGCACCGTCATGTCGCGGCTTGCCAGGGCGCGGCGAGAATTTGGCGAAGCCTGGGATGCATGCAGCAAAAGCGAGGCGGCGGGATGAGTGAAGCTCAACAGAAAGGCTGCCCCGAATGGCGCGTCATGTTGCATGGCTTTGTCGATGGCGAACTCGATTCCGTCCATGCCGCGCAATTCGAGGATCATCTTGCCACCTGCGCGAATTGCAGGGCGGAGATGGAAGGGGTCCGAGCGGTGAAAGAGATCATCGATCAGGATGGCGTCAAGTGGCGACCGCCGGAGGCTCTGCGGTCGCAAGTCCTGTCGATGCTGTCTTTCGAACAGATGGCAGCGGCATCCAGCCTGCCGCGCCAGGCGCCGATCTGGCGCCGTGCGCTGGATTTCATAAGACAATGGAGCTTCGTGCCTTCGCTCGCGGTTCTGGCAACAGGCGCCATCTTGTTCGCCAACGCGCCGACACAGACCCTGTTTTTGCAGGACCAGATCATGGCAAGCCATGTCAGGTCGATGATGGCCGATCATCTCACAGACGTGCTGACCTCAGATCAGCATACGGTCAAACCCTGGTTCAACGGCAAGATCGATTTTTCCCCACCGGTGAGCGATCTCGCCAAGGACGGCTTTCCGCTAGTCGGCGGGCGTGTCGACTATATCGGCGGTCGCGCCGTCGCCGCGCTCGTCTACCGGCGCCACGGACATGTCATCAACCTGTTCATCTGGCCCTCGGCATCAGCCGCAGAGGTGACCACGGTGCATGACGGCTACAACATGAGGCAATGGTCGGATGGCGGGCTGGTATTCTGGGCGATTTCCGATGTCGCCTCGGGCGACCTCGCCGAGTTCGAGTCCTTCTTCAGGGCGGCGGCGAGAGCATGATGATCTAAAGCAGGCTCGCCCCGACATTGATCGCAAGTGCCAGGATCGTCGTGTTGAACAGGAACGACAGCACGGCATGCAGCAGTGTCAGCTTGCGCATGCTGGTCGAGCTGACCGCGACATCCGCCGTTTGCGCTGCAACGCCGATCGTGAAGGAGTAGTAGAGGAAATCCCAATAGCCGGGCTCCGTGATCCCGTCGGGAAATTTGAGCCCGCCCTCCTCGTCCGCCCCGCCATAGAAATAATGGGCATAGTGGATGGTGAAGAGCGTGTGCAGGAAGACCCAGGAGATCAGGATCGTCAGAATCGCCGCACCTGCCCGCGCCAGCGCGACGTCAGGCGCCGCTTCCTTGATCGAATGAAGCTCGAGGCCGATGCCGGCGATGCTGGCAAGCGCTGCACCGATCGAAAGAGCCAGCAGAACCGTGTCGGAGAAGTCTAGATCCGCGGAGCGTTTCCGGATGCTTTCCACCGTCGCCCGCAGCATCTTGCGCCAACTCAGCGCGACAAAAACGCCGGCGCTGACATTCCAGCCGAACAGGATGTTGCCGGCGCTGACCTCACGCGAGGTCAGAAGCAGAAAGACCACCAGTCCGGCAACAGCGGCGACGATGAAGCTCGCATGCTTGGTGGCAAATGCCGCAACCGAATTTGCCCGTTCTTCATCCGCCATATCGGTCCCCGACAGCATATGCCCTTGATAACAGCACGAAAAAGGCGCGCCTGCCAGCCGGCAGCCGCGCCTCCGATTGCATTGCCGTGCCTATCAGGCGGCGGCGAGCTGCAGTTCTTTCTGCACCATGGTGCGCAACGTTCCCAGATCCTTGGCGAAGGCGCGGATGCCTTCGGCGAGTTTTTCCGTCGCCATTGCGTCTTCGTTCATCATCCAGCGGAAGGTCTTCTCGTCGACCGAAACCTTCGGATCCGGCTTGCGGCTATCCGGCGAGAGCTTGCGCTCCAGCTTGCCTTCGTCCTTGGCGAGTTCGTCGAGCAGGTTCGGGCTGATCGTCAGACGGTCGCAGCCGGCAAGAGCTTCGATTTCGCCGGCGCTGCGGAAGGAGGCGCCCATGACGATCGTCTTGATGTCGTTCGCCTTGTAGTAGTTGTAGATTTCACGGACGGAGATGACGCCCGGATCTTCCTCGGGGCCGAATTCCTTGCCGGTCGATTTCTTGTACCAGTCGAGGATGCGGCCGACGAAGGGCGAGATCAGGAACACCTTGGCGTCTGCGCAGGCGATCGCCTGGGCCTTGCTGAAGAGAAGTGTCAGGTTGCAGTCGATGCCTTCCTTCTGCAGCACTTCCGCGGCGCGGATGCCTTCCCAGGTGGAAGCGAGCTTGATCAGGATGCGGTCCTGGCCGATGCCCCGATCCTTGTAGGCGGCGATGATCGCGCGCGCCTTGGCAAGCGAAGCCTCGGTATCGAAGGAAAGATCGGCGTCGACCTCGGTCGAGACGCGGCCCGGGACGAGCTTCACAAGTGCTGCGCCGACGGAGATGGCGAGGCGATCGGCAACCGCCGACGAAACGGCTTCGGGATTGCCGCCCTGCTTCTTGCCCCAGGCCACGGCTTCCTTGATGGCGTCGGCGAACATCGGCGTGCCGAGCGCCTTGAGCACGATGCTCGGGTTCGTCGTGCAATCCACAGGCTTCAGGCGGGCGACGGCTTCGATGTCGCCGGTATCGGCGACGACGGTGGTAATCTCGCGGAGTTGGTCAAGCTTGGATGTCATGGTCAATAATCCTTGTTGAATTTGGGATGCGGACCGGCGCGCGTTCCGCCCGGCGAAGAGGTGATCTAGGGACCGATGCCTTGCATGCTGCAGGTAAAGATACGCGCATCCGTCACGGATGATTCATAAACGTGGAGGACAGTGGCCATGTTCCGGCGAACAAGCGGCTGCCCGAACGCAAGCGGCGCCGCCTGCGGCTCAAAGGCCGGTCGTGACTTTCGGCATGCCCGCACTGTGTCCTCCTCGGACGGACAAGAACGACTTGTATCGTGAGGACTATCGCCGTTCGGCCAAGGAAAAGTCAAGGACATTTGTGCATTTCAATTGACATAAGTGTCACACCCGTCATTATCCCGGCAACAAGCGCATCGTTGCGCACCTTCACCCTGTGAGGGATCTAGGGCGGGAATCGTGCGGGAGGAGATGTGGTCAAGCTCAAACGCGGCACGCATACGGCCTATTCCGAGGCGTCCTCGCTGCGGCTAAGGGCAGCATGGCTCTATTATAACGGGGGCCTGACCCAGAAGGACGTTGCCGAACAGCTCGGCATCAGCCGCACCACCGTAATCCGCCTGCTCGACGAGGCGATGAAACGCAGTGAAGTCCAGATCTGGATCAACGATTCGATCGGCGACTGCGTCGAGCTTTCGGTGAAGCTTGAGCGCGCCTACGGCCTCGACGAGGCGATCGTCGTGCCGGCGCCAGTCAGCTGTGACGTCAATTCGCTGGCGAAAAATGTCGGCCTGGCGCTTGGCCAGTTCCTCTCCGAGGCCATACCCGACGATTACACCATCGGCGTCGGCTGGGGCCGCACCATGACGGCCTCGCTTGCAAGCTTCCGCCCGCCGCGCCGCGACAATTGCAAGATCGTCTCGCTGCTTGGCGGCATCGTCGCCGTCCACCAGACGAATCCGATCGACTACACTTGGCGGCTGGCAAACCAACTCGGCGCCGAATGTTACATGTTCCTGGCGCCGCTTCTCGTCGATTCCATCGAGACCAAGCGCAATCTGATCGAGAAATGCGGGCTGGACACGATCTACCGGCTGGCGGAAAACCTCGATCTCGCGATCGTCAGTTGCGGCGATATCGGACCGCATTCGACTTCGCTATCTGAAGGCTGGATATCGAAAGCCGAGCTGCAGGAGCTGATCGATGCCGGCTGCGTCTGCGACACCATGTTCAACTTCCTCGACAAGGACGGCAATTCGGTCGATCACTCGATCAATCGGCGCGTTATGTCCGTCGATCTCGACACGCTGAAGGAGGCGAGGCACATCGTGCTTTCCTCCGGGGGCGCCCACCGCGCCGTCGCCATCCGCGCCACGATCAAACGCATCGGCTGCAACACGCTGATCACGGACGAAAGTGCGGCGCGAGCGTTGCTGGAACTGGCGGAGACATCTCCGCTTGCTTCTTCTCCCCAGCGGGAAGAAGTGCAGGAACGATAGCAGCGACGAGAGAGTGAGCGGTCAGAGCGGCAAGCGATGAGTGACTTGCCGCCCTATCTTCGACGGAGAGAATGGAACCCTATCAGGCGTGCCCCGACTCCCAGCCGAGCATGGCCCGCTTGCGGGTCAGGCCCCAATGGTATCCGGTCAACGCTCCGTTCTTGCCGAGCGCGCGATGGCAGGGCACGACGAAGGAAATCGGGTTGGCGCCGACGGCAGCACCCACGGCGCGCATCGCGGTCGGCCGGCCGATATCCTTGGCGATATCGCTATACGTCACGGCCTTGCCGAACGGGATCTTCAGCAGGCTCTGCCAGACGCTGACCTGGAAATCCGTGCCGATCAGCACGACCCGCAACGGCTGGTCCGACGTCCAGCGACCCGGCTGGAAGATGCGTTCCGCATAGGGCGCCGTCGCCTGCCGGTCTTCGATATATTCCGCATTCGGCCAGCGGCAGCTCATGTCCTCAAGGCAGGCCTTCTCGTCACCCGCATCACTGAAGGCAAGGCCTGCAAGGCCGCGATCGGTGACCATGACGAGTGCCGCTCCGAAGGGGCAGTTGTGAAACCCGTAGCGGATCGTCAGTCCACCGCCCTTGGCCTTCCATTCCCCTGGAGACATCGCCTCATGAGTCACGAATAGGTCGTGCAAGCGGCTGGGGCCGGAAAGACCGACCTCGATGGAGGTTTCGAGCAGCGGCATCTCTTCCCTGCGCAGCAGCCGCTTCGCATGGTCGAGCGTGACGGCCTGCAGGAACGCCTTGGGCGAAAGGCCGGCCCAACGGGTAAAGGTCTTTTGAAGCTGCGTCGGCGACTGGTTCAGCCGCGCCGCGATCGCTTCCAGCGAAGGCTGGTCACGATATTCTTCGCTGATGAGTTCGATGACCTGGCGGACCGTATCGTAGTCCGGCCCATCCGGGGTGATATCTGTGTCGAGCTTGGCGATCATATTCATCGTTTTTCTCCTTTAGACAGGAGATAATCAAGGGTAGTCCGCCAAACCACCCGATTCTTGCGCCCCCGATCGAAATGCAATGCCTCAAATCCGCTGCTTGACCGTGGCGAGCGCCCCCTTGAAGGCCTTGGCGAAACTTTCGCGATCATCGGGATTGAGAAAGGAGCCGATATCGGTGCGCCGCCCCTCGCCGAAAATATGCATGGAGAGAATGCCGATCTCCTGATGCCGGCGCACGAGGAAGCGGGCCCAGAACGGATTGAAATGATGCTCCACCATCCGTCCCGATGGCGTGAACTTGCGCACCGAAACATCCGTGCGCGACACCGTCACCTCTTCGCGCGCCCTTCCGGAGCGATAGCTCAGCCAGAAGGCGCCGTAGAGCAGCACGAAATCCAGCCCGAAGAAGAAGCCGATCGGCCAGGCGCCGGTGGCGACGAAGAACATGCCGTAGAGAAAACAGATGGCGCCGGAGAGGGCGAGCAATATCTTGAATCCCCTGCGTCCGAGCGAGCGGTGGGGGAAAAGCTCGGCTGCAAAAACAGGCTGCTCGTTGAAGTTCTCGACGTTGCTTTCCTTCATGGCCGTTGAGTATAGATTCTCCATGGCGAATCCGAAACTCAAATCAATCAGCGAACCGTCGCAAAACTCGAATGTGATCGCCCGCCGCAAGCCGGCGGCCGCGGTGAAGACCGCCTATTCGCTGGCCGAGCGCGAGGAGATTTTCCGCCGCTTTTCGGTGCAGCGGCCGGAACCGCGGGGCGAACTCGAGCACACCAACCCCTTCACCCTTGTCGTGGCGGTGGCGCTCTCCGCCCAGGCGACCGATGCCGGCGTCAACAAGGCGACGCGGGCGCTGTTCAAGGTTGCCGATACGCCGCAGAAAATGCTTGATCTCGGCGAAGAGAAGGTCCGCGATTACATCAAGACGATCGGTCTTTATCGCAACAAGGCAAAGAACGTCATTGCGCTGTCGCAGATGCTGGTCGACGAATTCGCAGGCAAAGTGCCGGAAACGCGCGAGGAGCTGGTTCGCCTGCCGGGCGTCGGCCGCAAGACCGCCAACGTCGTGCTGTCCATGGCCTTCGGACAGGCGACCATGGCCGTCGACACCCACATCTTCCGCATCGCCAATCGCATCAAGCTCGCGCCTGGCAAGACGCCGGACGAAGTGGAAGAGCGGCTGATGAAGGTCGTGCCGAAACATTACCTCTATCACGCCCATCACTGGCTGATCCTGCATGGCCGCTATACCTGCAAGGCGCGGCGTCCGGAATGCGAGCGTTGCGTCATTGCCGATATCTGCAAGTCTCCGGAAAAGAGCTGCGACATCCCGGCGCTGCTGGTCGAGCTACCGCCGCAGGTGATCGGCGAGGCCGTCGAGTAGGGCCGCAATCGCCTGCTCGTAATCCCGCCGCTCCCCACCCGCTTCGATCGCGATCGCCGCGCGGTCGAAGGCTGCCGACAGCAGCGAGGTCAGCGGGCAGAGCACGGCGCCGGCGTCCGGAAGCATGGCTGCAAGTCCCGTCCGCAGCGTCGCTTCCGCATTCTCTGCATCGATCGCCGCGGCCGCTGACGTGCCGAGAACGGCAGGCGCCTCGATCAGCAGCAGCCGTGTGCGCCCTTGCACCCTCATCGCATCGAAATAGGCCGAGGTACCGGCGATCAGCGCGGCACGCGGCGCGTCGTGCGACGCCGAGCGCTCCTCGATCGCCTCGGCCACCTCTTGCGCCTCGCATTCAATAACCACGCGAAAGAGCGCCCTCTTATCTTCAAAATGATGATAGAGCGCGCCCCGCGTCACGCCCGCCGCCGCCACGATCTCCGGCGTCGACGTTTCGGCATAACCCTTCTCGACGAAAAGACGCCGTCCGGCATCGATCAACGCCTGTCTCGTCTGTTCCGTTCTCTCACGATTGCTGCGGCTCATGCACATCCCTTTACATACAAACCGAATGTATGTTAATAGAAAAAACATACAGATTGCATGTAAATTGGAAGAGGAGGGAAACAGATGAAATCGACGAGCTACTATCCCGTCATCATGACCGGCGACGTTGCCGGTACCGCCGGCTTCTATTGCGCGCATTTCGGCTTCAAGGCGCTGTTCGAGAGCAATTGGTATGTGCACCTGCAATCGGCCGAGGAGGAGCATATCGCGCTTGCCATCCTCGACGGCAGCCATGAGACCATCCCGGCCATAGCCCGCGGCAAGGTCTCTGGCCTGCTCCTCAATTTCGAGGTCGCCGATGTCGATGCGATCTATGCGGCCTGCAGGAACGCCGGCCTGCCGATTTTGAGGGAGATCCGCGATGAGGATTTCGGCCAGCGGCATTTCATCACTGCCGACCCGAACGGCGTGCTGATCGATATCATTACGCCGATCCCGCCGACCGCCGAATTCGCCGCAATGTACGACGCTTCCGCCCTGCCCGGGTGAACCTCAGGCCTGCAAACCGGCGTCGCGTGCCGCTATCAGCTTGTGCAGATGCACCATCATGCCGGCGGCAAAGAGCGGCGTCAGAAGATTGACGATGGGGATTGCCAGGAACAGGGCGATCACCAGTCCGCCGAGAAAGACGGTGGGCGCATTCTTGGCCCGGAAGAGCCGCGCCTCCTGCGGCGGGCGGAAGCGCATGGCGGCGAATTCGAAGAATTCACGCCCGAGCAGATAGCCGTTCACCAGAAAGAATGCGACTAGGTTGATGCCGGGAATGAACAGCAGCAGCAGCGCCACGATATTGCCGAGGATCACCACGCCGAGGAACTTGATCGAGCTTGCCATCGCCGGACCAAGCGGCATGGCGGTGCCCGGCGCGTCCTTGGGATAGTCGCGCTTTTCGATGACATCGGCGACATCGTCGAGGAACAGGCCGGCGATCAGCGCCGTCACCGGCGAAAGCAGGAGCGCCAGCATGAGCGCAAGACCGACGCCGGCGAGGATCGCGAAGACCAGGGCGAACCATCCCGCCCAATCCGGCATGTCGGGAAAGAAACTCGTGAGCCAAGGGAAAAGGAAGGCCATGAAGGCCCCGCGCAGCGCGAACCAGAGGCCGACCAGCACGAGAATCGTCAGGCCGAGCACCTTCCAGAAGACGGACCGTGTCTCCGGCGCGAACAAATTGGCGAGGGAAAGTCGAGCGGCGTCAAGGATCATGTCTTCGGCGTCTCCGTTTGCGCGCAAAGATGTAGGAAAGGCGGACGCCACCGGCAAGAGAGAATAAAATTGCATGCTGTACTAGAAAACTTGTCGAAAAATAAATGCTAATATAATATTGTGAAATATCAGAATATGCATGGGCCTGAGAAGCAGCTTCCGTAATAGTTGCAAAGACAACGGGTCGCAACAGCGCGTCCGCGGAGCGCCTCTGAGGGAAGACGGGGGAGGCTGATGTGGAAGATTTTGTACACAAACTCAGGCAATACGCAAAAACCGGTACGCCGGCTGAGCGTCGTATCGCGAAATATTTCACCGAGCACCTGAACGACCTGCCGTTTGAGACAGCCGCGTCCGTCGCCGACAGGCTGGATCTTTCGCCGATGACCGTCGGACGCTTCCTGCGCGCGCTCGGTTATCAGGGGTTGGACAGCGTCAAGGTGGAGATCCGCGAGACGGTGACGACGTCGCCGGCGCAATTGCAGAGTGCCATGACCGAGCTGCATGAGGACGCCGCCGAGGGCAAACCGCTCGCCGTGCTGGTCGCCGAACAGATCCAGGCGCTCCATCACATCTATCATCTGACGGCGCAGCCGAACTGGGCCGAAGCCGTCGGCCTGATCAGCACGGCCCGGGAAGTATCGATCGCTACCCATGCCCGGCTTTCAAGCCTGGCCAATCATTTCTGTCAGCGGTTGACGCAGGCCCGCGACGGCGTGCGTACGCTCGACAGCGCCGACAATCGTTTCGCCGAACTCTTCGCCAGGCTGGCGGTCGACGATGCGCTGCTCGTCATCATCGACTGTCGCCGCTTCGCCAAGGCACGTCTGCTTGCCCGGACAGCGCGGCGCTACGGCTATAAGGTCGTTCTCATTTCGCCGCAGCAAGCGGACTGGATGGCCGACCAGTCGAATGTGATGCTGCCCCTGCCGGCCGCCCGCGCTCCCGATCTCGACAATCTTCCGCCGCTGATCGCACTGCTCGACTGCCTGTCGGAATCCGTCATTCTCGAAGTCGGAGAGGAAGCCGCGCTCCGCCGTCGCCGCATGATGGAATTTGCGACCGTCCTCGGAGAGGCGGCGAACCACTGAGCAAATCCAGCAAAGTGCGCGGCGGATCTTCCCGGGGAATGCCTAAAACGAAGGGATAGAGCATTTCCGTGGCTCCAGGAAAAACGGAATGCTCTGATCCTCATTGCATCGCTTCCAGTTCGGCCCGATGCCGGTACATGGCAAGCAGACGGCGATAGTCACGGTCGTAGAGCGCCTGTTTCGCCTTGTCGGGAAGCCGCTCATCGCCCCCCGGATACATCGCCTCGCCGGCCGCTGCGAGATCCTTGTGCAGGCCGCAGGCGACGGATGCTGCGATCGCCGTGCCGAGCAGCACCGCTTCGTTCATCTTCGGCACCACCACCTTGCAGCCGGTAGCATCGCAATAAAGCTCCATCAGCACCGGGTTCTTCACATGCCCGCCGGCGATATGCAGCGTATCGGGCACGTAACCGTATTCCTTCATCGTCTCCAGGATGTGGCGGATGCCGAGCGCGATCGCCACTGCCGTGCGCCAGTAAAGTGCGCAGAGGCCGTCGAAGGAAGCATCGAGCGTCAGCCCGCTGACGACGCCGACAGCATGCGGATCTGCAAGCGGCGACCGATTGCCGTGAAAATCCGGCAGCACGAAGATACGCGCGCCGAAGTCGTCGCCTTCCTCTGCCCGCAATTCGGCGATCCGCGCGACGATCTTCTGGTGCAGCGCCGCCGTCGGCTCGCCGCCGGCCGCATGCATGCGCACGATATGGTCGAGCAGCGCGCCAGTCGCCGATTGCCCGGCCTCCACCAGCCAGCATTGCGGGAAGACCGCCTCGTAATAGGGACCCCACATGCCATGGCTCGGCTTACGCTCTTGTGAAAAAGCGACGATGCAGCTCGACGTGCCGGCGATCAGCGCCAGCTGGTGCTCGCGTTTCACGGGATCGGCGGCATAGCCGCCAAGCGAGCCGAGTGCGCCGGCATAGGCATCGATCATCCCGGCCGAAACATGGCAGTCCATGGTCAGCCCAAGCGCCTCGGCCGCTTCCAGCGTCAGCCGGCCGACGCTCTCCCCGACAGGCGCGGTCTCTTCCGGCAGGTTCCCGCGCGCCTGAAGGTCCTCGAGGCCGATCCGCTCCAGGAAATCCTGCTGCCAGCCCTTTTCGAGATGAGCGAGATAGTTCCACTTTGCCGTCAGCGTGCAGCGCGAACGGGCAAGCGAGCCGGTCGATTTCCACGTCATGAAATCGGCGAGGTCAAAGAAATAGCCGGCCTTTTCCCATGTGGCGGGCAGCTTCTTCTTCAGCCACATCAGCTTCGGCATCTCCATCTCAGGCGACATCACGTGGCCGGAATGTTCGAGCACCCTGTGCTCCGTCGCCGTGCAGAAATCGGCTTCCTTCAGCGCCCGGTGATCGAGCCAGACGATCGTGTCGAAACGCCTCTCGCCGCCCGTGGAAACGCTGATCTGCCGGCCTTCGATATCACGTACGACGAGCGAACAGGTGGCGTCGAAACCGATCGCGCCGACAGAGGCGGCGGCGATGCCCGACTGCTCCATCGCCCTGCGCACCGTTATGCAGACGGCCGACCAAATATCTTCGGAATCATGTTCGGCATGGTTCTCGCGCGGCCGGTTCATGACGATCGGCTGCTCGGCCTTGGCGAGCAGCCGGCCGCGTGCATTAAAGACGCCGGCGCGCGCGCTGCCCGTGCCGATATCCACCGCAACCACATGATCACCCATCAAGACTTGGTCCCGTCCAGCTTGTGTTTGCGGACAAGGTGTATCAAATCCGGCATGGCGTCAAACACCACTTCCGGCGAAAGCCGGTCGAGTTCGGCTCGGTATCCGGCGAAGTTGGCGTGCGATCCGCCGGTGAAGGCAAAGACCGTCATGCCTGCCGCCTTGGCCGCCGCGACACCGGCCGGACTGTCCTCGACGACGACGCAGGATGCGGGCTCCACATGCATCTCACGCGCCGCATGCAGAAAGAGATCGGGCGCCGGTTTGCCGCGCTTGACCATCGTCGCGCTGAAGATGTCGGGCAACCTGTCGAGAAGTCCGGTAACGGAAAGCGACAGCCGGATCCGCTCCATCTGGCTTGATGAGGCGACGCAGCAGGGAATGCCGAGCCCATCGATGGTCGCAGCAATCCCCTCGATCGGCTTCAATTCGGTGCGGAAGCGGGCATAGAGATCAGTACGGATGCGCTCGAGGAATTCCTCGCCGGCATGGACGTTGAATTCGACTTCGAGCGTATCGATGACGGTCGAAAGACTGCGGCCGAGAAAGCGCTCATAAGCCTGATCCTCAGTGATCGAGACGCCGAAATCATTCATCGCGCCGACGAGCACACTGATCGAGATCGGTTCGCTGTCGACGAGCACGCCGTCGCAATCGAAGATGACCAGCCCTGGTTCAGTATCAGCCATGAAAGACCCAACCTGAGTTCAATTCGGACGTGCAACGCCCCGCTTCGTCCGCAAGGCCGGATGGATGGCGGCAGCGCGCGCCGCCATCCGGATTTCCTATACTGCCAGCTTACCGTCGAGATAGAGCTGCAGGGTCTCCCGCGTGCCTTTTTCCCACAGGCTTTTGAGAGCATGCGCGAAACGCTTGCGGAAAAGTTCGGATTTCGCCACGTCGCCGAAAATATCGTCGAAGGCGAGAAAGGCCAACGGATCGTCCTTTGCCTTCAGGGCCGCCGCATGCAGGCGGTCGGCGCTCGCATCATTGAAGACGATATCCTTACCGCTGTCGGTTTTGCCGGCGAAATAACGGCACCAGAGCGCCGAAACCAATGCCAGGCCGACGACGTCCCTGCCCTGGCGGAGATTGTCGAGCGTCGAGGGCAGGATGAATTTCGGCTGGCGGTTCGAGCCGTCCTGCGCAAGCCGCGGAATGGTGTCGGCGATCTTCGGATTGAGCAGGCGATGTTCGATCAGGCCGAAATAATCGGTCAGCGACGTGTTCGGCACCGGCGGCACGATCGGAATGATCTCGTCTTTCTCGAGCTTGGCAAGGAAGGCGCGGATCAGCGGATCTTCCATGGAGTCATGAACGAAGTGAATGTCCATCAGCGCCGCCGGATAGGCGATTGCGGCATGCCCGCCGTTCAGGATGCGGATCTTCATATGCTCGTAGGGCGTGACATCGGGAACAAAGGTCACGCCGACCTTTTCCAGCGCTGGGCGGCCCGCCGTGAACTTGTCTTCAAGCACCCACTGCTTGAATTCTTCGCAATAGACCGGCCAGTTGTCCTCGATCTGGAAATGCTCGTTGAGAAAATCGATCTCCCGCTGGCCGGTCGCCGGCGTGATGCGGTCGACCATCGCATTCGGGAAGGCGACATTCGCCCGGATCCATTCGGCAAGGGCAGGATCGGAAAGAGCCGCCGTGCCGACCACCGCATTGGCGGTGACGACGCCGTTGTGGGGAATGTTGTCGCAGGACATCACTGTGAAGGGTACTATCCCCTTGTCCTTGCGCGCCTTCAGCCCGGCGACAACAAGGCCGAAGACTGTCTTCGGCGCGGAGGGGTTTTGTCCATCGGCAGCAATTGCCGGATGAGCCGGATTGAATGTGCCTGATGCATCGATGAAATAACCGCCCTCGGTGATGGTCATCGAAACGATGCGGATCTCGGGATCGGCAAGCCTGGCGATGATCGCGGCGGAATCGCCGACCGGAAGGATGTCGATCATCGGCGCGGTGACGCGCGCCGCGGTTCTGTTGTTGTCCTGTTCGACCACCGTCGTCAGAAAATCCTGGGCCGCGAGCTTTTCGCGCATGGCTGCATCCGACGGCAGCACGCCGGCGCCGACAATCGCCCAGTCGTGGTCGGTGCCCTGATTGAAGAGATCATCGAGGTAGATCGCCTGGTGGGCGCGGTGGAAGTTGCCGACGCCGAAGTGCACGATGCCGGCTTTCAGCGACGCCCTGTCATATCCGGGGATGGCGGCAGTGCGCGCCGCGTCGGAAAGCGTTGCCAGCGATAGTTTGCACGTCATGATTCAGTCCTCTTGAAGGTCTTGCCGAGACGGCCGGACGCCATCGTCCGGCTCGCATGCCTGCCCCCCGGCGGCGCGCCTCAGATGGAGAGGCCGCCCTCGTTGAATTTGTGGATGCGCGAACGGTCCGGCGTCAGGTAGACCGTATCGCCGGCCTTTGCGGCGAAATCGCCGCTGCCGCGGGCCGTCACCATGCCGATGTCTTCGGCATCGATATGCAGGAAGGTGTCGGAACCGAGATGTTCGGCGACCACGACCCTGCCCTTCCAGTCGCCGCTCTCCATCGACAGCAGCACATGCTCGGGGCGGATGCCTATGGTATGCGCGCCAAGCTGGGCCGCGTTCTGCCCCTTGATGAAATTCATCTTCGGCGAGCCGATGAAGCCGGCGACGAAAAGGTTGCGCGGGCGGCTGTAGAGCTCAAGCGGCGAACCGACCTGCTCGATATTGCCCCTGTTCAACACGACGATCTTGTCGGCCATGGTCATGGCCTCGACCTGATCATGCGTGACGTAGACCATCGTCGTCTTCAGCTGCTGATGCAGTTCGCTGATTTCGAGGCGCATGTTGACGCGCAACGCCGCATCGAGGTTCGACAGCGGCTCGTCGAACAGGAAGGCCGAAGGCTGTCGCACGATAGCGCGGCCGATCGCGACACGCTGGCGCTGACCGCCGGAAAGCTGGCGCGGTTTGCGCTCCAGATAGTCGGTCAGGTTGAGCACGCGGGCGGCATCCGTCACCTTGCGATCGATCTCCGCCTTGTCCACGCCCGCCATCTTCAGCGGGAAGGCGATGTTGTTGCGCACGCTCATATGCGGATAAAGCGCGTAGGACTGGAACACCATGGCAAGACCACGCTCCGAAGGCGCCTTTTCGGTGGCGTCCCTGCCGTCGATGACGATCTTGCCGCCGGAAACGTCCTCGAGACCGGCGATCAGCCTAAGCAGAGTGGACTTGCCGCAGCCAGACGGGCCAACGAAGACGACGAACTCGCCGTCCCTGATGTCGAGATCGATCGAAGGGATGACCTTGGCTTCGCCGAAGACCTTGGAAACCTTCTGAAGGGTAATGCTGCCCATGTTTCTCTCCCTTTTATCTTACTTCACCGCGCCGAAGGTCAGGCCGCGTACGAGTTGTTTCTGGCTGAACCAGCCGAGGATCAGGATCGGTGCGATCGCCATGGTCGAGGCCGCCGAGAGCTTGGCATAGAACAAGCCCTCAGGGCTGGAATAGGAAGCGATGAAGGCCGTCAACGGCGCCGCCTTCGAGGCAGTGAGGTTGAGCGTCCAGAAAGCCTCGTTCCAGGCAAGGATGATGTTCAGAAGCAACGTCGAGGCAATGCCCGGCACCGCCATCGGCGTCAGCACGTAGACGATTTCCTTCATCAGCGACGCCCCGTCCATGCGGGCCGCTTCGAGGATCTCGCCGGGAATTTCCTTGAAGTAGGTGTAGAGCATCCAGACGATGATCGGCAGGTTGATCAGCGTGAGCACGATCACCAGCCCGATGCGCGTGTCGAGCAGGCCCGAATTGCGGAACATCAGATAGATCGGGATCAGTGCGCCCACAGGGGGCATCATCTTGGTCGACAGCATCCACATCAGCACGTCCTTGGTCCGCTTGGTGGGCGCGAACGCCATCGCCCAGGCGGCCGGGATTGCGATGATCAGGCCGATCAGCGTCGAGCCGAAGGAAATGATCACCGAATTCATGAAGTGGCTGAGGTAGTTCGACCGGCTTTGCACCTCCGCATAGTTCTCCGTCGTCCAATGGAAGAACAGGAACTGCGGCGGCGAGGCGATGGCGTCCGCTTCCGACTTGAAGCTGGTCAGAAACGTCCAGAGGATCGGGAAGAAGATCAGGATGCCGAGCGCCCAGGCGATCGCGGTCATGATGACCTTGCGTTGGGTGGTGACCTTTCTAGCCATCTCAAGCCTCCAGATTCTTGCCGACGAGGCGGACGAGGAAGATCGCAACGATATTGGCGAGCACGACAGCGACGATACCGCCCGCCGAGGCTCCGCCGATATCGAACTGCAAGAGCGCCTGCGCATAGACGAGATAGGTAAGATTGGTGCTGTCGGTGCCCGGTCCGCCATTGGTGGTGACGAGGATCTCGGCAAAGACCGACAGCAGGAAGATCGTCTGGATCAGGATCACCACGGTGATGGCGCGCGCCATATGCGGCAGGATGATGTAGATGAATTTCGAGATGGCGCCCGCGCCGTCCATCTCGGCCGCCTCCTTCTGCTCCTCATCGAGCGATTGCAGCGCGGTCAGGAGGATGAGGGTGGCAAAGGGCAGCCACTGCCAGGCGACGATAAGAATGACGGAGAACAGCGGTGCGTTCGCCAGCCAGTCGATCGGCTGCAGGCCGAACGCCTTCGCAAGATGCGCGAAGAGGCCGTTGACCGGGTTCATGAACATGTTTTTCCAGACCAGTGCGGCGACCGTTGGCATGACGAAGAACGGCGCAATGACGAGGATGCGCACGATCCCCTGCCCGTACATCGGCTGGTCGAGCAAGAGCGCGAAGGCGATGCCGCCGACGACGGTGATGACAAGCACGCCGGCGACCAGCACCAGCGTATTGATCAACGCAGCGATGAAGGCCGGGTCGGAAAGGAAATATTCGTAGTTCAGCAGACCGACGAAGCTTTCCAAGCCGGGGCTGAGCAAATTGTAATTCAGTAGCGAGAAATAGATCGTCATCGCGAGCGGGACGATCATCCATGCAAAGAGGAGCAGCACGGAGGGTGCGATCATCAGACGCGCTGCGGAGCGAGTGTGTAACGTTGCCATGGCAATCACCGATCTGGTCTGAAGCCGGGGGCCGGTCGCGGGACGGTTTATCTGAAAAAGAGGCCGCCGATGCAGTTCGGGCAGTCGGCGGCCCAGAGGGGCGGATTGTCAAGTATCCGCCTCTTGCTCAGGAGGTTTTATTTAATGTAGCCGGCTTTGGTCATTTCGCGGGTTGCCAGCTGCTGTGCGCTCTTCAACGCTTGGTCGACCGAAATCTGGCCGGCAAGGGCTGCTGAGAACTGCTGGCCCACCGCCGTGCCGATGCCCTGGAATTCCGGGATCGCCACGAACTGGACGCCGACATAGGGGACCGGCTTGACGGTCGGCTTGGTCGGATCGGCCGAGTTGATCGAGTCGAGCGTCATCTTGGCGAAGGGAGCGGCCTTCTGGTAGTCCGCATTCGCGTAGAGCGAGGTGCGGGTGCCGGGAGGTGCGTTCAGCCAGCCTTCCTTCTCGGCGACGAGGTTGGTGTATTCCTTGCTCGTGGCCCAGGCGACGAACTTCTCAGCTGCCTCGACCTTCTGCGAACCCGCCGGAATGGCGAGGTTCCAGGCCCAGAGCCAGTTGCCGCGCTTGCCGAGGCCCTTGTCCGGGGCGAGCGCGAAGCCGACCTTGTCGGCGACCTGCGACTGCTTCGGGTCAGAGACGAAGGAGGCGGCAACCGTTGCGTCGATCCACATGCCGCACTTGCCGGTCTGGAAGAGCGCCAGGTTTTCGTTGAAGCCGTTCGACGAGGCGCCCGGAGGGCCGGCTTCCTTCATCAGGTTGACGTAGAAGTTCAGCGTGTCCTTCCACTCGGGCTGATCGAACTGCGGCTTCCACTTTTCATCGAACCAGCGCGCGCCGAAGGAGTTGGACATGGCCGTCAGGAAGGCCATGTTTTCGCCCCAGCCGGCCTTGCCGCGCAGGCAGATGCCGTAGATTTCCTTGTCCTTGTTGGTGACCTTCTTCGCAGCGTCTGCGATGAAGTCCCAGGTCGGCGCGTCGGGCATCTTCAGGCCGGCGGCGTCGAACAGGTCCTTACGGTACATGACCATGGAGCTTTCGCCGTAGAACGGCGCTGCATAAAGCTTGCCATCCTGGCTGATGCCGCTACGGATGGCCGGCAAGAGGTCATTCACGTCATAGGCGTCGCCGAGATTGTCGAGCGGCAAGAGCCACCCCTGCTTTGCCCAGATCGGAACTTCATAGGTGCCGATCGTCAGAACGTCGTACTGGCCGCCCTTGGTCGCGATGTCGGTCGTGACCTTCTGGCGCAGCACGTTTTCTTCGAGGGTTACCCATTCAAGGTCGATGCCGGGATTCTTCGCCTTGAAGTCATCCGTCAGCTTCTGCATCCGAATCATGTCGCCGTTGTTCACGGTCGCGATTGTCAGCGTCTCGGCCGAAGCCATGCCGGCAAACGCCAATGCTGAGCAGGCGCCCAACAGAAAAGTTCTCAATGTCATATCTTCCTCCCAGAAGACGAGATGTGAGCATTCGCTTTGCTCATGAGCAATTACTCACCAAATGACATAAAATGTCAATCGGCAATCGTTGCTGCGGCGCCGAAGGCTATACCTATATCATTGATTCAGAAGGAGAATTTTTTGCTCAGCTTCTGAGCAAAAACTCAGCGGTGTCTTCATCGGTGATCAGCGAATTGATTTGCCGGCCAACAACGGCCGCCCTGATTGCCTTGTATTTCCGCTTGCCCTTGGCCAGTCCGATCACCGTCGACGACTCGCGCGAGGGGATTGGCGCGGAGGCGACACGCTCGTTGATCGGGTTGTCGATCAGCTTGCCGTCGGCGTCGAAGATCCAGCCGCAGATCTCGCCGGCCGCCCCTCCGCGCATGAGCTCCATCATCTCGTCCTTCTCGAGGAAACCGTCGACGCAAAGCGGGCCGTCGATGCCGAGCTCGCCGATGCCGACGAAGGTGACGTCGGCCTGCGCACTGATATCGAGAGTGGAGCGCACGAGCTGCTGGCCGTGCAGCAGTTCCCGCTCCTCGGCCGACGTGACGAGCACCGGCAGCGGCATCGGATAATGCCGCGCCTTCACCGCATCAGCCATGCTGAAGATGACGTTGTAATAGGCGGCCGATCCGTCCGGCGCGATGTTGCCGGTGAGCGAAACGATGCGATGGTTGGGACATTCGATTGCCGGAAGCTGATCGACGGCAGCCTTCAGCGTGCGGCCGGTCCCGACCGCAAGCACGATCGGCTCCGGCCGCTTCAGCCAGCGCTCGATCTCGGCTGCCGCCGCCTCGGCAATGCCGACTGTCGTGGATGAGGAACCTGGATCGCTCGGCACGACTTCCACATATTTCAGCCCGAATTTCCGCCGCAGCTGATTGGCAAGCTCGAGGCACGCGGCGATCGGATGGTCGAGCCGCACCTTGATGAGGCGCTCGGCGACCGCGAGCGACACCAGCCGCTGTGCTGATTGTCGCGAGATGCCCATCGAGGCGGCGATCTCGTCCTGCGTGCGCCCGGCGACGTAGTAAAGCCAGCCGGCGCGTGCCGCATCGTCGAGCCGTCCAGGGGTCTCGGTTCTTTTTGCCATTGATGCCTACCGCGCAAAATGAGCCGGCCTTGCCGGCACTGAACATGATTTCGAGTCTTTATCGCGCCAGATCAAAACAAAATTCCAGAAAATGTCGAGCCTGTTGAACAAGACCTGCCGAATAACCGGGTTTACTCAGGCAAACCATTGCATGATGAGATAGATCCCCGTCTTTACGAGACCGTAAATCACGCCGCCGGCAACGACGAGCGAAACGGCGGTCATCAGGAAGCCGACGAGCGAAAACAGCCCGTCGCGACCCAATATGCCGAAAGCGAAGACCGAGATCGTGATCGCCGGCAGGATATTGCCGAGCGGAACCGGCAGCACCAGCACGATCGACAGGAGCAGGCATGAAAGACCGGCAAGATATTCCGCGGGCGGTTCGGCGAAGATCGCAAGCCTCGGCTGCAGCATACGCTCCGCCCAGGCGAGCCAGCGATGGATGCGCCCGACGATGGACTCGAAGTCCTCCCGCCGCATCGAACGCGCGGCAATCGTCTTCGGCAGCCAGGGTTTCAACCCAAAGGTCAGCTGCACCGCCAGGAAAACCAGCGGCGCGCCGAGCACGGCGGAAGTGCCGGGTGGAGTGGGAAAGGCGTTCGGCAGCGCGAAGATCAGCATCAGCGCGCTGATCGCCCTGTCGCCCATCGTCTGGAACAGGTCGCCGATCGAAATCCGCTCCCGGCTCTGGTCTGCGGCCAGCTGCCGCAGGACGGATGAGAGGCGACGGCCTTTGGGACGTGGTGGACGTGGTCTCCTGCGTCTTTGGGAATCGGTGTTTTCGATGGTCATGATGCCAATGATGATGAAAGTGCAGGCTTTAAATTTGGCGACGTAATATGCCAATTGAATGACTTATGGGATGGGAATAGCTGTCGGTCGCGATTTAGTCTCCACCATTCATCGTTTGCGCCGCAGCACATGGCAGCGACGGATTGAAGGCTTGTAATTCCCGGCCAACAGTGCGAGCAGACGCTGAAGACCAGGGAAACGGCAGATAGGCAATGATCATTTCATTCGACATTGGCGGCTCCGCCATCAAGGGCGGCATCGCCCGCTCCGAGACAGACATCGTTCCCCTCGGCCGCCACCCGACTCCGAAGGATGACTTCCCCGCTTTCGTCCAGGCCTTGCGCGGCATCATCGCCGAAACCGGAGAAGAGCCGAGCCGTATCGCCCTTTCCATCGCCGGCGTCGTCGATCCCGATACGCAGCGGCTGACCTGCGCCAACATTCCCTGCATCCACGGCCGCGCGCTCGCGGCCGACCTCGAAGCCGAACTCGGCCTGCCGGTGCTGATCGCCAACGATGCCGATTGTTTCGCCATGGCCGAAGCCGGCCTCGGCGCCGGTCGCGGCCACCGCATCGTCTTCGGCGCCATCCTCGGCACAGGCGTCGGCGGCGGACTGGTCGCTGACGGGCGCCTCGTCAACGAGGCCGGCGGCTTTGCCGGCGAATGGGGCCATGGCCCGATCATTGCATCCGCGGCCGGCAATCCGCCCGTCGCTATACCCGCCTATGCCTGCGGCTGCGGCCAGAAGGGCTGCGTCGACACTGTCGGCGGCGCCCGGGGCCTGGAGCGCCTGCACAAGACGCTGCACAATCTCGACCTTTCCAGCGAAGAAATCATCGGTCAGTGGCGGCATGGGGAGGAGAAGGCGACGCGTACGATCGACGTCTATGTCGATCTCGTCGCCTCGCCCTTGGCGCTGACGATCAACATCACCGGCGCGACCATCGTTCCGGTCGGCGGCGGGCTTTCCAATGTCGAGCCGCTGCTTGCCGAGCTCGATCATGCGGTTCGCGCCCGGATCCTGCGCAAGTTCGACCGCCCGCTGGTAGTGCCTAGCGAATGCCGCATCGAACCTGGCCTGATCGGCGCAGCACTGCTGGGGCTGAAAGCCGAAGCGGCTGCTTCCTAAAGTATCGGCCACATCCGCACGATCGCCGCGAACCGGTTCCAGTCTTTGCGTTCTAAAGGCGTCCATGCGGCTTCGGCGATGGCCGCAAGGCGCGGGAAGACCAGCCGGTTGAAATAGGCGTGCGAGACGAAATTCTCGGTCCAGATGCAGGCCTGGATGCCGCGCATCTTCTCCTGCAGCGCCTCCGGCAACTCTCCCTCTGCCTCGTAGGCGTACGTGTGTTCCGGCGGAGCGTAGCCCGCCCAAGCCGCGCCGGGCTCGGCCCAGGCTTCGGCCTGCGCCATGTCGAGATAATAGGCCTGCCCCGGCGTCATCACCACGTCGTAGCCTTCCTTAGCCAGCTCAATGCCGACGGCGGGCCTTTCCCAGGCCATCAGCAGCGTGCCGTCCCGATCGACGCCGCCGCCATGCGAGACCTCGTTCCAGCCGGCGAGCTTTCTGCCGCGTTCCGATAGCATGGCCTTGATGCGTTTGAGGAAATAGGATTGCAACTCGGCGGTCCCGGCAAGTTTCTCTCGCTCCATCAGCGCCTTGCAGAGCGGCGAGGAAAGCCAGGAGCCCTGCGCCACTTCATCGCCGCCGATATGGAGATATTCGCTGGGAAACAGCGTCACCATCTCGTCGAACACCTTGCCGAGGAATTCATAGGTGAATTCCACCGCCGGGTTGAGGGCATTGTTGGGATAACCCTGCACCGAGCGGTAGCTGTCCGGCGCCTCCTGCCCGTCGACGAGCTCCGGTAGGGAGAGCAGCGTCGCGGTGCTGTGGCCGGGAATATCGATCTCCGGCACCACCTCGACATGCAGAGAGGCGGCATGCGCAACGATCCGCCTGACGTCGTCCTGCTTGTAATGGCCGGAGCGCGGCTCCGCCCCATCGCCGAGCTGCGGCACGAGCACTTCGTCCGGGCCGCGCCGCGCGCCGATCTCCGTCAGGGCGGGATAGGCCTTGATCTCCAGCCGCCAGGCTTCGTCATCGGTCAGGTGCCAGTGGAAGATGTTGAGCTTGTTCCAGGCGAGAATGTCGATCAGCCGCATGACGTCGGCGGCCGGATAGAATTGCCTGGACACATCGATATGGCAGCCGCGCCAGCCATATCGAGGCTGGTCGGCGATCGCGCCGAAATTAGGGAATTTGAAAATCTCCGGCTCCGCGCGGGCGCCGTGCAGCAGCTGCGCCAGGCTGATCAGTCCGTATTGCCGTCCTGCCGCATCCGCACTCGAAAGTACGACCTCATGGGCGGTAAAACGCAACTCATAGGCAAATTCGGCGATCGACGATTCGGTGACGAAACGAATGGCCCGCCCGCCCTTTACGGTGCTGAGCGAAAACGGCACGTTGTTGGCGGGATAGAGCCGCTGATAGAGCTCCGTAACCAGGCAGAGCGCCTTGATCGCGTCGGGCCGTGTCTTCGCCGCCGGATAGAGAACGACGGGCAGGTTCCCAGCTTTCAATCCAAGCGACAGCGGCCAGGGCAGCAGTGAATAAGGTTCCTCGACCCGGCCCGGCGGCAGAAGCGGCGGCGCCGCACCGCCCTCTCGGCCTTCAAGGATGAGATCGCCGAAAGCGACGGGAACATGGCGCCCGTCGCCAAGTGTCAGATAGGCCGATTTGATGCCTGCTGTCACATGTTTGGGCTCTCTGGTCAGCCCCTCGACCGTAAACCGCCAGTGGCCGCCGTGCGGCACGCTCAGCCCGTCGTGCGGCAGGAATTCATGGAAATGCGCGAGCTGCCGCTTCAGGCTGCCGCCATTGCAGACATGTTTGTCGGCGACTCGCGTCTCGGAGGTATAAGCAAGCGAGAAGCCGGACAGTGGCTCGGTCGAAAGATTGAAGAGGGTGAAGGTCAAGCGCCCGAAACTGCCTTCGACAGGGTGCCAGCTTGTTTCCAGACGATATTCGGCCATGGTCGCGCCCTCCCCGTTAATGAACGGCCAGGATCGCGGCTTGTCTCCCGGCATGCTTTCGCAGCTTAGCTTTTTCGAAGTGGCAATGGAATCAGCAGCGACACGCTTTGACGGGAAGGGCCTACAGGGAAAACGGCGCGGCTTTCGCCGCGCCGCTCTCACTCGGCTGCCAACGCCGGCGGATGTCTGTCATCCGCCTCTTCCTGGATGGCGTCGGCATCCACGCCTGGCTCGTCCTTTGCCTTCGGCTCCCGGCCGAAGAAAAGGGCGTAGCCGGCGGGCAGAACCAGAATGGTGAGCACAGTCGCAACCAGAATGCCGCCCATCATCGCGTAGGCGAGCGGACCCCAGAAGACGCCGCGCGAGATCGGGATCAGCGCCAGCACGGCGGTCAGCGCCGTCAGCATGATCGGCCGGAAACGCCGCACAGCCGCGCCGACGATCGCCTCCTGCCGGTGCATGCCCGCCTTGATATCCTGGTCGATCTGATCGACCAGGATGATCGAGTTGCGCATGATGATGCCGAGCAGCGCGATGACACCGAGGATCGCGACGAAGCCGAAGGGCGCGCCGCTGATCAGCAATGCGGCCGCCGCACCGATGATACCAAGCGGCCCCGTGGCGAGCACCAGCATTGCCTTGCCGAAGTGCTGCAACTGCACCATCAGCAACACGACGATAACCGCGAGCATGATCGGGGCCTTGGCGGCGATCGACATCTGGCTTTCCGCCGCATCCTCGGCGCCGCCCTGGATCTCGACCTTGTAGCCGGCAGGCAGGCTGTCGCGCAGGTCCTTCATATCGGCGTACATCTTCATGACCACGTCGTTCGGCTGCACACCGTCCGGCAGTGTCGCGCGCACGGTGATCGTCGGCAGCCTGTTACGCCGCCATTCGATGCCCTGTTCCATGGCCGGCACAACCTTGGCAACCTGCGAGACCGGAACGAAGCCGCCGTAATCCGTCGGCACATATACGGAGTTGACCGCCGACAGCAGCGAGCGGTTGGCATCCGGCTCGCGGGCGACGATCGAAACCGTCTCCTCGCCGTCACGGAAATCGTCGAGCGGCGCGCCGGACATGGCGGTCTGCAGCATCTGGCGCACGCGCTGCGAGGTGACGCCAAGCGCCCGGGCGCGGTCCTGGTCGATCACCAGCTTCATTGCCGGCACCTGTTCCAGCCAGTCGTCATGGATGGCGCCGAGCATCGGATTGGCCTCGAAGCGCGCCTTCACCTGATCGGCGACTTGACGCACTTCCTGGCGGTCGGGCCCCATGACGCGCATCTGCACCGGCCAGCCTGTGGGCGGGCCGAGGAAGAGGCGGTCGACCTTGCCGCGGATCGAGGGGAAATCTTCCGCGAGAACCGTGCGCAGCTTGACGATCAGGCGTTCACGCGCCGGTTCGTCCTTGGCCATGACGAGAAGCTGGGCGAAATTCGGATTGCGCAACTGCTGATCGAGCGGCAGGAAGAAGCGCGGTGCGCCCTCGCCGATATAGGTGGCGATGAACTTCTTGTCGGGATCGTCCATCATCTTGGCTTCGAGCGCCTTTGCCTGCACTTCGACTTCCTTGATGCTGGTGCCCTCGGGCAGCCAGAGATCGACGAGAATTTCCGGCCGCGAGGATTGCGGGAAGAAATTCTGCGGAATGAACTGGAAGACCCAGAGGCTGGTGACGAAGGTGCCGAGCGTCAGCAGCAACACGATGACCCGGTGGCGAACCGCCCAGCCGACCGTGCCGCGCAGCCGGCGATAGAAGCCCGTGTCGAAGGCATCGTGATGCTCCCCGGCATGGTGACGCTGCTTGAGGATCATATAACCGAGCCACGGCGTGAAATAGACCGCGACGAACCACGAAGTCACAAGCGCGATGCCGACGACGTAGAACAGCGATCGGACGTATTCGCCGGCTGTCGATGCCGCAAAGCCGACGGGAATGAAGCCGGCCGTGGTGATCAGCGTGCCGGTCAGCATCGGGAAGGCGGTCGAGGAATAGGCGAAGCTCGCCGCATCGATCTTGACGAGCCCCTCCTCCAGCTTTCGCTCCATCATCTCGACGACGATCATCGCATCGTCGACGAGCAGGCCGAGCGCGATGATGAGCGCGCCGAGCGAAATGCGCTGCAAGTCGATGCCGAGTTCGTACATCAGGGCGAAGGTGGCGGCGAGCACCAGCGGAATGGCGATGGCGATGACGAGACCCGAGCGCCAGCCGATCGACACAAACGAGACGATCAGCACGATGATCAGGGCTTCGCCGAGCGCGTGCATGAATTCGCTGACTGCATCCGTCACGACATCGGGCTGGTTGGCGATCTGGTTGACGGCGACGCCATAGGGCAGCGACTCTTCGAAGCGCTGATAGGTCGCCTCCACGCCCTTGCCGACATCGATCACGTTGAAGCCCTTGGCCATCACGACGCCGACCTGGACGCTTTCGTGTCCGTTGAAACGGTACTTGCGCTGATAGGGATCTTCGAGCCCGGAACTCACGGTGGCGATATCGCCAAGACGGGTCACCTGGCCGCCGGCGCGAAGGCGCAGTTCGCGGATATCAGCGGCCTTCTTCACATCGCCTTCGACGGAGATGCGCACCGAGCGCAGACCGGTATCGACCGAGCCTGCCGGATCGACATTGTTCTGGCCCTTGATGGCGTTCTGCAGGTCGAGGATCGTCAGGCCGCGCTCGGCGAGCGCCTTGGAGGAGACGTCGATATAGATCTTCTCAGGCTGGTCGCCGATGATTACGGCCTTCTCGACACCAGGCGTCGTCAGCAGCATGTCGCGCGCCTGGATCGCGAATTTCTTCAGCTCGGGATAGGAATAGCCATCGCCGCTGATCGAATGCAGCGTGATGAAGGTATCGCCGAACTCGTCGTTGAAATAGGGACCGAGCAGGCCCTTCGGCAGCTCATTGGAGATGTCGCCGACCTTCTTGCGCACCTGATAGAAGGCGTCCGCCACCTGTTGCGAGTTCGTGTCGCCCTTGACTTGCAGCGTGATGATCGCGCTGCCCGCCCGCGTATAGGACTTGACCCAGTCGATATGCGGCGTTTCCTGCAGCTTGCGTTCGATCTTGTTGACGACCTGATCTTCCATTTCCTGGATGGAAGCGCCCGGCCAGATCGCCTGAACAACCATGACGCGGAAGGTGAATTCGGGGTCTTCGCGCTGGCCCATGCGCATCAGGCCGAGCACGCCGGTGATGATGATCAGCCCGAAGAGGAAGCGGGCGATGCTCGGATGCCCGATTGCCCAGCGCGACAGATTGAAGGGCCGCTTTTCAGTGGTGGAGGCGTCCATGGTCCTGTTCCCTTTTATCGCGCGATCAGCGGACGGTCTGGTCCGTATCGACAAGAGCCGACTGCTGGTTCGGCACCTTCACCTTCAGGTTCTCGCTCATGAACTGCGTGCCGGCCGAAACCACGAGGTCGCCGGTGTCGAGACCCTCGGTCACATGCACGCCGTCGCCGGTGAAATCGGCGACCTTGATGTCGCGGCCATGCACGGTCGCCGTGTCGCGGTCGACGGTCCAGACCATCTGCTTGCCGTCCTTGTCGGCGAGCGCGCTGAGCGGGATCGAGACATAGCTGTTGCCGTTGCTGACGTCGGCCTCGATCGTCGCGGTCATGCCGAGCAAGATGCGCGGATCGTTCGGCAGGCTTACCCGAACCGCAAAAGTGCGCGACTGCTGGTCGGCGCTGCCGGAAACCTCGCGCACCTTGCCGTCAAGCGCCAGCTTATCGTCGGCCCAGAAGCTTGCCTTGACCGTTTTGCCGGGTTTGAATTCGGCAATATCGTTTTCCGGAACCGCGATCTGCACTTCCTTCTCGCCGTCGACAGCGACGGTGACGACGGCAGCGCCGGCGCCAACGACCTGGCCGGTATCGGCATTGATCGCGGTCACGATGCCGTTCTGACCGGCCTTGAGCTCGGTGTAGCTCACCTGGTTCTTCGCCTGGTCGAGTGCGGAGAGCGCGGCATCGCGCTGCGAGATCGCCTGGTCATGGCTGAGCGAGGCCTGCTCGACCTGCGACTTCGGCGCGACGCTCTTGTCGAAAAGCTGTTCGGCGCGTCTGTTGGCGAGATCGGCGGTTTCGACGCCCCTTTCCGCCGAGGCGAGATTGGCGTCCGCCGTCTTGACCGCCAACTGATAATCCGTGGCGTCGACCCGGGCGAGAACATCGCCAGGCGTCACCCGGTCGCCGATATCGACGAGGCGCTCGGTGATCTTGCCGGCGACGCGGAAGCCGAGGTTCATCTCCGTGCGCGCCTTGACCGAACCGGAATAATCGAGCTTGCGCGTGTCACCGGCCTTGGCGATCTCGACGACCTTCACGGGCCGTATGACTTGCTTGACCTCAGCTTTCTCTTCCGAACAGGCGGAAAGGCCGATGCCGACAGCGCCGACGAGCACGAGAGCGGCGACGGACGGCATGCGATGGCTGAGGGTCTTGAGCGAAAACATCTTCCGCACTCCTGGATCGTTTCGGGGGTCGCGACGGCGACTGCCGTCCATTATTTTTTCAGGGCTCTGATCACATAGTCGATCAGTTCGTCGACGCTTGCGCGGTTGGTTTTGGCAAGACATTGCGCCACCATCTGCGGGTGGCAGAGATTGATTGTCGCCGCGCCGAAGCAGCGTGAGGCAACGACCGGGTCCTGCTCGGCGAACTCGCCGGCGGCAATGCCTTCGGCGATGATTTCGGCGATCAGATCGTGGACGCGGTCGATATGTTTTTCGATGACGTGCCAGTCGCGCTCGATCGCGACGATGATCATCTCATGCACCTTCATCTCGTCGAGCATCAGATCCAGCGTCAACTGATGCTGGGTCTCGACATAGCGACGCAGCCGCTCGCTGGCGCTGACCGGCTGGTGGCGGATGTCGTAGGCGATTTGATAAGCGGTGGCGAGCATGCGCCCGCAGAGTGCCTGGTGAATTTCCACCTTGGAGGCGAAGAAGCGATAGATGTTGGCTGGCGACATGCCGAGATCGCGGGCGATGTCGGCCACCGTCGTCTTGCTGTAGCCGTAGTGACGGAACAGCCGCTCGGCCGCATCGAGAATGCGCGTGACATTCTCCTGCCGCGTGATGTCGAGCGTATTTTCCGTGATGTCGTCCATAGTTTCGATACCTCGAATTACGACTGACGATTTTTGAATTTCGTCAGTCGTAAAATATCAGGCATCATTTGTCAAGCTGCGGCAGCGCGACGCAGGCACGCCTGATCAATGCGCCGGCGGCTGCAGGCGCATTGATCAGGCGAATTTTCCGGAAAAATCGTCGAGCCGCTTAAAAAGTGCCGCGACGCGGAAGCGCGCGGCACCCCTGCGCGGATAGCGGAAATCAGGCGAGCTTGACGTCGAGCGTGATCGGGACGGCTGCGAGCGCCTTGGAAATCGGGCAGCCGGCTTTAGCCTTATTGGCGAGTTCGGTGAAGGTAGCCTCGTCGGCGCCTGGGATGCGGCCGGAGAGTGAGAGATGGATAGCGGTGATGGCAAAGCCGCCCTCGACGCTTTCGAGCGTCACCTTGGCGGAGGTTTCCATGTGCTCGGCGGTAAAACCGGCTTCGCCGAGGATCAGCGAGAGCGCCATGGTGAAGCAGCCGGCATGGGCTGCGCCGATCAGTTCTTCCGGATTGGTGCCGGGAACGCCTTCGAAGCGGCTTGCAAAACCATAGGGATAATCCTTCAGGGCGCCGCTCTGCGTCGAGATCAGGCCTTTACCGTCCTTGAGGCCACCGGTCCAATGAGCCGAAGCCGTACGATTGATCTGCATTCCGTCCTCCTGTTTTCGATTTGAGCTTTCGAGGGACGGCGGAATGCCGCCCCATCCGGAAGAGGACTTCGAGGTCCCCACCGGCAATATAACGCTCTATCGGGCGAAGACGACATCTTCATAACCTAAATCATCATACCAGCAGATGGCTCTCGTCAGGGGCCGGGCCTGGGCGTCGAGCGCCAAGGAGGCCGCCGCTGGCGCAACCCGATCTGCCGCCATGCCGACAGCAGCTCCGCCGAGTGGTGAGAGCGGAGGGTCGCGCAGGCGACCTTTTTCATTCGCCGTGTAGGATATCGAATATTTCATCCGTCATAATGGAAGCTCAAAAAGGAGGTTTCACATGGCCAGAGCAATCGCAGTCATCATCGCCCGCATCATCTTCAGCTTCGTCTTCTTCATGGCCGCCGGCTTCAAGTTCGCCGATATCGGCGCGACCGCGGCCTATATCGCCGCTGCCGGTTTCCCCATGGCGACATTTCTCAGCTGGGTCGCAGCCTTCTTCGAGATCGCCCTCGCACTCGCGTTCATATCAGGGGCCTTCTTCACCGAGGCGAGCCTCTTGGCAGGCATCTATGTGATCTTCCTCGCCTTCTCCTTCCACGGCCCATCCCATTGGCAGCAGAACCAAGCCGAGTTCGGCTTCTTCATCGATCACTTCACCTTCCTTGCCGGTCTGCTCTTTGCCGCCGTCCATGGGCCGGAAAAATGGGCGCTGCGGCACAGCCTTATCAAATAGTCGGTCGGCCCTGCTGCGATAGTGCAATTCCCGGGATCAGTTGTTCAGCCGCGCGCTGTCGAGCGTATAAAGCTCCCGCGCGCGCTGCACGCCACGCAACGCATAGCGCCCGACGCAAGCGAGCGATGGGCGCTGTTCCTCCGGTATCGCAGCCGCAAAATCGGAGGAGATCAACAGGTTGAGATCGACCGAACGGCACATCGAGGCAATGCGGCTGACCTCATTGACGGCAGGGCCGATAACCGTGAAATCAAGCCGGTCCTGGCTGCCGATATTGCCGTAGAACACGTCGCCGATATGCAGGCCGATATAGACATCGGTGGTTGGCCGGCCATCGGCCTCACGTGCGGCGTTCAATACGCGGAGCTTTTCCCGTAGAAGCGCTTCGGCCTTGAGCGCTGCGCGGCAAGTCTCCGCCGGCACCTCGCCCTTGAAGATGGCGAGCACGCCATCGCCGATCAGCTTCAGCACGTTGCCGCCCGCCTGATGGACCGCAGAGATCGCCACCTCGCTGTAATCGTTAAGCAGCGGGATGATTTCCTCCGGAGGCACGCGATCGGAAATCTTGGTGTAGTTCAAGAGATCGGAAAACCAGAGTGCCGCCGAAATCCGCTCCGATTTGCCTCGGCTGATCTTGCCTTCCATCACCTGGCGGGCCGCATCCTCTCCCAAATAGACTTCCGCGATGGTGCGGGCGATGCGTCCGAGCGCGATGCACTTGATCGCCAGCCCCAGTACCGGCACCAGCTTGCGCAGGATGGCGAGGTGATGATCGGAGAAACCCTCGGGATGCTTCGTAGAGAAATGCGAAAAGAAGCAATCCATCTCGCCGATCGTGCCGGCTTCGGCGAAACGATGCATCATCGCCACGAAATCCGTGTGGCCGGCCGCAGCGATCGTATCGAGCAGGCTAAAATCGATCGGATCGCCGAACCCGATACGGCGACGCACTTCTTTCTCGTTGCCTGACCAGAGATAATAGAAGGCTGAACGCTGCCAGTTCGCAGCCGCCTCTCCCGCACTCGACGGACCATATTCGAATTCCGTCTCGACCATCTCCTCGCTGTCCCAGCGGAAGGCCCGGCCTTCATGCACGGGATGCAGCGTATCCATCAGCGCCAGACCGCGATCGAGCGGCAGCCCGGCCTTCCGGCAAGCCGTACAGAAACCGGTCATCAGCTCGACTTCCGAAGCACCCTTCAGGCCCTGCTCCGTGACCCAGGCTGCGATAGTGCTGACGTCACTGTAATCCATCTCGCTCACCTCATTCACGCCAGCTGTAGCCCGAATTCGCCATGGAAGGAAAGCCGATTGGCTCAATCGCCCGCGGGCATATTGTAGGGCGTAACGATTTCAACGGAAGAGAGCGAGTTCGAAACCGCTCGCCCCGATGCCGCAGTCCGGCTCATGATCGCCCGGAAGGCGGAACGCGCATCAGTTCTGAGATCGTGATGCAGCACGAAGCCGATCCGGCGCGCAGCAAGCAGGGCGCGATTGTCCGCATCCAGATCATGAGCGACGAAGACACGGACCGGACGCTTGGCCGCCTCGAAGACCGCCAGTACCGCCCGGTTGCCGCCACCGATCGAATAGACGGCGTTGATGGCGGGATCGGCCGCAAGCGCTGCCGCCGCGAGCGTCCCCGTCGCGGCATCGGTGCCGTGCCCCTCGCTGATTTCGGTGATGCCGATTTCGGGATAGTGCGCGCGAATGATCCGGCGGAAGCCGATTTCGCGCTCCTCCTCGCCGCGGAACCGGCCGCTCGACAGCGTTACCAGCACCTTGCCGCCATGACCGCCGAGGAATTCGCCGATCAGATAGGCGGCGGTCTCTCCCGCCGCCCGGTTGTCGGCGCCGGCATAGGCGATGCGCGCCGAATTCGGCAGGTCTGTCACCAGCGTCACCACGGGAATGCCGGCCACATCGGCCCGCGCAACCGCAGCCGCCACGTCGGCGACGTCAGGCGCCTTCAGCACGATGCCGTGGGTGCCACGCAGCCGGATGCGGTCGAGAAGCTGAACCAGCTCAGCCGGCTTCATCACCTCGGCGAAATGGAACCGGCAGCGGAAGACACCGGGAAGGAAGGCCGCCATCTCCGCCTCGAAAGCGGCTCGCACCGCGTCACTGAACCGCTGTGGCGTCTCCATGACGATATCGATCGCCAATATGCGCCCGCTGCCCATCGCACCGGCCTGCTGCTTCTCCAGTTCTGCGATCGCCGCCTTCACGCGCATCTCGGTCTGCCGCCGCACACCTGGCCTGCCATTCAGCACCCTGTCGACGGTCGCTGTACTGAGCCCGGCCTGAAAGGCGATGTCCTTGACGAGAAAGAGATGTGCCATGGCCTCGGCTTGATGGTTTTTTGATGGGTTTCTGATCTATATCACCTGGCGTCGCGGCGTATAGTGCCTTCATCGGAAAGAGGGAGGAGCCCGCTATGAAAACCGACAACCGGCAGAAACTGCGCGCCGACCGCGTCTGGCTAAGCGAAGAGGCCTGCGATCTCGACGATTTCCGCAGCCTTGCGGAAAAGACGACCGAGCTTGCCGATTACCCCTCGGCGTCGGCGGTCGAACAAAACGTGCTGATCTATGACAGCCGCAAGGTGATGGCCGCAGCCGCAACGCCGGAAGGCAGGCGAGCCGTGCTCGCCGAGATTTGCGAGGCCTTCGGCGAAGGCCCCGGTGTCGTCGTGTTCAAGCGCGCTTTCGAGGATACCAGCATCATTGACCGCGCGAGCGCCATCTTCGATGCAATCATCGAGGAACAGCGCCGCACCTCGACCGGTGGCGGCGATCACTTCGCCAAGCCTGGCGCCAACGACCGCATCTGGAACTCGCTGGAGAAACACTGCCTCGCCGATCCTGCAAATTTCGCCGAATATTACGGCAACGCCATCGTGGCGCTGGCAAGCGAAGCCTGGCTCGGCCCGAGCTACCAGATGACGGCGCAGGTGAACCGCGTCAATGCGGGTGGGGCGGCGCAGTCGGCCCATCGCGATTACCATCTCGGCTTCCAATCTTCTGAGGTGATCGAGCAGTTTCCGGCGCATGTGCACCGGCTTTCGCCGGTCCTGACGCTGCAGGGCGCGGTCGCTCATTGCGACATGCCTCTCGAAAGCGGGCCGACGCTCTTCCTGCCGCACAGCCAGACCTATGTGCCAGGTTATCTCGCGCTGAGGCGGCAGGAGTTCAGGGATTATTTCGAGGCCAACCATATCCAGCTTCCGCTCGAAAAAGGCGACGTCGTCTTCTTCAATCCCGCGCTCTTCCATGCCGCCGGCACCAACCGCTCGGCCGACATCAAGCGTGTCGCCAACCTCCTGCAGGTCTCCTCCGCCTTCGGCCGGGCTATGGAAACCGTCAACCGCGAACGGATGAGCGCCAAGCTCTTTCCTGCCTTGAAGGCGCTGCAGGACAGCCTCTCGCCCGATGAAATCGCCAACGCCGTCGCCGCCTGCGCCGAGGGATACTCCTTCCCGACCAATCTCGATCGCGACCCGCCGCTCGGCGGGCTAGCGCCGAAGACGCAGGCGCAGCTGATGCATGAGGCGTTGCGGGAGGGCTGGAGCGATGAAGCCTTTACGGCAGCGCTTGCGAAGCAGGCGCAGAAGAAGCTGAGCTAACTCTCATCGCGCCAACCTAAAAGCCTCCCGCATCCGCGGGAGGCCATTTGCACATCGTCACCAAGGAGGAACCACATGAGCACGGACCACGGCCGCCTTGACGGCAAGATCGCCATTGTCACAGGCGGCACGCAAGGGTTGGGAGCCACCATTGCCCGCCTCTTCGCCGAACGCGGTGCGGAGGGCATCGTCATCTGCGGCCGCAACGAAGCCAAGGGCAAGGCGAAGGCCGCGGAGATTTCGACCGCGACCGGTAGCAAGGTCATTTACGTCAAGGCCGATCTCGGCAAGGTCGAAGACGCGCAGAATGTCGTGCGCGCCTGCGACGCGGCCTTCGGCCGCGTCGACGCACTGGTCAATGCCGCCGCCATCACCGATCGCGGCACGATCCTCGACACAAGCCCGGAACTCTTCGACGCCATGTTCGCCGTCAATGTGCGTGCGCCGTTTTTCCTGATGCAGGAAGCGGTGAAGGTCATGCGCCGCGAAAAGATCGAGGGGACGATCGTTAATATCGGCTCGATGTCAGCCAAAGCAGGCCAGCCCTTCATCGCCGCCTATTGCACCTCCAAGGGCGCATTGGAAACGCTGACGAAGAACACCGCCTACGCGCTGTTGCGCAACCGCATACGCGTCAATGGCCTCAATATCGGCTGGATGGCGTCCGAAGGCGAGGATCGCATCCAGCGCGAATATCACGATGCACCCGCCGACTGGCTGGAGAAGGCGGCGGCAAGCCAACCCTTCGGCCGCCTCGTCGATCCGCATGAGGTGGCGCGCGCCTGCGCCTACCTGTCATCGGCCGAATCTGGCCTGATGACCGGCTCGGTCATCTGCTTTGACCAGTCGATCTGGGGCGCCTATGACGGCTCGCCGCATCCGGTCGCCGCCCTCTGAGAAACCGGAGCCCGGTATTTCCGTTGCCGGGCTCTGGCACCTCCCAGGATTTGCCGCTAGGAAAAGAGCGGTAGCATTCAGGGAGGAAGCTGGCGTGGCCGACAATCCGCTTTATGACATTCGCGACGAACGCTTCGGTGCAATGGTCATCGGCAGCGCAGCGCTCGAGGAGCTTTATTCCGGCTGCCGCTGGACGGAAGGCCCGGTCTGGTTTTCCGACCTGAACTGCCTGCTCTGGAGCGATATCCCGAATGAACGCATCATGCGCTGGACGCCGGATGGGACGGTCTCGGTCTTCCGCTCGCCCTCCAATTACGTCAACGGCAATACCCGTGACCGGCAGGGCCGGCTGGTTTCCTGCGAACATGGCGGCCGCCGCGTCACCCGCACTGAGACGGACGGCACCATCACCGTTCTGGCCGATAGCTACAAAGGCAAGCGGCTGAACTCGCCGAACGACGTCGTCGTGCATTCGGACGGCGGGGTCTGGTTCACCGACCCGACCTACGGCATCCTGTCTGATTACGAGGGCCACAAGGCCGAGCCCGAGCAGCCGACGCGCAACGTCTACCGCATCGACCCCGCAAGCGGCGCGATCGACGCAGTGGTCGAGGATTTCATCCAGCCGAACGGCCTTGCCTTCTCGCCCGATGAGACGAAGCTCTACATTGCCGATTCCGGCTCGGCCAAACACGAAGTGCCCTGCCACATCCGCGTCTTCGACGTCATTGACGGCCGGAGGCTCACGAATAGCCGTTATTTCTGCAGCCTCGACGTCGGCCACCCCGACGGCTTCCGTTTCGATGTGCAAGGCAACCTCTGGACGAGCTCCAGCGACGGCGTGCATTGCTTTTCGCCGGGGGGAGAGCTGCTCGGCAAGATAAGGATGTCGCAGACGGTGTCCAATCTCACCTTCGGCGGCCCCAAGAAGAACCGGCTCTTCATCACCGCGACGCGTTCGGTCTATTCGATTTATATCAAGACGACCGGCGCGCAGTATCCATAGATCAGACCTTCACCACCTCCGGCCTGCCGTGCAGCGGCTGGGCACGATGCCAGTTCTCCAGGATGCGGCCGTCGGTATGTTTCTGCTGTGCCCAGCGGATGCCGTTCGAGATCACCTTGTGCACTGTCTTGTCGTGATAGATCGGATAGGTCTCATGGCCGGGGCTGAAGAAGAAGATGCGCCCGCGCCCGCGCTGGAAGGTGCAGCCGCTGCGGAAGACCTCGCCACCGGAATACCAGGAGACGAAGACCAGCTCGTCCGGCTGCGGGATATCGAAGGGCTCGCCGTACATTTCCGAGGCATTGACCTCGAAATAGGGCGGCAGGCCTTCGGCGATCGGATGAGAGGGATTGACCACCCAGACGCGCTCCAAATCGCCATCCGGGCTCTCGCGCCAGGAAAGGTTGGCATTGGTGCCCATCAGCCGGCGGAAGAGCTTTGAATGGTGGCCGGAATGCAGCACCAGCAGTCCCATGCCCTTCAGCACGCGCTGCTGCACACGGTCGATCAGCCCGTCGCTGACCTCCTCATGCGCCATATGTCCCCACCAGAGCAGCACGTCGGTATCATCGAGCACGCTGTCCGGCAGGCCTTCGTCGGGATCATCCAGCGTGCCGCGCCGGATTTCGAAATCCGGATGGGCAATGCCGGCGGCGATCGCTCCGTCGATACGGTCCGGATAGATCTCCTGGACTTCCCTGTGGAGCTGCTCGTGGCGTCCCTCGTTCCAGATGGTGACCTTGATTGTCATGGCATTCCTCGATGTTTGGGCGATGTTGGGGGTGTCAGGCGGTTGCCGGACGGATCACCCGGCCGGCGGAATCGAGCAGATGGCAGGCGGCGGGATCGGCCGTCAGCGGCACGCGGTCGCCCGGCCGTACGGCGATATCGCCCTCGGCGCGCACGACGATCGGCTGCTGCGGCGAGCCGACGGTCATGTAGGTCTCGACGCCAAGGCGCTCAACGATGACCACCTCCGCGGTGAAATTGCCCTGCCCTTCCGGCGCGATCTTCAGATGCTCCGGCCGGATGCCGAGCTTGGCCTCGCCCTGCGGCACCGCGCCGCTGGCATCGGCAAGATCGAGCGAAAGCCCGATCGGGCTGGTAAGATGCAGTGTGCCCGCCGAGGCCCGCGTCGCGGTAACCGGTATGACGTTCATCTTCGGCGAGCCGATGAAGGTGGCGACGAATTCATTGTCCGGCTGATGGTAGAGCGACATCGGCGCGCCCTCCTGTGCCACAACGCCCTTGTTCAACACGACGATGCGGTCGGCCATCGTCATCGCCTCCACCTGGTCGTGGGTGACGTAGACGACGGTCGCCTTCAGCTCACGGTGCAGGCGCTGCAACTCGGCGCGCATCTGCACGCGCAGCGCTGAATCGAGGTTCGACAGCGGCTCGTCGAACAGGATCAGCGCCGGTTTCTTGATGATGGCGCGGCCGATCGCCACGCGCTGGCGCTGGCCGCCCGAAAGGGCGGCCGGGCGGCGGTCGAGGTAGTCGGTGAGCTGCAAAATCTCGGCAACGCCTTCCACCTGCCGGCGGGTCTCCGCCTCCGGCACCTTCTTCAGGCTGAGCGAGAAGCCGATATTTTCGGCAACGCTCATATGCGGATAGAGCGCATAGGACTGGAACACCATGGCGATGCCGCGCTTGTCCGGCGGCACATCGTTGATGCGCTTGCCGTTGAGGATGAGGTCACCCTCATCGATGCCTTCAAGGCCGGCGATCATGCGCAGCAGCGTGGACTTGCCGCAGCCGGACGGGCCGACGAAAACGGCGAATTCGCCATCCTCAACCGTAATGTCGACACCCTTGATGACCTCGAGCGCCCCGTAGAATTTGCGAACGTTTCGGAGATTGATCATCTGTTTCTCTTTCTTAGGCTCAGCCCTTCACGCCGCCCGAGAATGTCTGGACGAGGAAGCGCCGCGCAAAGCCGAAGGCGACGACGGCGGGCAGCAGGTAAATGAAGGCCAGCGCGGTCAGCAGGCCGTAATCGATCTCGTTGATGCGCAGGAAGGCGCGGAAGAGACCGAGCGGCAGCGTCTGCAGCTCCGGCGAGGACAGGAAGATCAGCGGCAAGAGGAAATCGCCCCAGGCCGACATGAAGGCGAACAGCCCAGCGGCGGCGAGCCCCGGCAGCGCCAGCGGAATCAGCACCCGGCGGATGCGCTGGATGAGCGTCGCCCCGTCCATCAGCGCTGCCTCTTCGTAATCCCTCGGCAGCCCATCGAAGAAGGTCTTCATGATCCAGAGCGCCAGGGGCAATTGCATCGTCGCAAGCACCAGGATCAGGCCGAGATAGCCGTCGATGAAGCCGGTCCAGCGCATGATGTCGCGGGTATAGCTGCCGAAGATCGGCCTCAGAACCGCCGCTTCGGCATTGTTCAGCGTCAGCAGGAATTTATAGAGCGGCACCACGAGCGCCGTCGGCGGCAGCACGCGGATGAGCAGGATCGCGTAGAGGAAGGGCAGCTTCCACCAGGCCCGCGTGCGCGACAGCGCATAACCGCCGAGCCCCGCAAGCACCATGACGAGCAGCGTGGCGCCGCCGACCACGAAGAGCGAGTTGAACAGCCACTTCGCACCGTCCTCCTTGGTGAAGACCCTGACATAGTTGGCGAAGGTCCATTCCTCCGGCCAATGCAGAAAAAGCTGCGCATTGCCGTCGAACGAGGCGAGCAGTACCCAGAAGAAAGGCACGGCACAGAAGATCGAGATCAGCGACAGCGTCGCATAGGCGATGAGGTCGGAGCGCACCTTGTTTGCGGTCTCGCTTGGGGAAACGACTGTCATCTCAGACCTCCACCTTCATCGCCCGGACATAGGCAATGCCCAATATCAGCGAGATGACGAGCGCGACGACAGCGACTGCAGCGCCATATCCGAGCTGGAACGCCGTGAAGGACTGGTTGTAGATATAGATGCTGACGACCTCCGTTGCCCCGCCCGGTCCGCCGCGCGTCAGCGCGTAGACGAGGCCGAAGACGGCGATGGTGGAGACGGCCGAGATCAGCATGTAGAGCAGGATCGTCGGCATCATCAGCGGCAGGGTGATGCGGCGGAACATCTGCGAGGGTGTCGCGCCGTCCATGCGCGCCGCCTCGTAGATCTCGGCCGGAATGGTGCTGAGGCCTGCCGTCAGCAGGATCATTGCAGTCGCGATGCCGCGCCAGGTATTGACGACGATGATCATCGACAACGGGAAGACCTGCAGCCAGTCGGCCGGCGTGACGCCGAAAAAACTAACGATGCGGCTGAGCGTGGCATTGTCGCCGCCTGCCAGCATCGAGATCCACATGAAACCGGCAACGACCTCAGGGGCGGCGTTCGGCAACAGGATGATCGACGAGAACACCCGCCGGAAGCGGATCGGCCGGCGTAGCGCGAGGGCAGAGACGAGGCCGAGCACGAACTGGCCGATGACAGCCGAACCGATGACGAAGACGAAGGTGACGAACAGCGCGTTCCAGAACTTCGCGTCGTTGAAGAGCCTGATATAGTTCCTGAAGCCGACGAAGCGGGGTCGAAGTGCGGCCGCCCCGGTCAGCGCCTCGTTGGTGAAGCTCAGATAGATGGAATAGATGGCCGGATAGATGACGAAGGCCAGAAGCAGCACCAGCGAAGGCAGCAGGATCAGGAGCCATTGCCGCTCGGCGCGCTTTTCATGAGAGTTTCGGGCCATGGAAGCTCACAACCTTGCCGAATGAAGCGGCTCATCAGATGAAAGCGGGAAGACGCGGGCGTTGATGCCGCGTCCCCCGTTCTGGTCTAGGGAAGAAAGCGAATGCTCACTTGACCTTGTCGTCGCCGAGCGTTTCCTTGACATAGTCGACAAGGATCTTCTGGGCGCCGGAGGCATCGGTTTCCTTACGCAGCAGCGCTTCTGTGGCCCGCGCGACACCTTCGGAGACCGTGCCGAAGCCGGAGGCCTGCTTCAGGAACACGCCGTTTTCAGCCGCAGCATGGATCGGAACCAGCTCCGTCAGCTTCTGGAAGTCGGCATTCTTTGCCGCATCCTTGCTGGCCGGAATGTTGCCGATGCGTGCGGCATAGGAAACCTGCGTTTCGATCGAGCCGATCTCCATCAGCGCCTTGATCGCGAGCTCCGTATTGGCCGACTTGGAATTGACCGCCCACGGTGCGGCGAGGTTGGCAAGCACGTACTGGCCGCTGTTCTGGCCTGGAACCGTCCAGGTGCCGACCACCTTCGTTACCTCAGGGATCGGGTTCTTGCTTTCACGGCCCCAGTCGAAAATGTAGCACCAGGAGCCACAGGTGGTCGCGGCGAGCTTGCCGGCCGGGAACATCTGGTACTTCGGCACGACCCAGGGCTCGGGCCCGAGCAACGGCTGCGTCGGCATCAGATCCTTGTCGATCAATTCCTTGTAGACATCGAAGACGTCCTTGATGCCCTCGCCATTGAGATCGAGCTTGCCGTCGGCATCGGCAAGCTGCGGCGTCTTGGAACCGACAAGCAGGTGCTGGAAGCCTTCGTCGAAGGCGCCGCTTCCCCAGGAGACGCCAGCCGGGAAGAGCAGGCCATAGGCGCCGGTCTTCTGCTTGATCTCTGCGGCGCGGTCGAGAAGTTCCCGCCAGGTCTTCGGCTGTTCGGTCGAGATGCCGGCCTTTTCGAGAACGTCCTTGCGATAGTAGATTTCCTGGATGCCAAGCATGAACGGCATCACATAGGTTTCGCCGTCGGGGCTGACGGCAAGTTCCTTGGCAACGTCATAAAGATTGGCGTAGCCGTCCCAGGCCTTGAACTCCTTGGTAACAGGCGCGAGGTAGCCGGCTTCCACCATGTCAGCAACGGCGGCCGTCGTCGGAATGGAGAACAGATCGGGTGCGTTGCCGGCGCCGAGCTCCGTCAGAAGCTTGGTCAGGCAATCCTTGTCGGGCGCCGGATATTCGATGACCTCGACGGTCACGCCATACTTCTTTTCGATCCGCTCGACGGTCGACTTCATAGCATCGATGCCCGCCTGACCGTGATTTGCAATTCGGATTGTTTCAGCCTGCGCCAGCGTCGAAACCGCGCTCAGCAGAATGGCGCACAGGCCACCAAGAACCGTCTTCTTCAATGGAAGTCCTCCCTTTTTAGAGATACGGCGCCCTCCAGCACCGGCCGCCAAAATGTACACGCATTCCAAATGCTGGCAAGACGGATTTTGAAAAGATTCGAAGCTGAAATTTAATGCATTGATATTACTTATTAATCTAGCACTTGTCTTCTTTATGCCGTTTGTGTAATCGTGTGCACACTTCGTTCAGGGAGGAATTTCATGCCTGAGAAATTGCGCCTCGGCGTCATCGGCGCGGGCTTGAAGGCAGCGGAATATGCCGCGAGCTGGGCCACGATGCCGGAGATCGAATTCGCAGCGCTGGCGGACACCACGGCGGCCTCGCGCCAGCGCCTGATTGACGTCTGCCTCGCCGCCGGCGCGCCGGAACCGACGAGCTTCGAGGACTATCGCCGGATGCTCGCCGAAATGAGGGGCGAACTCGATATCGTCTATATCTCCACCCCGCATGCCTTCCATGCCGAGCAGGCGACCGCCGTCGCCGAGGCAGGTCTCGATCTCTTCCTGGAAAAACCGATGGTGACGACGGTCACTGAGGCCGAGCGGCTGATCGCCGCGCAGAAGAAGAGCGGTGTCACCATCGTCACCGCCTTCCAGGGCGGCCTGTCGCCGCTGGTGCTCGATACGCGCAGGCGCGCACTTGCCGGCGAATTCGGCGAGCTAATCGCCATATCGGGCATGATCTGGGAAAGCTGGTCGTCCAACTACGACGGTCATTGGAAGCAGCAGCCTGAAATATCAGGCGGCGGTTTCATGTTCGATACCGGCGCCCATATGATGAACACCGTCTGCCTGCTCGCCAATTCCGATTTCGACAGCGTTTCGGCCTATATGGCCAATCACGGCAAAAAGGTCGATATATCGACCGCAGTCTCCGCCCGATTGAAGAACGGCGCGCTGGCGACGCTGACGGCCGCCGGCGAAGGCCCTCCCGGCTGCGCCTCCTACATTACCTTCTTCTATTCGAAGGCGATCGTGCGCATCGACGCCTGGGGCGGCTGGCGCGAGATCAGCGTCGGCCGCAACGCCGAGCCGCGCGAGGAAGCCGAGATTCTCGGCAATCCCATGAAAAATTTCCTCGCCATTCGCGCGGGAAAGATGGAAAACTCCGGCTCCGTTGAAATGGGCCTCAGATTCGCTAGGCTATGGGATGCAATCAAGGAATCGGCAGCGGCCGGCGGCGCCTCCGTCAGGATCGTCGCCTAGCAGGCGCTGAAAATGAGCGGAATGAACAAACGGCGGATCACTTCGAAGGAACTGGCCAAACTCGCCGGCGTCTCCTCCGCCACCATTTCCCGCGCCTTCTCGCCGGATTCGCGCATCGGCCGCGCGACGCGCGACCGTATCCTCGCCGTCGCCCGTGAATATGGCTACCAGCCGAATGCGATCGCCCGTTCGCTGAACAACCAGCGCTCCCGGCTCGTCGCCCTCGTCGTCAATGCGATCGGCAACCCCTGCGAGGCCGAGGAGCAGCAGCTTCTCGTCCACCGCTTGCAGGCGCGGCAGCTGCTCCCGATCATCCTCTGCTGCGCCGACCATTCCGACCGGCTGCAGCTGATGCGGCTTGCCTCCACCTATCAGGTTGATCACGTCGTCGTCTTCTCCGACATGGTATCGATGCAGGATGCCGTCGACATCTTCCACACGACGAAGCCGATCATCGTCTCCTTCGAGCCGCTCGAAAACGAAAACGTTTCCAGCATCCGCATCGACGGCTCCGAGGCTGCCGACGAGATCATCGAAAAGATCGTCCGCGACGGCAAGAAGCGCTTCGCCTACCTCTCGGGCACCAACTCCAGTTGGATCGACAAGCTGAGGCGTCGATGGTTCGCCGAGGCGCTCGCCAAACGTGGGCTCTCCTTCGAAGCGCAGGCCTTCGGCGATTATTCCTACGATTCCGGCTTCAAGGAAGCCGTGCTCCTGCTGCATCGCGACAAGGTCGACGCCATCATCTGCGGCAACGACGTCATGGCGATCGGCGCACGCGATGCGGCGCGCCGCGTGCTCGGCAAGAGCACGCCCGGCGATATCGCCATCGTCGGCCAGGACGGCATCGCCATGGCCGCCTGGGATTGCAATGACCTCACCACCCTGAGCCTCGACCACACCGCCTTCATCGATGCGGTCGTTGAATTGATCGAACGCCACGACGCCGAGATCGAAGGGCCGCACAGCATCACGCTCACCTGCACCCCCCGCTGGGGCTCGACCGCCTGACAGCTCGCATATCCATTGCATCAAGGAGAAAAATCATGACTCAGTTTTCACGCGCCGAGAGGCGCCGCACCGTTCTTGATGCAGCAACCGGGAGAGCCTGAAATGCGTTCCGTCCTTTCCTTCAACGAAGGTTGGAGTTTCCACGAAGGCTTCGGCCAGCGTCTGCTCGAAAGCTTTGACGCCGCCAAGTCGGTCAGCCTGCCGCACACCGCCGTCGAACTGCCCTTCAATTATTTCGACGAAACCAGCTACCAGCGCGCCTTCACCTATCAGAAAGTGCTGCGCTGGCTGCCGGAATTCGAGGGCCGCGAGATTTCGCTCGTCTTCGACGCGGCCATGGCCGACAGCGTCGTCTATCTGAACGGCGAGGAAATCATCGCGCATAAGGATGGTTACACGCCCTTCGAGGCCCGGCTCACCGGCAAGCTGGTGAGAGGCGAAAACCTCGTGACCGTCAAGATCGACGGCAGTGAAAATCCCGCGATTCCGCCCTTCGGCGGCCGCATCGATTATCTCACTTATGCCGGCATCTACCGCGACGTCTGGTTGAAGGTCACTGACCCGGTCTCGATCCGCAATCTCAAGATCGAAACCACAGACGTTCTTGGCCCGGAGAAATCGGCGACCGTCCGTGTCGATATCGCCAACCCCGAGGGTCGCAGCTTCTCGGCGACCGTCACCGCCACGCTGAAGCAGGCCGACGGCACTATTATCGCCACCGCCGCAACGGAAACGATCGGCGAACGCACCCGGCTTTCCTTCGGCGGCCTCATCGGCATCACGCTCTGGGATATCAGCAATCCGACACTCTATGAGGTCACCGTCGAACTCAGGACCGAGCATGGCTCCGACCGCCTCTCGACCCAGTTCGGCTTCCGCACCGCCGAATTCACGCCCGAAGGCTTCCTGCTCAACGGCAGACCGCTGAAGCTGCGCGGCCTCAATCGCCACCAGGCCTTCCCCTATGTCGGTTATGCCGCCGGCCGTTCCGCCCAGGAGCGCGACGCCGATATCATGAAGACGGTGCTGAAGTGCAACATCGTCCGCACCTCGCACTACCCGCAGTCGAAATGGTTCCTCGACCGCTGCGACGCGATCGGCCTTCTCGTCTTCGAGGAAATCCCCGGCTGGCAGCATATCGGCGATGCCGACTGGCAGAAGGAGTCGATCGAAAATGTCCGCCGCATGATCGAGCGCGACTGGAACCATCCCTCGATCATCATCTGGGGCGTCCGCATCAACGAGTCGCAGGATAGTCACGACTTTTACGTCGAGACCAACCGGCTCGCCCGCGAACTCGACAGCACCCGCCAGACCGGCGGCGTGCGTTATCTCACCGAGAGCGAGCTGCTCGAAGACGTCTACACGATGAACGACTTCATCCTCGGCAACGAGGAACTGCCGGGCGCCAATCGCCCGCGCACCGCGCTCCGCGGTCAGCAGGAAAATACCGGCTTGTCTCAAAAGGTGCCGTACCTCATCACCGAGTTCAACGGCCATATGCACCCAACGAAGATCTACGATCAGGAACAGCGCCAGGCCGAGCATGTGCGCCGTCACCTTGATGTGCTGAATGCTGCCTATGGCGACCCTGACATTTCGGGCGCGATCGGCTGGTGCATGTTCGATTACAACACCCACAAGGATTTCGGCTCCGGCGACCGCATCTGCTATCACGGCGTCATGGATATGTTCCGCGAGCCGAAATTCGCGGCCTATGCCTATATCAGCCAGTGCGATCCTTCCGATGAGATCGTCATGAAGCCGGTCACCTTCTGGGCGCGCGGCGAGCGCAATATCGGCGGCGTGCTGCCGCTGATCATCCTGACCAATTGCGACGAGGTGGAGCTGCAATATGGCGCGCTCAGCAAGCGCGTCGGCCCCGACCGCGAGAACTATCCGCATCTGCCGCACCCGCCCATCGTGCTCGATCATCGGCATTTCACGCAGGATGAACTCGGCACCTGGGGTCTCGAATGGATCGACGGCACCTTCACCGGCTATATCGGCGGCAATCCGGTGGCCAGCCTGACGCTGGCGGCCGATCCCTTGCCGACGAGACTGGAAATCGTTGCCGACAGCCAGACGCTGAAGGCCCGCGAACGCGACAGCACGCGCGTCATCATCCGCGCCCTCGACCAATGCGGCCAGCGCCTGCCTTTCATGAACGACGTCATTTCGCTGAAGGTGCACGGCCCGGCAAAAATCGTCGGCCCGACCAATGTGCCGCTGCAGGGCGGCACCGCTGGCTTCTGGCTGGAGGCGACGGGGCTGATCGGCGAGATTACCGCCGAAGCGGTCTCCTCGCGTTTCGCGCCGGTGACGCTTACCGTGACGGCCGCCTAGCGCAGAACCCCGGAAATCGATTTTCGGAAAGGATTATGCGCGGGCTCAAAGTGTTCGCGCGTTTTTTAGGACGCGCGGCGCTCTGATGGCCCTCACGTTATTCGTGCCTGGGTTTGGGGATCGAAGAAGACGGCCTTGTCGAGATTGAAGGCGAGGCGTGTGTTTTGTCCTGGGGCGATGCCGGCATCGGCGCGCAGGCGGGCGATGACGGACTTGCCGCCGAGTTTGGTGACGGCGAAGGTGTCGGAGCCGGCCGGTTCGACGACCTCGATCAGGCAGTCGCCTTCGGTCAGCGAGCGCGCCTTGCGGTCGGCGCCATCGGGATCGGTCAGCGCTTCGGGGCGGATGCCGAAGATCACCTGTTTGCCGGCATAGGAGGACAGGCCGTTGCCGGCTGATATGACGGGCAGTCTCAGCGGTCCGCCGTGCGGCCGTTCGAGCGAGACCTCCAGCCCACCCCCGCCGTTCTCGACGGTGGCGTTGAGCAGGTTCATCGCCGGCGATCCCATGAAGTCGGCGACGAAGATATTGGCGGGATTGTTGTAGATCTCGGCCGGCGTGCCGAACTGCTGCAGCACGCCATCCTTCAGCACGGCGATCTTGGTCGCCAGCGTCATCGCCTCGATCTGGTCGTGGGTGACGTAGACGATCGTCGTGCCCATGCGCTGGTGCAGCCGCTTGATCTCGGTGCGCATGTCGACGCGCAGCTTGGC